>CBDALO010000191.1:0-46637 GCA_965196985.1 Gammaproteobacteria bacterium | reverse complement strand
ACTGGTTAACTGCCGCACAGGCAGCTTAGAAAGACAAATTAGGATTAAAGCCTATCTTGTTTGAGTTAACTGCCGCACAGGCAGCTTAGAAATGTATGTTTATCGATCTTATATTCGTAACTCTGTTAACTGCCGCACAGGCAGCTTAGAAAGAAGCATAGATGTTTCGATATCTGAGTAATTAGTTAACTGCCGCACAGGCAGCTTAGAAAGTAACATCAACACAAAATAAGTTTAACAAAGTGTTAACTGCCGCACAGGCAGCTTAGAAATGAAGGTATCAGTGTATTATGGGCACGTTTCGGTTAACTGCCGCACAGGCAGCTTAGAAAAGGGAAATTACGGCGCAATATTGTTGCGATAGGTTAACTGCCGCACAGGCAGCTTAGAAAATGGTTTATCCCTCGGCATGTGGAAATGGCTTGTTAACTGCCGCACAGGCAGCTTAGAAAATTTTACTTGCAACTTGCGCTGCGGTTGCGGGTGTTAACTGCCGCACAGGCAGCTTAGAAAGCTAAAGAGAAAAACTATTGTGTAAGGGACGGGTTAACTGCCGCACAGGCAGCTTAGAAATTCTATACTCGCGAACCCGTGATTCGCTAGATGTTAACTGCCGCACAGGCAGCTTAGAAACTGCTCAAGCGATTTGCCCAGCTCAGATAGAAGTTAACTGCCGCACAGGCAGCTTAGAAATATCACAATAGAGGAAAATGACCGGCGCTATTGTTAACTGCCGCACAGGCAGCTTAGAAATACAATGATGACTGATATTAAGTTGCTGGCTGGTTAACTGCCGCACAGGCAGCTTAGAAATAAGCCTTCAGCTATGTATGATTTAGTACCCAGTTAACTGCCGCACAGGCAGCTTAGAAAAGAAACGTACAGCGGCTGTGGGGTCGACACTAGTTAACTGCCGCACAGGCAGCTTAGAAAGAGTAAACCCCAATCGAGTATTTAGTATAACTGTTAACTGCCGCACAGGCAGCTTAGAAAATTTAAAAAACTATTAGTATCGTCTAATTCTAGTTAACTGCCGCACAGGCAGCTTAGAAAAACAGACACACAAAAAACACTAACCGGGATATGTTAACTGCCGCACAGGCAGCTTAGAAAGATTAAACACAAGGCAAGGCTCATAGTTAGCCGTTAACTGCCGCACAGGCAGCTTAGAAAATAAAGCTCTTTTTGTTCTAAAAACTCACGCAGTTAACTGCCGCACAGGCAGCTTAGAAAATCAAGGCTATACAAGTGGCATAAATCGACGCGTTAACTGCCGCACAGGCAGCTTAGAAATCTCGCGTCGGCGCAGTGATACCGGTTGGCTTGTTAACTGCCGCACAGGCAGCTTAGAAATTATGGCATGGGTAAAGAGAGCGACGGTGTCGGTTAACTGCCGCACAGGCAGCTTAGAAAGTTGTCGTCATTGAATAAAGATATAGTGTAATGTTAACTGCCGCACAGGCAGCTTAGAAATACTAAGCCGATCTCATCGATGGTTCTTAAGTGTTAACTGCCGCACAGGCAGCTTAGAAAGGGTGCGACAGCACAATCGAGGCGGGCAGGTAGTTAACTGCCGCACAGGCAGCTTAGAAACGGGAATGAAGGGGGTAACACGTTATGTGCGAGTTAACTGCCGCACAGGCAGCTTAGAAATCCGAAAATAATTTAGCTTTATTGTTTAATAAGTTAACTGCCGCACAGGCAGCTTAGAAATGCGATAATCGTGCTGTGAGATCCCGCTTTAAGTTAACTGCCGCACAGGCAGCTTAGAAAGCTTAGCACGATTAATGCAGGAGCGGGCAGCAGTTAACTGCCGCACAGGCAGCTTAGAAACCACGATGGGGTTTATTTATAAAAATATAAAAGTTAACTGCCGCACAGGCAGCTTAGAAATCTGTTATCTGAACACGGATGTGTAATGTAGTAGGTTTTAACAGCTATCTATGATATTGTGCTGCAGTCGATTGAGAAAACTACTGGAGCGTCAAAATGAACAAAGGATACCGCATAATCTTCGAATCTATTGATCTCGATAATCCCAGCACAGTTGTTCGCCAATCTACGTTAATAGAAGAGTCGGTCAAGGTAGCAACAAACTGTTTAGATTTCTCATTAGAGCATGAGAAACAAATTAAACTATTGCAGGCTGCGCTTGATAATATTCTGATAGAAAAAACTGAACTAATCAATAATGATTTACATTTGTGCCCAAAATGTCCAGGTGAATTAATTAAGCAAGGCAAGCGTAAGTCGACATTTCACGACGTATTTACTGACCATGAAGTAAAAATGCAACGAGCAAAATGTAATCAGTGTGGCTTTGAACCGGCCTCAACAGTTAGGACTTTTCTTGGTGGCACAACGATATCAGGAGACCTTGCAAAACTTCAATCTGAATTAGGGGCCGAACAGACCTTTAGAGATGCCGAGGATATTTTTAATAAATTTTCAACTGCACAACGCAAAGTTAACAATCATAATCGAATCAAATTAACAACAGAGCGTGTTGGCAGCTCATTAAAGTTAGTCAATAAAGAAGAAAAAAACATGTTAAAAGCAGATGAGGCAGAAGAATTAATTTTAAATGTTGATGGTGGTCATGTAAATTCAAAAGAGCCTAATTATAGAAGTTTTGAAGCGATGACGGCTGTTTTTTACAAGCCAGATGCTGTCGAAAGCAGTGCGAAAGGCACTAGAAATTTTCTATCCAGTAAATCATGCGCTGCATCAACTGCGAACGATAGTGGGAAAGAGATGATTGAAAACACTGTTATAGCTGCTATTAGAGAAGGGATGACACAAAATACTCATATTACTGCTCTATGTGATGGTGCTGCAAATTGCTGGAGTATAGTGGATGCATTAAAACCATTATGCAAAACAATCACCTCAATATTAGATTGGTTTCATATCTCCATGAAAATGCAAAATATCTCATTACCAGATGACATAAAGCCTAAATTCTTACGTATCAAATGGCATTTGTGGCGGGGAAATGTGTCTGCTGCAATAACTAGGCTTGAGCAATTAAAGGAGCATGCATTTTCTTCAAAATTGTCAGATAAGATTAAAAAATTCATAACATATATTCAAAATAATAAAGACAAGATTGTTAATTACCGAGAAAGGAAAAAAAATCATCTAGTCTTCACAAGTAATCTTGCGGAGTCCACAGTGGAAAGCCTGATTAACCAAAGGTGCAAGGGTCAGCAGCACATGAAGTGGACTAGGGAAGGGTTAGACCCGATCCTTCAGCTGCGTGCTCAGATTAACAGTAAAGCATGGTGCTCTAAATGGAAAACTGCTGTGCTGGGAGCAATATAAAACCTACTACATTACACTTCCGATTATTTTTGCAAATCGCGGTGTTGATCCTTGGATAATTCTAGCCTTATCTTCTAAAGGACAAAAGATCTTCCCGCCTTTAGAGGTTTGATAAACATAACGCTTAACTCGAGCAACTCCATAAGGCGTTTGGTAATTTGCTTCATCTCTACTTCGTGCTGTTAGCTTTATTTTTCCAACATGGATAGGAGAGCCATCTGCATCAAACTTACTTAATGCTTTTTCAGTGGCTAATGTTCCAACCTCATTAAGCCCATCAAGAATTGCGTCCTCACATTCAAGCATAGATCCTTTTAGTGGAAGCTTGAGTTCAATAGTTAATTCATTATTTTCATCAGAGATAATTCTAGCTGACATCCAAACACCATCCTTCATCATGTTAAAGTGTATATTATGCTATATATTCTACATTATATAAAGGCAGCACCCCGTTATAAAGAACTCACGGGATGGGAATCACCGTTGAACGGTGGGCCGAGTCGTAGCTCATTAAAAGGCGAGGATGCCATTTTGGATCGCAAAGCGCGTTTTCAGGTCTCAGTCGAGCTAGGTCATGGTAGACTGTGGATTACGAGTAGTTATTGCGGGACGTAGAGAGTAAACTTCTTCTGGTGAGAGTCCGGTAATTCAATTAGAATAGTGGCTTACTCATGTGTTGCTTACATAGCAATCTTATGGCTAAGCCTAATAGGAGTCACAAGCGGGTTAATGAAAACATCTTACCCTGATTTACGGTATACAACCCTCTTGAAAGAGCGCGGCACGAAAGGCGCGTTGTATGCGTCAATCATCGTTGCTGTTTTCTTTCTCATTAACCGTTATGTCTTCATTACACCGCTGCAGGGTTATTGGCGATACCTCTTGGTTGCTGCTTTCTTTTTTTATGCAGGGTATTACACGTGGAAGCCAAGGTGGTCAACAAAAGCAAACAAGGATAGGGAATGAGCAGCAAGCACGCCATTAAGCATCACGATCTTTTTTTTAAAAGCTCGCTCCAGGACATCGAGATCGCCAAGGATTTTTTTAAGGCGCACTTACCTAAAAAAATCCAAAAGATGATTGACTGGGAAACACTACATTTAGAAAACGACAGCTTCATCGAAGAAGATTTCCAGACTGCGTTTACGGATGTGCTCTACCAAGTAAAGCTCAAAAAACAATACGGTAAAGAGCAGATTTTTTTGTACGTGCTCAGCGAGCACCAATCGCAACCGGATCCATTAATGGCGTTTAGGCTCTGGTATTATCGCTGTAAGATTTGGGATCGGTTTTTAAAACAAATTGATAAAAAAGAGAAGAATGACAAGCTCAAACTGCCGTTAATTCTCAACTTGGTGTTTTATAACGGCAAGCAAAAACCCTACCCGTACACGCTCAATTTCTTCGACTTGTTTGAGGATGCGGAACTCGCCCAAGAGCTTTACAATGCCCCTGCCCCATTGATTGATTTATCGGTCATACCCGATGATGAGCTATTAACGCATGGGCATGTGGCTGCCATGGAATTATGCCGCAAGCACGCGTATAGCCGTGATCTTATACCAATTATCAAAGCATTAATTCAGCATGATTTGCTACAATTAATCAAAACACTTGATGGTGGAAAACACATTTCTAGGCTGGTAAAATATGCGCTAGAATATGAGAAAGACAACTATGGTAGTGAAATTGTCACGCTATTAGCTGAAGCACTACCGGATATGAAGGAGACGATTATGTCTGCAGCAGATCAATTAAGACAAGAAGGCCAGTTTATTAAACAATCTGAAATTGTTAAAAATATGCTTCGCAAAGGATCAGATGATAATTTCATATATGAAACTACTGGAATATCTACTGAAGACTTAGATAAAATAAAACAAGATATTTCACCTGCTAACTAAATTTATATACTCACTCATTGAGATTAAAATAATTATCAAGTGGATGTGGGTAGTTATTTTTTACATTTATATATTGGCTAACAAGACTTACATCTAAAACATCAATTGCCTCTAATATTATCAAGTAAAACCTCATTAGATATATATTGCTAGTCCATAACTGCCTATTCCTGAAAAAAATATATGGTTGATATATTTTTTTATATATTTTTATATATTTTTTTTTGATTTCCTCATTCAGTTTTGTAGAATTAATGCCTGACCACTTGTAAAACAATTGTATTTGTTTACCTAAAGAGAGATCTTTATTATCGCAACCAGTGTTACTGAAATTATTTTCAACAAACTCTATACTATCTTTAATCAATTGATCACACAAAACATTAAAGTTATTTATTCTATTTATCATTCTAACCTGCATCATGATACACATAAGGATTTTATATACTCCATGATTCGCACCAAGATTACATATTATGTCGTTATAAAAGATAGAATAATTAAATGTTTCTATTGAAAATAATTGTCTTACTAGTTTATGAATTTCGCTGGTAAAATCAATATATACTTCATCATCGTATTGATTTATTAATCCAATAGTTGAAGCATATTTTGAAAAAGAGTAGTAAAAGAATATATATATCTTTTCATTGTCTGTAAATACTAACTCATTTAGTTTTTCGATCTGTATTTTTTCCTGATAGCTAAAGGTAAACCTGGAGAGATGGAAAATCCTAAATGCCACTAAAGCCTTAAAAAAAGGAATAGATGAATTAATAAAATGCATGAAGTCATCTATCATGAATTCTGGTTTACTGAGCATGTAACAAATGAAATAGTTTTTAATTACTCCACTTGTTTGATTATCAGAAAAAAATTTATCTGTTCCATTAATATCAATACATGAAAGAGCTTTGATTATATGGCATATTAAATAAATTCTTAGTGATAACTTTTTACAATCATGACGTTGATCTAGCATGATAAATATTTCACATCCAAACGGTTTTTTTAGCATATTAAGGTAAAATAGGTCTTTATTATCTTGGGTTTCTACTTCATTTTTCTCTTGATATAGTGAATCCATGAGATTTTTGTAGCTATGTGCTATGTGTACTCTTAAATATTCCATAGCGTCATATAGCTGATTTATTTCTCCGTAATAGTAATACACCGATAAAATGCTAATACAAAAATCAAAAGATAAAGATGCTTCGCATGAAGTGCTTTGCAGGTAAAGATTACAGTATTCTAATAATTCTATCCTTGAATACTTTTCCCTTTTCGTATTTTCAAAGGTATTATCATTAATCATTTTAATATTCATTGCTGACAATGCTATTGAGATATCCTTGTGGTTATTAAATTTCATTTTTAATACTCCAAACAATCTTATCTTTAACACATTTATCATGTATTTTATTAATATATCTATTCGCATCATAGTTCATATAGCCTTCCATTTTAACCATACTAAAATCATATTTATTCATCAGGCTATTTAAGCTATTTGATAACATATATATTATATTGTTACCTTCTTCTGAACCAAATAATATAAATCTGTCGTGGAAAGCTCCATCTTCCAATTCAGTCCATGTTAGATTTGCTATAGGTAAATTATTTTTTGTAGTATTTAATAGTTTTATTATTTTGTTTTTTTCAACACTATTATTGTCTTTTTTTCTGCAAGAAATAACATTGACTTGTAGTCCAATTTTCTCCAGAGCAATAAGTGCCTTAAATGAATCTATTGAAGTAGAGATATAAGGGTCAATAATAGTAATTCTATTAGCATTATAATGTATAATCAGATTGTTAATATATTGAGTAACATCGGCAAAAGAGTTATTGGATGAGTCAAACCAGATAGAGCGTTATTTTGTCTGTAAAAACCAACTTCAGTACTTAGAAAAACCTTTAAAATTCTAAATGGCACTCTATTGTACCGATAGAGCGTTATTTTGTCTGTAAAAACCAACTTCAGTACTTAGAAAAACCTTTAAAATTCTAAATGGCACTCTATTGTACCTGTCTCATCGCATAATATCTTAAATTAATTATGCTAATCAATCTAAAAAATTATTTATACCTCAAATTTTTCTCCTCTCAAAATAAATTATTAACTTTTAGGTAATAGCAATTATATCTCGTTAATAAGAACAAGAATGATCTATCCTAAAACCCTATGAAGCCTTATTATTCACTTCAACTTAAGTATCTAGGTGATCCGCTCCACTGGTCATCAATTTCCACTAAAACAGCTGATACGAGCCTTAGGCACGATTCAGTATTAGGGAAAATTCCAACTGTATGCGTCCTTCTTTTTACCTCTCTGTTTACGCGCTCAGCTATGTTACTGGTTCTTAATCTTTTTTGATGCGGCCTGTCAAAGTTCATCACTACTAAGCCCTCCGGTATATTCACTTCCAACCAAGAAGAAAGCTCTGGTGCTGTTTGCTGATATTTATCTACCGCCATAGCCAATAGTCTTTCCGACTCATGAATGTTTGAGGCATTAAATATAGCTGTAATCTCCTCAGCTACTGGTTCCTTCATTGAGCGCTTTGGTATGTGAGCCTGAGCATTTTGCTGCAAATGAAATTGGCAGCGTTGCCAAGGAACACTGGGGAACACAGCTCTTCTAGCGGCTTTTAGGCCAGTATGAGCGTCGCTAGTAATCAACTCAATACCATGTATACCTCGCTCAACCAACTGCTGAAGAAAATCACGCCAATGTACCTCAGCCTCTGATAACGCAACAGAAACACCTAGCACTGTTCTCTTGCCGGTTGATTCATCAAAGCCATAGGCTATCAATACCGCACAGTCTTGTACTGTGCCGCTAGTGCGCACCTTCTCATAACGTGCATCTAGCCAAAGATATTTTATCTTTCCTAACGGCTTATTTCGCCATTTCTTTAAATCTTCATCCAACAATTTAGCGCAACGGCTTACCTCTGTGCTTGAAATATCTGTTCCACAGAGTTGCTTTAGCACCTTTTCAACTTTGCGCGTGGAAACCCCATGCACATACATTTCAGCGACAGCCAGCTTAAGTGCTCTATCAGAGCGTACACCTCGCTCTAAGACTGATGGATAGAAGGCTTCATTGGAGTCTCTAACCTGCGGTATCTGTAGCTCAAGCTGACCTTGACCTGTGTTAATTAACCTTGGTTTAAAGCCGTTCGCATATCCGTTTCTATCGCCAGTTCGCTCATAAGGACTGGCATTTAAATGGCGCTCCCTTTCTATTAACATAGCCTCATTCATCAACCTGGAGACAAGCTTAGGTAAAGCTTCAAACCCCTCCATTGCTAAAACATGTATGGCTTCTTCGATTAAGTTCTCATTTTTATAGCAGCTCATTGTCATTCCTCTTTTTTGGTTAAGTTTACCTTAAAAGGAATTTCTAATCTGACTGAGTCGCCTGCTTATTTTCAGCAAGTCAATGGAATTTACAGAAAGGATGGCGCACTAGCAGTAATGACAACGGTTTGGTGGAAAGTAAAAATGGCTCGGTTGTTAGAAAGCATTTTGGCTACATACATATTCAACAACGTTTTGCCCCGCAAATTAATGAATTCTATAACCAGCATTTTAACGACTATATTAATTTTCACAGACCTTGTTACTTCCCTGTAACCAGCATTAATAGCAAGGGTAAGCAAACTAAACTTTACCCTTACGAGGCCATTATGACTCCTTACGAAAAGTTCAAATCAATTGAAAATGCTGAGCAGTATTTAAAGGAAAATGAAACCTTTGAACGACTAGATAAATTAGCGTATTCTCTGACTGATCATGAATCTGCACAAAAGATGCAGGAAGCAAAGAAGACGTTATTTGAGAAAATAACAAAAGAGCAAATAGCTGATACTATCAGCACTGAAGACTAACCGATGGACCATCATGGTGACATCTGTTCAGATGCTGCTTCAGGCTCATCTTACGATTGGAATATACTGAACCCTCGGCTTTCCTGCCTCGCGCGTTGGCTCTCCAGTTGCTTGGATTTTAGAAGCAACTAGAGTAGTTTTAAGTTAAAAGGCTGTCACACCAACTCACCGGAACTATATAATAAAACCCAAGAGAGCCTTCTCTTTTCCAGGTAGGCTCTTACAATCCTGCATCTGTAATACTATTAAAAACCGACCCATATCCTTCACAATCATCTACAGCATCTCTTGGTTCGCAACAGGTATCAACTTTAGCAGTAGAAGCATTCGTAAAAAAAGACGCTGAACTGTTAGACATAAATTTACCTGCGTCATATACAGGAAGGTTAAGATTTGTAGCAAGCTCATCATGTTTTATTCTAAGCTGTCCTAAATTTGATTTTGGCTTATCCACGCTCACAGGTGTAAACCCAGTCGTTTTGTAAAATATTTTATATAAAACATGGTCCTGATCAGTAAGTGCAGAATGAATTACTTTATACTTTGCTGTATCATCATCCTCGCCAACTAAAATCTGTTTCAGTAACTCTTTTTTATGCCTTATTAACCACTGATAAATAGAAGTAGAAACCGTTTCTCCAGTTTTCAATCGTGGAAGAAGAGCATTTATTAAGTTATTCGGCGTAAAGAATTGACTACCAGTGCTCAGAAGATCGCTTATTTCGCGATCTAGGAAGTTGCTGAACGATACAACCGCTCGATCGTAAAGCACTATTGCCGCCACGTAATCTTTTGAGCCACCCAGGCCGTGTTGATGCATATATGCGCGATTACGCATCGCATAGGCATTACCCAGCTTAATCGCTTGCTCGTAAAGCACTATTGCCGCCGCGTAATCTTTTGAGCCACCCAGGCCGTGTTGATGCATATATGCGCGGTCATTCATCGCAGTGGCATTACCCAGCTTAATCGCTTGCTCGTAAAGCACTATTGCCGCCGCGTAATCTTTTGAGCCACCCAGGCCGAGTTGATGCATATATGCGCGGTCACGCATCGCAGTGGCATTACCCAGCTTAATCGCTTTCTCGTAAAGCGCTATTGCCGCCGCGGAATCTTTTGAGCCACCCAGGCCGTGTTGATGCATATATGCGCGATTACACATCGCACAGGCATCACCCAGCTCAATCGCTTTCTCGTAAAGCGCTATTGCCGCCGCGTAATCTTTTGAGCCACCCAGGCCGTGTTCATGCATATATGCGCGATTACGCATCGCAGTGGCATTACCCAGCTTAATCGCTTTCTCGTAAAGCACTATTGCCGCCGCGTAATCTTTTGAGCCACCCAGGCCGTGTTGATGCATATATGCGCGGTTATTCATCGCATAGGCATCACCCAGCTTAATCGCTTTCTCGTAAAGCGCTATTGCCGCCGCGTAATCTTTTGAGCCACCCAGGCCGTGTTCATGCATATATGCGCGATTACGCATCGCAGTGGCATTACCCAGCTTAATCGCTTTCTCGTAAAGCACTATTGCCGTCGCGTAATCTTTTGAGCCACCCAGGCCGTGTTGATGCATATATGCGCGGTTATTCATCGCATAGGCATCACCCAGCTTAATCGCTTTCTCGTAAAGCGCTATTGCCGCCGCGTAATCTTTTGAGCCACCCAGGCCGTGTTGATGCATATATGCGCGATTACGCATCGCACAGGCATCACCCAGCTCAATCGCTAGCTCGTAAAGCACTATTGCCGCCGCGTAATCTTTTGAGCCACCCAGGCCGTGTTGATGCATATATGCGCGGCCACTCATCGCAGTGGCATTACCCAGCTTAATCGCTTTCTCGTAAAGCGCTATTGCCGTCGCGTAATCTTTTGAGCCACCCAGGCCTTGTTCATGCATATATGCGCGATTATACATCGCAGTGGCATCACCCAGCTTAATCGCTTTCTCGTAAAGCGCTATTGCCGTCGCGTAATCTTTTGAGCCACCCAGGCCGAGTTGATGCATATATGCGCGGTCACTCATCGCAGTGGCATTACCCAGCTTAATCGCTTTCTCGTAAAGCGCTATTGCCGTCGCGTAATCTTTTGAGCCACCCAGGCCGTGTTGATGCATATATGCGCGATTACGCATCGCAGTGGCATTACCCAGCTTAATCGCTTTCTCGTAAAGCGCTATTGCCGTCGCGTAATCTTTTGAGCCACCCAGGCCGTGTTGATGCATATATGCGCGGTCACTCATCGCAGTGGCATTACCCAGTTTAATCGCTTGCTCGTAAAGCACTATTGCCGCCGCGTAATCTTTTGAGCCACCCAGGCCGTGTTGATGCATATATGCGCGGTCATTCATCGCATAGGCATTACCCAGTTTAATCGCTTGCTCGTAAAGCGCTATTGCCGTATCGTATAAAGAATTAGCGTGGCTAAGACCCACAACGCCACGTTTATTAAATATAGATAAAACATCTACATCATTATAAATTGAGTCTTTACTAGGATCATCATGTAATTTTTTAAGGCCCTCTTGATTGATGCTGTTACTTTGCGCTCCTGCTATAGAGTTCATCATACTTTGAAAACTTTGACTTTGGTTTGATAACCATCTCAGCTGGTCATGACTTATCATACCGTTATTACCATTAGCTACAGCAATAATGCTGTCATAGTATCGACTAGCTCTGTCTTCCCGATAGCCACTAGCTTGTATATCCATTACTACCATGTTATATAAGGCGTCAAGATCATTATTTCTTGCTACTAACAATAAGCAAGTGAAATAATCTGGGCGTGAAGATACAATAATATCCCTAATCAATTTTAAATCTGTATTATTTGAAATTGAAATATGTTTGGATTGAACCATTGAAGTAAGGTAATTTAGTACTTGTTTGTCGCTAGCTAAATTTACCGCTATGTCAAACGGTATAGTTTCTCTACCATTCTGAGAAATAGATAACAACCAACTCTTTATTTGATTGGTTTCATCTGTTAATAAGTCATAAAGTTTGTTAGCGTCTTCAACCTCATAATCAGTAATTTTATATACTGTAATTCCTGTATCACGTTTAATTTTATCTTTTAAATCAGAGCCAGCACCCATAACTAAGTTTCCTCAAAACAATCAACAATATGTTTCATGATAATCGCTCATCGTTAATATAATATGATAAAATCATGGTTGTTTATGTGGTATTTCTTACGCATAGTTCGGGTATCTCCATAACCCGGGACAGTGAAACATCTTAGGATTCTGATAGAGCGTTATTTGTATCCGTTCAATATCGGCATGATTTGAAAATAATTCAAAAAGTTCTTGACAGCTTTTTCGTGCAAATTTGGAAATTTTATATTGGAATCATCGTGTGTCATAAAAGCATGATGTGCGCTCTATAACAACGCTGTATGCTCGGATTATTTTTTCATCGATCAGGTTCATGGCTTAAAAATAATTTCAGCAGTACGGCCATCTGTGTGGGGAAAATTTACCTTTTCAAACCCGTGGTATACTCTTCCTATGAAAAAACAACCTGACAAATCAGTTTTAGCCGATCTCATTGAGAGATTTAATAATACTGTTACACCAACAGCACTAGAAACAGATTTTAGCAATGTATGTGAAAGTCAGGCTGAGAAAATCATAAAGCTAGAAGACAAGGTGCAATCGTTAAATAACGCATTAAATAAATATAAAGGTGAGCAAGGAAAGCCTAATGTTAGAAAGCAAACGCGCGCTAACAAGGACAAGGATCATTCCTCCGAGAAGGATAGAAAAGGAAATAAAACCAATAAAACTAGAAAGCCAAAATCTAGTAAAAAAAATCTCGAAGTCTCTAATACAGTGACACTAACAATTAATCCAGATTCGTTGCCCAGCGATGCTGTGCCAAATGGCTCTAAGAAAACACTTATCCAGGATATAAAAATTGCTGCTAATAACACTCTTTTTTTGCGCCAACAATATTACTCCCCTTCTGAAAACAAACACTATACAGCACCTCTGCCAACTGGTTATGAGGGCCAGTTCGGCCCTACTATTAAAAGCTGGACAAGCTTCCTAAATACTCAAGGTGGTATGACGCTAGAAAGCCTTGAGACATTTTATAAAACCGCCAACATAGATATTAGTAAATCAACCATCCATAGCTTCACAATTAAAACACCTACGATACTTGAGCCCGAGAAGGTAGAAGTTGTGAAGGCAGGTTTACAATCCACGAACTACCAGCACCTAGATGACACCAACGCTAGAGAGGATGGGAAAAACCGTTATGTTAATGTATTGGGTAATGAGTATTATTCAGCTTACTTTACGCTGACCAGTAAAAGTCGATTAAGCGTCATTGAAATGTTAAGCAAAGACCACTTTGGGTTCACATTAAATGAGGCCGCTTTTAATTTACTGGCTACTATGAACTTACCCCACAAGGTAATCGAAAGCTTAAAGGTATTTCACTCATCGACTATCTTAAACAGTAAGGAGCTGGAAGTTATTCTTGATAAGGTATTAGGTGATAAAAAATTTCCAAAATATAGAAAGCTGATTACTGATGCGGCAGCTATCTCAACATATAGAAAGAGTCCTTATGCGATAGAAACACTCATTACCGATGATGCGCCACAGTTTAAGCTCATTACTGAATCACTCGCCTTGTGCTGGGTTCATGAGGGTAGGCATTATAAAAAGCTGACGCCAATTTTTAAGAAGCACCAAGACTCTGTTGACAGCTTCTTGGATAGGTTTTGGGATTATTATCATAAGCTCATTGAATATAAAAAGAACCCAGGGCAAGATGAGATAGATAAGCTATCCAATGAGTTTACTGAGTTATTCTCAACAATCACTGGCTACGAGAAACTAGATAAACAAATTGAGCTCACCTTAAAAAAGAAAAGGCAGCTATTGTTAGTGCTGGAAAAGCCAGAGCTTCCTCTACATAACAATCCAGCAGAGTTGATGGCTCGGAAGCAGGCTAGAATGCGCGATGTACACCTTCATACTATGAGTGAAGAAGGAACGAAAGCTAAGGATACAATGGTTACAATTACTGAGACATGTAAAAAGCTAGCAGTTAATGTCCTCGATTATATATATGACAGAATTACAAAAAACTATTCTATGCCTTCGCTAGCGGAATTAATTACCATCCGCTCATCACAGGCGCAGTAAACTAAAGAGAGCGCAGCATGAGCATCATGCTGAAATAAGACGGATACGTAAAAAGCTTAAGCTGATTAACGCTGATTTTGATGCTCAAGGCGAAAAGCAATTCCAAAAGTTAACAGTTGGAAAGAATTGCGTACAAGACGGAAAAATAACTATTTATTTTGGAGAGTTTGAGAACTTCAATGCAATTAAAATCCAAATTACAGGCAGAGATGGTAGGAGAATTTTTAAGAATGACATGCTGCTATTAACTAATAAAAAAGTAACGACTTTTGATGAGGCGTATGAGGTATACATAGCCTATCTATCTCGTGCGAAAATTGAATATGTTTTTAAATTTCTCAAGGAAGGACTAGGCTGGGAAAATATGCAGATAAAAAATTTTAAAGGGATACAAAATCTACTGGCTGTATGTTTTTATGTGGCCTCATATTTGTATGAGATAGGTAAGGAAAAAGCTTATGACGATTACGCAATTATGCTAGCTAAATTAGGAGATGGTAAGGGCAAGGTGACACGACACTTTATTGCGAAGGGTATTAGAAAACTTCTAACGTATCACTTAGTAGAGCAATTTTTTAAAGAAAATAGTGTTTCTCAAGAAGAACAAAAAGAATTATCGAATTCAGTTCAGGTAGGGAGATAACAATTTTGGGTAGTTCTCAGCATAATATACACTTTAACTTGATTACGGATGGTGTTTGGATGTTAGCTAGAATTCTCTCTGATGAAAATAATGAATTAACTATTGAGCTCAAGCTTCCACTAAAAGGATCCATGCTTGAATGTGAGGATGCAATTCTTGACGGCCTTAATGAGGTTGGAACATTAGCCACTGAAAAAGCTTTAAGTAAGTTTGATGCAGATGGCTCTCCTATCCATGTTGGAAAAATAAAGCTAACAGCACGAAGTAGAGATGAAGCAAATTACCAAACGCCTTATGGAGTTGCTCGAGTTAAGCGTTATGTTTATCAAACCTCTAAAGGCGGGAAGATCTTTTGTCCTTTAGAAGATAAGGCTAGAATTATCCAAGGATCAACACCGCGATTTGCAAAAATAATCTCACATAAATACTCAAACTTACCTGCTCCTAGTGTTATTGATGATCTCAAGGTCAATCATAACCGTAAAATCTCACATTCATACTTGCAACGGGCAACTGATTTTGTTGGCGGTATTGCACAAGCCAAAGAGGCTGAGTGGGAATATGAAGAGCCAAAGCTTGATGCAGGCATTGAGATGCTAAGTATTAGCTTAGATGGTGCATATGTTCTCACCGTTGATGATGGTTATAGAGAGAGCATGGTTGGAACTATTTCCATGTATGATAAGCATGGTGCACGCCTGCACACAACCTACGTTGCAGCATCACCAGAATATGGAAAAGATGAATTCTTTAATAGGCTTGAAAAGGAAATAAAGCTGAAAAAGAAATATTACCCTGATGCTAAAACAATTGGCGTTGCTGATGGAGCAAAAAATAATTGGCCATTTCTAAAAAAACATACTGATACGCAAATTTTAGATTTTTGGCATGCAACTGAATATCTCGGCGAAGCATCAAAGGCAGTATTTACCAAAAAATCTGAAAGAGATGAGCGTGATGTTTGGCTCGAAGAGAGATGTCATGACTTAAAGCACAAGAAAGGTGCGGCAGGTAGAATACTTGCTGAGCTTAAAGAGCATCTAAATAAAAAACTGAATAAATCGCTTAGAGAAAAGCTAGAAGGAACAATTACGTATTTTGAAAATAATATTAAAGAAAAGCGAATGTCGTATCATAATTTGATTAAGCAGAATGCACCAATTGGCTCTGGCGTCACTGAAGCAGCATGTAAAACAATTGTTAAACAAAGATTAGGCGGATCAGGAATGCGCTGGAAAGACAAGGGAATGAAAATCGTTTTATGCTTGAGAACACTAGTAAAGACTAAAGGCAGAT
Organism: Gammaproteobacteria bacterium; assembly: GCA_965196985.1. GTDB lineage: Bacteria > Pseudomonadota > Gammaproteobacteria > UBA12402 > UBA12402 > 2-12-FULL-35-23. Next base: position 30,404 of record CBDALO010000191.1, on the reverse strand, counting down.
GGGATCAGTTTTGGGAGAAGGTCAATGATTTTGGCGTGCCAGCAGCAATATAGCCTACATTATATAGAGGCAGTTCCCCTTCTCACAAACGTAAGAAGAAGGTCAAGAATGAATTACCTGTGACGGTGAGAATCATTCCAGTACCTGATGACCAGCGTATTTGTCCTTGCGGTAAAGAAAAATGCGGCTCTATGATAATTCCCGTGGTTGAGTTTATCCTTTATTAATAGCATAAAGCCTTCCTTTCCAAATTATTCAGGTATAGAATTTTCTCTCCATTTTAGCTCATAATAAGGACATTACCTATGCCGACCATTGACATCCAGTTTAATATTCCCTTCTTCCGTATCGATAAAGTTGAAGAAACTGATACAGCAATTTTTATTTACGGGCAGACAGAAGAAACATCCGTTGGTTGTCATATTTGCGGTAAAGAAACCGCACGTTTTCACGGTTACGACAAAGAACGCAAGGTTAGGCATCTTCCTATTATGAACAAGCAGACCTATCTAATTTATCAGCCTAAGCGATATATCTGTTTTGAACATGGCTGCCATTGCCCAACGACTACTGCAACACCGGATTTTCATTCAAGTGATAGTCAATTTAGTTATGAACTAGAATTATATTTACTGCGCGAATTAGTTAACAGCACAGTAAAAGATGTAGCATTGAAAAATGACACAACAGAGAAGAAGATCGAAGGAATAATTAATCGCCATATCTCACCTAAGATTAATTGGTCGCAATTTAAATTTCTAGGTGATTTAGGGATTGATGAGATTAGTTTAGAAAAAGGAAAAGGCGCCTATATGACAATTATTACAGCCAGGATTAATGGTAAAGTTAGAATACTTTCAATCATTAAAGGTCGAAAAAAGCGTGATATAAAGCATTTTCTGCTTTCGATTCCTATAAAGCTTAGAAAGACAGTTGTGTCAGTTTGTACTGACATGTATAAGGGTTATGTTAACGCTGCCAGAGAGGTTTTTACTCCAATGCAGGTTATTGTTGACCGTTATCATGTTGCTAAACTGTATCGGCGAGCATTAGACAAGATGCGTCAAAAGGTGCTAGCCGATTTAAAAAAGGAGCTACCTCCTCATGAGTATGATAAAGTTAAAAACCTAACTAATCTGCTCAGGGGACATAAAGAGTTTTTTACCAAAGAAGAAAATGAAAAGCTGAATACATTATTCTCCTACTCCTTTGAGTTAACAGAGTCATACCGAATGGCAAGAAAGCTAACGAGCATTTTTAATAAGGAGCAATCAATAAAATCTGGTACTAAAAGTATTGATGCCTGGATTCAGGAGGTTCAAAGTAAAAAGATTAATTGCTTTAAAAAATTCATAAAAACTCTTAAAGCCTTCAAAGTGGAAATCTGTAATTATTTTTCAGAGGGAAGGAATAGTGGGTTTGTTGAAGGATTTAATAATAAGATTAAAGTTTTGAAGCGTAGATGCTATGGGATTTTTGACCCAAAAACACTATTCAAAAGACTGTATATTGATATTAATGGATATGAGCTTTACTCTATAAATATAGGGTAAAACGCACCACGGGAAACCTCATAGAGCCAAAAGTCTTTTCTGTCTTTCAGCCACATACTGAATGGATTGTAAAAGGAAAGGCTGGTGTACCAGTCGAATTAGGAATGAAAGTCTGTGTCTTGGAGGATCAACACCAATTTATATTGCATCATCGTGTGATGGAGAATGAGACTGATGACAAGGTCGCCGTATCTATGGTTCAAGAGACCCAACAAAAGTTCCCAGAGTTAAACACATGTAGTTTTGATAAGGGCTTTCATTCAAAAGAAAATCAATCTGCGTTAGCAGATATTTTGGAAGTTGTTGCATTGCCGAGAAAAGGTCGACTCTCAAAGGAAGCACAGGAAATTGAAAAGTCAGACTCGTTTGTGAAAGCGAAACAAAAGCATTCTGCGGTAGAATCCAGTATTAATGCTCTTGAAGTTCATGGGTTGGATCAATGCCTAGATCACGGCATTGATGGCTTTAAGAGTTATGTTGGCTTAGCGATTGTTGGAAAAAACATAGATCGTATCGGAAGTCTTATACAAAGAGCTGAGCAAAGGAAAGCAGCGCGACTAAAAAAACGCATTCGAGGTCGCAGCCCACCGTTAGCTGCCTAGTCAGCCTCAGAATATCCCATTGTATTCCAGAAAGCAGGATGCTTTTTTTCGTATCAAAACAGCGAGATTTCATTTTTTTGTACGCGGCCAGGGCTTAACATGCTATTTTTATTATGATCTCGCGCGGATATAAAAAAATGAAAGTGTAATAAAACAACAAAGACTAAGAATTAGTAGGTTTTCTGTCAGTCACTATATAATAAAACCCAAGAGAGCCTTCTCTTTTCCAGGTAGGCTCTTACAATCCTGCATCTGTAATACTATTAAAAACCGACCCATATCCTTCACAATCATCTACAGCATCTCTTGGTTCGCAACAGGTATCAACTTTAGCAGTAGAAGCATTCGTAAAAAAAGACGCTGAACTGTTAGACATAAATTTACCTGCGTCATATACAGGAAGGTTAAGATTTGTAGCAAGCTCATCATGTTTTATTCTAAGCTGTCCTAAATTTGATTTTGGCTTATCCACGCTCACAGGTGTAAACCCAGTCTTTTTGTAAAATATTTTATATAAAACATGGTTCTGATCAGTAAGTGCAGAATGAATTACTTTATACTTTGCTGTATCATCATCCTCGCCAACTAAAATCTGTTTCAGTAACTCTTTTTTATGCCTTATTAACCACTGATAAATAGAAGTAGAAACCGTTTCTCCAGTTTTCAATCGTGGAAGAAGAGCATTTATTAAGTTATTCGGCGTAAAGAATTGACTACCAGTGCTCAGAAGATCGCTTATTTCGCGATCTAGGAAGTTGCTGAACGATACAGCCGCTCGATCGTAAAGCACTATTGCCGCCACGTAATCTTTTGAGCCACCCAGGCCGTGTTCATGCATATATGCGCGATTACGCATCGCAGTGGCATCACCCAGCTTAATCGCTTGCTCGTAAAGCACTATTGCCGCCGCGTAATCTTTTGAGCCACCCAGGCCGTGTTGATGCATATATGCGCGGTTATTCATCGCAGTGGCATCACCCAGCTTAATCGCTTGCTCGTAAAGCGCTATTGCCGCCGCGTAATCTTTTGAGCCACCCAGGCCGTGTTGATGCATATCTGCGCGGTTATTCATCGCAGTGGCATTACCCAGTTTAATCGCTAGCTCGTAAAGCACTATTGCCGCCGCGTAATCTTTTGAGCCACCCAGGGCGTGTTCATGCATATATGCGCGGTTATTCATCGCACAGGCATCACCCAGCTCAATCGCTTTCTCGTAAAGCACTATTGCCGCCACGTAATCTTTTGAGCCACCCAGGCCGTGTTCATGCATATATGCGCGATTACGCATCGCAGTGGCATCACCCAGCTTAATCGCTTGCTCGTAAAGCACTATTGCCGCCGCGTAATCTTTTGAGCCACCCAGGCCGTGTTGATGCATATATGCGCGTTCACTCATCGCAGTGGCATCACCCACCTCAATCGCTTTCTCGTAAAGCACTATTGCCGCCGCGTAATCTTTTGAGCCACCCAGGCCTTGTTCATGCATATATGCGCGATTACGCATCGCATAGGCATTACCCAGCTTAATCGCTTTCTCGTAAAGCGCTTTTGCCGCCGCGGAATCTTTTGAGCCACCCAGGCCGTGTTGATGCATATATGCGCGATTACACATCGCAGTGGCATTACCCAGCTTAATCGCTTGCTCGTAAAGCACTATTGCCGCCGCGTAATCTTTTGAGCCACCCAGGCCGTGTTGATGCATATATGCGCGGTCACTCATCGCAGTGGCATTACCCAGCTTAATCGCTTTCTCGTAAAGCGCTATTGCCGTCGCGTAATCTTTTGAGCCACCCAGGCCGTGTTGATGCATATATGCGCGGTCACTCATCGCAGTGGCATTACCCAGCTTAATCGCTTTCTCGTAAAGCGCTATTGCCGTCGCGTAATCTTTTGAGCCACCCAGGCCGTGTTCATGCATATATGCGCGATTACGCATCGCAGTGGCATCACCCAGCTTAATCGCTTGCTCGTAAAGCACTATTGCCGCCGCGTAATCTTTTGAGCCACCCAGGCCGTGTTGATGCATATATGCGCGATTACGCATCGCACAGGCATCACCCAGCTCAATCGCTAGCTCGTAAAGCACTATTGCCGCCGCGTAATCTTTTGAGCCACCCAGGCCGTGTTGATGCATATATGCGCGGCCACTCATCGCAGTGGCATTACCCAGCTTAATCGCTTTCTCGTAAAGCGCTATTGCCGTCGCGTAATCTTTTGAGCCACCCAGGCCTTGTTCATGCATATATGCGCGATTATACATCGCAGTGGCATCACCCAGCTTAATCGCTTTCTCGTAAAGCGCTATTGCCGTCGCGTAATCTTTTGAGCCACCCAGGCCTTGTTCATGCATATATGCGCCGTCACTCATCGCAGTGGCATTACCCAGCTTAATCGCTTTCTCGTAAAGCGCTATTGCCGTCGCGTAATCTTTTGAGCCACCCAGGCCGTGTTGATGCATATATGCGCGATTACACATCGCACAGGCATCACCCAGCTCAATCGCTTGCTCGTAAAGCGCTATTGCCGCCGCGTAATCTTTTGAGCCACCCAGGCCGTGTTGATGCATATATGCGCGATTACGCATCGCAGTGGCATTACCCAGCTTAATCGCTTTCTCGTAAAGCGCTATTGCCGCCGCGTAATTTTTTGAGCCACCCAGGCCGTGTTGATGCATATATGCGCGATTACACATCGCAGTGGCATTACCCAGCTTAATCTCTTTCTCGTAAAGCGCTATTGCCGTATCGTATAAAGAATTAGCGTGGCTAAGACCCACAACGCCACGTTTATTAAATATAGATAAAACATCTACATCATTATAAAATGAGTATTTACTAGGATCATCATGTAATTTTTTAAGGCCCTCTTGATTGATGCTGTTACTTTGCGCTCCTGCTATAGAGTTCATCATACTTTGAAAACTTTGACTTTGGTTTGATAACCATCTCAGCTGGTCATGACTTATCATACCGTTATTACCATTAGCTACAGCAATAATGCTGTCATAGTATCGACTAGCTCTGTCTTCCCGATAGCCACTAGCTTGTATATCCATTACTACCATGTTATATAAGGCGTCAAGATCATTATTTCTTGCTACTAACAATAAGCAAGTGAAATAATCTGGGCGTGAAGATACAATAATATCCCTAATCAATTTTAAATCTGTATTATTTGAAATTGAAATATGTTTGGATTGAACCATTGAAGTAAGGTAATTTAGTACTTGTTTGTCGCTAGCTAAATTTACCGCTATGTCAAACGGTATAGTTTCTCTACCATTCTGAGAAATAGATAACAACCAACTCTTTATTTGATTGGTTTCATCTGTTAATAAGTCATAAAGTTTGTTAGCGTCTTCAACCTCATAATCAGTAATTTTATATACTGTAATTCCTGTATCACGTTTAATTTTATCTTTTAAATCAGAGCCAGCACCCATAACTAAGTTTCCTCAAAACAATCAACAATATATTTCATGATAATCGCTCATCGTTAATATAATATGATAAAATCATGGTTGTTTATGTGGTATTTCTTACGCATAGTTCGGGTATCTCGATAGAGCGTTATTTTGTCTGTAAAAACCAACTTCAGTACTTAGAAAAACCTGGCTCTATGAGGTTTCCCGTGGTGCGTTTTACCCTATATTTATAGAGTAAAGCTCATATCCATTAATATCAATATACAGTCTTTTGAATAGTGTTTTTGGGTCAAAAATCCCATAGCATCTACGCTTCAAAACTTTAATCTTATTATTAAATCCTTCAACAAACCCACTATTCTTTCCCTCTGAAAAATAATTACAGATTTCCACTTTGAAGGCTTTAAGAGTTTTTATGAATTTTTTAAAGCAATTAATCTTTTTACTTTGAACCTCCTGAATCCAGGCATCAATACTTTTAGTACCAGATTTTATTGATTGCTCCTTATTAAAAATGCTCGTTAGCTTTCTTGCCATTCGGTATGACTCTGTTAACTCAAAGGAGTAGGAGAATAATGTATTCAGCTTTTCATTTTCTTCTTTGGTAAAAAACTCTTTATGTCCCCTGAGCAGATTAGTTAGGTTTTTAACTTTATCATACTCATGAGGAGGTAGCTCCTTTTTTAAATCGGCTAGCACCTTTTGACGCATCTTGTCTAATGCTCGCCGATACAGTTTAGCAACATGATAACGGTCAACAATAACCTGCATTGGAGTAAAAACCTCTCTGGCAGCGTTAACATAACCCTTATACATGTCAGTACAAACTGACACAACTGTCTTTCTAAGCTTTATAGGAATCGAAAGCAGAAAATGCTTTATATCACGCTTTTTTCGACCTTTAATGATTGAAAGTATTCTAACTTTACCATTAATCCTGGCTGTAATAATTGTCATATAGGCGCCTTTTCCTTTTTCTAAACTAATCTCATCAATCCCTAAATCACCTAGAAATTTAAATTGCGACCAATTAATCTTAGGTGAGATATGGCGATTAATTATTCCTTCGATCTTCTTCTCTGTTGTGTCATTTTTCAATGCTACATCTTTTACTGTGCTGTTAACTAATTCGCGCAGTAAATATAATTCTAGTTCATAACTAAATTGACTATCACTTGAATGAAAATCCGGTGTTGCAGTAGTCGTTGGGCAATGGCAGCCATGTTCAAAACAGATATATCGCTTAGGCTGATAAATTAGATAGGTCTGCTTGTTCATAATAGGAAGATGCCTAACCTTGCGTTCTTTGTCGTAACCGTGAAAACGTGCGGTTTCTTTACCGCAAATATGACAACCAACGGATGTTTCTTCTGTCTGCCCGTAAATAAAAATTGCTGTATCAGTTTCTTCAACTTTATCGATACGGAAGAAGGGAATATTAAACTGGATGTCAATGGTCGGCATAGGTAATGTCCTTATTATGAGCTAAAATGGAGAGAAAATTCTATACCTGAATAATTTGGAAAGGAAGGCTTTATGCTATTAATAAAGGATAAACTCAACCACGGGAATTATCATAGAGCCAACCGTTATCCAACGTTGTTAGTGAGTGGGTTGCTGGCACTGGCGAGTTTAGTCGCTGCGACGCCTGTCACGTCACCCGCTTGGTCGTCCTCGTTAACTCAGGTGTCGCATCAAGCGCGACTGAATCAACAGATGGGTGTCCCCAATCAAGCGAGCGGCGCGATGCTGTTTGTCTCCCTTGGAATGCCCACCTTAGCGCTGCGCCAAACCTTGCAACAAGCGGCGCATTATCAGGTGCCGGTGGTGATTCGTGGGTTGGTCAATGACAGCGTGCCAGAAACCAGCAAGCGCTTATACACCGTCCTCCATCCTCACAATCACAACCCGATTGTTGCCGGTGTGCAAATTGACCCCACGCTGTTTCAAGCCTATCACGTGACGGTTGTGCCGACGTTAGTGGTGACTGATCGCGTGTTAGCCTGTGAACAGCAACGCAATTGTCCTCCCGCTACTTATAGTTCAGTGGCAGGCAATGTGCCGTTAACCAGTTTACTCAATGAAGTCGCACGTCGGGCACACACCGTGCGTTTGCGCCAAGTCGCCCAACAAGTGTTAGCGCGAGGGGAGGTTCAATGAAACGTGTGTTAGTGTTGAGTGTCGTCGTGCTGAGTGTAATGCAAGGGGTGCAAGCGGAGAACCGTGCCGACTTTAGTGCAGGGGTAGCTGCTGCCGCACGCGCGCAAGCGGCAATGCCGAACCAGCTTGCTCAGTTTACGCCGAGTCAATTACCGCATTACACCGCGACGCCGAAGGCAACTCAATTCTATTCACAAGGCGATGCGTTAGTGGCGAAAGGGGCTGCTGAAATTGGTAATGATCAAGCGGGAAGCTCGATCAACAGCCACTTCGCCAATCATCCTGAAATCACAATTAACGCGAAAGATCCTGGTATGGCCAAATCGCTCGTGATTCAAGACGATGCGAAGCATATCGCACACGGCCTCTCTGATCAATACATCCACTGTGACCGCCAACCGCATTGCCACACCACAACCACCACCGTGCAGTGTGACAAGACTCGACACCAGCTGCTGCAATGCACCCGTGACTTGGTGGTTGAGGTGAACGCACCACCAGGTTTTGTGGGCACCTGTCAGCACGTGGTCTTTCAAGCAGACGGCCCGTTTAAAAAAACGCCCGTGTTAGCCTCGGGGCCTGCGAGTGATCAAAGCTGTGTCCTGAAATTCTTGCAAACCCCACGTTATGGCACCACCGCGTCCACTTCAGTAACGCTACCGCCCCAACAAACGCTCACGTTACACACGTATTTATGGCCAGTGGGTTCGCCGATTGATTTGCATCCGCAAGCAAGCTTAAGTCAACTGGTCACGCTTAACGGTCAATTGCGCGTTGTCTCCCAGCAACGCTTTCAAGTCCCTCATCCGTTGGTGAGTACCCTGACAGTGAAACGCTTAGGCATGGAAATGTTAGGGCCTGGCCAAATTGAAAACCCAGCTTATGCGTGGGTGACTCAATTACTGAAACCACCACCGATTATTACCACACACTGGGAAGTGCATTGTCCGAACTTACCACCCAATTATTGTCACGTGCAAACCCCTTGGCATTGCACCGCCGGTCAAGCGACTAAAACCATTGATGGCGTACCGGTGACTGAACTCTGCTGGGCACAGCAAGAAACCTATTTTTGTGGGTTACCACCCAGTGATTCGTGCCAAGGGTTTTTAAATCAAGGGTGCAGTGAGGTGGTTAATCAGTGTGTGACCAAAATGGCAGGGTTTTGTGTCAAAGCCACTGTCACGATGCAATGCACGCACCGGACTTGTGAGGATAGCCAAGCAACCCCTTGTGGGGGTCAGTATTTTTGTCTCGATGGACAATGCTATACCCCAAAACCCACGACAAGCACCGACTTTGCCAAAGCCGATGCGGAGATGGCAGCGGCAGCGGGTGCAGCTAAATCCGCAGCCGGTGATCAGCAAACCTTAAAAGCCTTTGCTGGGACGCCCATGAAATGCTCGTTAGCGGCTTTTGGTTATTTGAATTGTTGTAAGGATGACGGTTGGGGCAAAGACATTGGCTTGTCCAAATGCTCTGATGAAGAAAAGAAGCTCGGCTTTGCCAAACAAAAAGGCTATGCGATTGAAGTCGGCAGCTATTGTGCTCATAGAACCTTAGGCGTTTGCACCAGCCATAAAAAAAGCTATTGCGTCTTTGATGGGCTCATGGCGAAAGACGTGCAACAACAAGGGCGACTGAGTCAATTAGGCATTCCGTTCGGTGCACCGCATCATCCCAATTGTTCAGGCATCAGCGTGCAAGACTTACAGCGCATTGATTTTGACAAGATTGATTTCAGTAATTTGTACGCGGATCTGAAAAACCGTGTCAAGTTACCGAATGCCAATGACATCGCCAATCGCGTGAAAAAGCGCCTGCACCCTGGAACGGTGGGTGCAGGGACGAACGAGAACAAAAATGGAGTATCAGTCCTATGAAGCGCTTAGTTTGTTATTGTTCTTTTTTCGTCTTGACTCTTGTGCTTTCGACTCGCAGCTTCGCGGACAATGCCTATTATAGAACGAATCCACTGGGTTGGCACTGGAATGACGTGCCTTTGGTTGACCAACACCAGTCAGTCAAGCCAAAAAAAGTCCAGGCGACCTCCCAAGCAAGCAATCCACTCGCTGTACTCCACCGTGTGCAACGTCAACTCCAAGCCGCCAAAGCCTTAGCGGTGTTGCAACCGACTGTTGCTAACACTGCTCGCTTTTATGCCATGCAGCACTGGATCAGTGAGCGCGCCACTCAGTTTGCTCAAACCAGTCGGTTAGTGATGCTGTTGTATCCGTCACTCGATTACGGCTTACAACACCCGAGCAATGCCCAAGCCGATCAGCTCGCCCAATTGCAACACGCCGAGCGTGATCAACAGCGCTTACACCAGCTCGCACAAACTGACGTGCTGATCTTTTTTTATCGCGGGGGTCAAGCCTTGGATCAATTGCTCGCAAAAACCGTCGCGCAGTTTGCCGCACAAGCCAATCTGAGTTTATTAGGTGTGCCGATGGATCATCGTGCCTTAGCGGTGATGCCTAAAAACCTCACGGATTTTGGGCAAGCCGCAACACTGGGGGGTTAAAGCTTTACCGGCATTGGTGTTAGTGAACCCCACCACCCGCGAGTCGCAAGTGGTGGTCTATGGGGCGTTTAGTCAAGCCGCGTTACCGCGTTTAATCAGTGAGCGAGTGACGCAATATCAAGAGGTGGCACAATGACAATATTTCGCAGGAAAAGGAAAGGGTGGTTAGGACTTATTGGTTTACTCACGGGCTGTGGGATAAGTGCTGCTTGTTTCGCTCAAAAGATGGATGGTCAATTGCGCGAACTCATTGCAGCAAGAACACAACAAGCCCTAACCGTAACAACACCCCAAACACGGGGTAGGGCGCAGTCTACACGAAGCACATTCAACACGCTAGCCCAATCGTCCCCCTGGGCCTTAGTGCTGGTGTATCGCGCCACCTGCCCGCACTGTCAACGCTTTGATCCGTTGGTGAAAGACGTCGCAGCGCGGTTGCAGTTACACACCTTTGCCTACACCACCGATGGGCAAAGCTTACCGAGCTTTCCGCATTCACTCTTGGCAACGCGAGACGTCATTAAAACCCTGTACGGCTCACTACCGCATCAAGTGCCTGCTTTGTTTGTGGTGAACGTCAACACGCTGGGTTTGACCCCCGTCACACTCGGGGAAGTCTCTGAACCCGCGCTATTGAATCGATTAACCACGGTACTCACTCAACTCAAGGATAAGACTCATGCTGACTAATCCATTGCGTGCGTTGCTCACGTTATGCTTGCTTGCACCACTGACACTGGCCAACGCGCAAGTGAGCAGTGATTTGGATAGCTTCTGGCAAGGCTTAGGCTATGCCTCAGACACCACCGGCCCGCATGTCTTTCAAAGCCAAGCAGCAGGGTATTACAGTGCGGGCTCCTTGTTCTTGCGCTCCAAATCGCGTGACTTACAAATTGCCCAAATTGATTTGCCGTCGTTAAAAGCGGGTTGCGGGGGCATTAGTTTGTTTGGTGGTGGCGCCTCCTTTATTAACAGTGGTCAGCTCACCCAGTTTGCGAAAAACATTTTATCTGATTCCATTCCCTATGGCTTTCAGCTCGCCATGGAAACCTATGCGCCCCAAATCAGTAACGTAATGACCAAACTACAATACTGGGCGCAACAAATGAATCAAAATAATTTAACCAGCTGTGAAGCCGCACAAGATTTAGTGGGCGGACTGTGGCCGAAACACACCGCCGCGCAACGCCAGGCGTGTCAGGACTTAGGGGTGCAAAGTAATGCCTTTAGTGATTGGGCCTCTGCCCGACAAGGCTGTGGGTTTGATGGCAAGGGCGATTCCACCCTGGATGATCTGATTAAAAGCGATCAAGGCAAAAAGGTCATTACCCGTAACATCAATTTAGTGTGGCAAAGCTTAGAGAAAAACGGTTTCTTGCAGCAAGACACCGAATTGGCGGAATTTTTTCTCTCACTTTCGGGAACGATCATTTTTGACAAAAACGGCAAGCCCAGTATTTATCCAGCACTCATTACCAATGACAGTCTCCTCAAAGCCTTAATGAACGGTGGGGATGGCACCATCTATCAATGCAAAGACAGTGGTAAGAATCAATGTTTATTCTTGCAACAAGGGCATGTCCACATTGCCCCCACGCAAGCGCTGATCTATCGGGTCAATCAATTCCTCATTCAGCTCAGTGACGATTATCAAGCCGATAAACCCTTAACCACCGCACAAAAAGGCTTTTTAGCAAAAACCAGTTTGCCGGTGTTGCGGTTTATTGAGGTCTCACTGGAATCGGGCAATCAGATTGACACCTTAAGCTATGCGGAACTGATTGCCGAAGACCTGTTAACGAAATACCTCGAAGACAGCTTACAACTGATTCAAGCCAGTTTAGCCAACAGTCAGCACGGCGAGCTGTTAAAACCGATTGAAAACAATTTAGCCCGTTCCATGCAAGTAACCCAACAGTTACGCACCAATGCCAATAAAAAGATTCAAGCCGAAGTGGCCTTAATCGCACAAAGTCTGCACTACCAACAAGCGATTGCAGGGCAATTAGCCAGTCGGTTTCAGGTGAGTTTAGGAGGAGCGGATTAATGCTAGGCGTGTACGTGTTTTCAGACGGGGACGTGGCCACCGAGGTGTTTAAGGCGGTGGCGGCTTTTATCGGCGGGGAAGGCTTTGCCTCGGCCATGGGCATTGGCGTAGTCTTTTCGGTTTTGGGCGCCACCTGGCAATATCTCAAGAGTCATGATTTACTGGTGTTTGCCAAATGGTTAGGGATTTACGTGGCAGTGATGGGCGCACTCATTGGGGTTCGCGTACCGATTCAAGTGATTGATGTCAGTAATCCCATGAGTGCGGCGGGGGCAGTGGATAACGTCCCTTACGGGATTGCGATGCCTGCGCATCTGATCTCCACGCTCAGTCTTGGGCTCACACAAGGAATTGAAGACGTGTTTCACACACCAGATGATTTTGATTACACGCACACCGGCATGATCTATGGCGCGAAGCTCTTTTATGCCGCCAATCAAAACACGCATGTCCTTGATGCCAAGGTACGTCAAGTGGTTAATGCCTTTATTAGCCGCTGTATTGTGCCGGATATTTTGATTAACCATAAATACACGGTGAGTCAACTTGCGAATAGTTCAAATTTGTTGGGCTTTTTAAGTCAGCAACCCATGTCGCCGGTGCGTGGGCTGTATATTGATCAACAGTTTCAAACCTGTAAGCAAGCGCTCCCTTGGTTGAAAAAGCAATTAGACGCGCAGCTCGCCCAGCAAACCAATTGGCTCAGTGAAGTGTTGTTTGGCAAAAGCAACCCCACCACCCAATCCCATTTACTGACCAGTCTGGGCACCACGTATCAATACTTCATGGGCATGGCGAATGATGCCAAACAAGCGCTCATTCAAAACACGATGATCAACGCGATGCGCTCAGGCATCGGTACCCAATTAGCCACCAGCAATGCCCCTGCTGCGATGATTAATTACAACACCACCGCTGCCATGCAAAAGCAGATTTTGTCCGACTTTACCTTAGCCCATTTTGCGAGCTACATGATGCCATTGATGGGCACGACCTTGTTTTTGATTTTAGTCTGTTGTTTTCCGCTAGTGATGATGCTGGCCTTACAACCGGCGATGTCACTCACCATCTTAAAAAAATACGTTGCCTCGATGTGCTTTGTTTACACCTGGCCGATGATGTTTACGGTGGTGAACTTTTTAATGACGACGAAGCTCAGTGCGAACATGAGTGGGTTAGCGATTGCGCAAGGCGGGATTACCTTATCGAATCAAAATGCCTTAGTGCATGAAGCCACTCAATACGCTGCCTATTGCGGGTACTTAATGCTCTTAACCCCGCTCTTAGCTGTCGGGCTCTTCAAAGGCTTTGATGGGGTCTTTATGAATGCCGCACAATCACTCTTTGGTACCATTCAATCTTGGTCAACGCAAGGGGCAGGGCAGTTAGCCGAAGGCAATTTAAGTCTGGGTAATGTTAGCATGGGCAATCACAGCTGGAATAACTGGAGTGCGAACAAACACGATACCAATTATTCCAATTTACACGGGATGCACACGGAGCAGTTAGCGAACGGGGCTATGGTGACACAAACGGCCTCGGGGCAAGCTATTATTAATACTCAGAGTGCTATGTCGCAGTTAGCAACGTCATTGCATGGCACGGATCGCGTGGTGTCTGCCTTAAATCAAAGTGCAGCACATTCAATGCAGTCCGGTCAGCAACACCGAACCAATGAAGAGCACAGTGTGAGTGCAGCGCTTAATCAGTTTGATCACCTTAATCAAGTGTGGTCGCATGATTTGCGCAGTGGGTCGGGGCAGAGCAATACTTTAACCGACAGTCAAGCGCAAGATTTCCGGCACATGGAAGATCAACTGCAACAATACAATAAACATAACTTCCATGGGCATAGTATTAGTTTAAGTGAGGCTGTCAAGTTTGGGATTAATGGTTCGGTCACAAGGAAAAGGTTTGGGCCAATATATAGACCTGGGCTTACTGGAGCGGCTAGTATTAATTCTTCACATAACCAAAGCTACAACACCTCAATGCAAGACTTTATGAACTCCTCGGAAGGAAAAAGTTTTGTTAAATCGCTTAATCATGTGATCAGTAGCTCGCAATCCTTGCACACGGATCACAGTGACAGCCATGGTGTGAATGAAACGCAACAGCTTGCGACTAACTTAGCTCATGCACAAAGTGAAGCGCAGCAAGCCAGTGCAGATTTCAGTCAAGCGCAGTCGTATCAGCAAGCAGCGAGCTATGCGAAAGAGCATTCACAAAGCATTGATCAAAACTTCGCGCATGCGTTTACAGACTGGGTAGGTGAGCGTTACGGTGCTAGCGGTCAAGAGACTTTAGCGCAAACTGATCAAGCCAGTCTAATCAAACAAGAAGGCATGGCGCAAAGCTATTGGCAAAGTCAGCGCGGACAAAACCAATTGGCGCAACAAGCCCAAAAAGCCTTGCGAGCAGTGGGCGAACATCAATTAGCGGAAGACTATCAAGGTTATTCGCACAGTTTGCAACAAGGCAGTCCAAGCAGTGTCTACAATCAAAACCAACACTTTATTGAAACACAGGCAGATCAACAAGGGATTACCGATTCGTTAAAAAATAAGCTCGATCATCAAGAGGATCAGTTGAGCGGTCATGATTGGAAGACGCAAGAAAGAAAACCGTTTGATTCACTGAAAGGTAACGAAGAACAAATCATGAATAATAAAACCGCTGTTGAAGAGCGTAATGCGCACTTAAAAGAGCAAGTCGCGTTGCCGAAAGAACTTGATAATAAAAAAGTCGATTGGCACGCCTCGGCCATGGATTATTTTATTGGTAAAAATGAAGATACAGATCACTAACTCAAAGGAGAAACATTATGTTAATTGTAACCACTGACACCATTCCTGGTAAAAAAATTAAAAAAGTACTTGGAATGGTGATTGGAGATCCTGAGCCTGAAAATGACAGTCTACTTGAAGCTTTTAAAGGTCGTGACTTTGATCTTGTTCAAAAAGACATTGTTAGAAAAACAGAAAAGATTGGCGGTAATGCAATAGTTGGATTACTGTTTTTTAGTGGCGGAAGTAACACCTATGTTAGGTGCTACGGCACCGCCGTACTCATCGAAGACGAAGCCACGCCATTGCGAGAAGAAACCCTGGTAATGCAACCGGATGTTGATCCTAATGGCGATGACACACGAGTGAATAAACCCGCTTAAGAAAAACTGAACTTAAAAAACCAGCGAGCTTAAAAAAATGAAACACACAACCAAGCAATTTATGCGGGGTGGGCAGATCTTTTTGTATCAAACGAAGATGTTCACCCAAGTCACTGCCCGAATCGGTCACTGGGCATTTTTGCTGTACTGTCTTTGTGTTGGGGTGATCTTGTTGATCGCCCTGCATGAATACCTGCCGTATTATTGGTACGGACTGTACTCGCAGGGCTTGGAGCTGATTGGGTTAGGTAATCATTTGATTATTAATAACAGCGAAACTCGTATTACTGCCCATCATTATTTAACGGATCCCATTATTAGCCAGGATTTGCGTGTTTTTCTAAACGTAGGTAAAGCGTGGTTAGTGAAAGCTGCTTTATTGGCGTTAGTGCCGATGGTCATTTTAACTTGGTTGGCGAATCGGTACTTCATTAGAGTCGGTGATCGCTACAGCCATGACCAGCTCATCAGTGGCACGACCTTAATCACCAACCCTAAAAAACTCACTCGCCTGATTGAACGCAGTGAGCGCGGGGCTTCGGATATTAAACTACTGGGTCAAGTGCCCCTACCTAAACGCGCCGAGTTTCAAGGCAACTTGTTTCACGGCTCAACAGGGACAGGGAAAACCCAAGCGATTCAAGCCTTGCTTGATGAAATTCAAGCAGCAGGGGATCCGGCCATTATTTACGATAAAGAAAACGTGCTCAAACCGCATTACTACCAGCGTGACAATCCACGGCACATTGATCTGAATGTCTTTTCCCGTGATTGTCCCAATTGGTTGATGTGGGAAGAGTTTAACAACCCATTGGAGTGGTCTAACTTTAGTATGTACTTGATGCCGAAATCCTTGCAAGGCGATCAACCGTTTTGGGTGGATTCAGCGCGAACGATTTTTACGGCACTGGCTTGGAAATTGCGTGACCATCCACAACGCAGTCCGATTTTTTTATTACAAGCGTTGTTAACGACTTCCCTCGAAGAGCTACAACAATTACTGAAAGGCACGGAAGCCGAAACGTTGGTCAATAAAGAAATTGAAAAGACTGCCATCTCCATTAAATCCGTGCTCGCCACCTACACCAAATCCTTGCGGTTTTTAGCAGGGTTGGAAACCAGCAACCAGCCGCACTTCTCTATCAACCAATGGGTCAAGACTGCCTTTGAGCATCGGGGTTGGTTGTTTATCAGCTCAACCTCAAAGTATCACCATGGCTTAAAGCCGTTACTGACTTCGTGGTTAGGGCTTGCCATGAGCGCCATACAATCCTTACCGCCGAACACGGATCGGCGTTTGTGGTTAGTCATTGATGAGCTAGCGAGTTTGCACCGCTTAGAAATGCTCTCAGACACAGCAGCGGACATTCGTAAATTTGGTGGCTGTATGGCGGTGGGGATTCAAAGCTTTTCGCAATTGCAGTTTCTCTACGGCCAACATGAGGCCAATGCCATTGCGGATTTGCTCAACAGTAAAATCTATTCGCGCAGTAATGCCGCTGATGTGGCGAAGTGGGTGTCGGCTAACCTGGGCGAGCAAGTCATCGAAGAAGTGCGAGAGAGTCAAAGCTACGGGCCGAACCCCATTCGTGACGGCAATACCATTGGAACTCAGCGAGTCACGCGCCCTACTGTGTACCCCAGTGACATTGAGAGTATGAAAGACTTGGAGTATTACGTGCGGTTGTTAGGGACACCACAAATTCTACACACCCAGTTAGCGTATAAAGAACGTCCTGTGATTGCTGAACCCTTCAAAGAGCGCCCCATTGATTTTGATGCGCTCCAAAAAATTACGGCGGCTGCCTTACAAGCAGAAAATGATCCAAGACGAGATGAAGCGGTGAAACGGATTCAGGCGTTTGAAGAAGAAGCCAAGAAGCTTGAAAAAACAACTGAACCAACCAAAGAACCCAAAATTGCGTTAGAGCAATGGTAGAAAAGGATAGACTATGATAACCATTAAACCTCTCAAACAAAGCAGCTCACCAGGGACTTGGGAGTATTACCAGGAGAAGGATAATTATTACCTGAGTGACAAAGAATCGATGGGTCAAGTAGCACGCTGGTATGGCCAAGGAGCAAAAGCATTAGGTTTGTCAGAAACGATTGATTCAAGCGTTTATATTAATCTCTTGGACGGCAAATTACCGACTGGTGATGAGTTAGGTAAACATGAGAACGGGCGATTAGTGCATCGCCCAGGCTTTGATCTTCAAGTCGCACCGCCTAAATCGGTTTCTTTGTTGTTATTGATTGGTGGTGATGAACGACTCGAACAAGCGGTGCAGGCTTCCAATAATTTTATTCTGTCACGGATTGAAAAAGATTTAGCCCAAGCGCGCATTCGCACTAAAGAGGCATTACACTACGAGAATACCGGCAAGCTCGTGATGGCACAGCATCCACATACCACCTCACGTGAGTTAGACCCTTTGCGCCATACGCACAACATTGTGTTTAATGTCACCCAAACCGCAGACGGTAAATGGCGCTCGTTAGCTTCGGCAAATAAAGTCTCTTCAAAAAATGAAGGCACTTTTGAACAACTGTATCGGGATCAAAAGTTTTACGGACTTCTACACGCCAATGACTTAGCCAGTCGAGTGAAAAAGCTCGGTTATCAGATTCGTATCACGGATACACACGGTAACTTTGATATTGTCGGTATCGACCAAGCTACGCTGGATTACTTTTCTAAACGACGCCAACAGATCACGACACTCTTAAAAGAAAAGGGGTTAAGCAGTGCCCGCGCTGCTGAGGTGGCTGCACTGGACTCACGTCAACTCAAGCAAGCGATTAACAGTGGTCAGCTCAAACAGTATTGGAAAGACGAGATCGCTAAGCTGGATGTGAATTTAGACCGTGTTATTCAAGCCAGCAAAGATCGCCTTAACGAAGACCCTACAGTTAAAGCACCACCCAAGATCCAACGTGATCAAATCAGCAACCGTGCTTTGCATTTTGCTGCGTGGCACTTAGGGGAATATGCCACCCGAATGAGCCATGGCGATTTAGTGCGACAAGCCTTTCGGTTTGCTGACGGGAAATTGGATTACCAAGCCATTGAGCTGGAAATTGCCCATCAATTTAAAACCGGTGAGCTCCTGGGAAAGGCGGGGCAATACTACACCACACCGGCACTCTTAGCCGAAGAGAAAGCGCTGATCAAACAAATTAAAGCCAGCCGAGGAAGCAGTCAATCTGTGCCCTTACCTGAGGAGCGCTCAGCCAACCTTGCTGATACCTTACTGGCCAGTAAGGATCGTGTACAAGTGATTCAGGTGAATGGCTTTCACCAGGAGAAAGACTTGATTCAAACCTTGGTCACGCAAACCGAAGCGAAGCGTGTACCGGTGCAAGTGCTGCATGTTGGAAAGACACAAGCAAACCAGCTGCAACAAGCGGTACAGCGCTCTAAGGCGCATTATTCTTTGTTTGATTGGATTGCGGATTTTTTTAGTCAAAAGCCTGACTTGGTGCAAACCGTGGCGGGGTTTAGCTTTCGCCGTGAACAAGCCTTGAATGGTTTTTTAGGGCAATTCAATACCCAGCATGATTGTATCCTGGTTCACGATGCCCAAAAGCTCAGCCTAGCCGCGTTTAAAAAGCTTGATCAATTAGCGGAGAAAGGCAAATCTAAATTGATCCTCCTGAATAACACCCAAGCCACCACGAACTTTAAAGCAGGGCATGTGATGGCGACGGTTGAACAAGCAGGGATTCAACCGGTTTATCATGCCATCCAGCGTCAACAAACCCCCATTGAATTAAAGGTCAGCGCACAACCGCTGCAAGCCTTAGCCAAACACTACGTGCAACTCGATGAGGTTGAGCGTGAGCAAACGACGTTAGTGTGTACAACCAACAAACAGCAAAACGAGTTAGTGCACTTAATCCGTGGCCACCAACAAGTGAAAGGGCAACTGGGTTGGCAAAGCACCACCTTTCAAGTGCTCTCCACGCAAAGCTTAAGTGATGCGGAGAAAAGCCAAGCCCGCTTTTATCGCCCAGGGGATCGCTTGTTAGTCAACGGCATGGATTCGCGCAGTCGTGCGGTGTATCGGGTGGTTGATCCTGAGACAACGCCTGAGGCTGCAAAACCTACTGATCCAACGAACCTGCTTGTCCAGGATGAGTCAGGCCAAGTTAACGTGTTGGATCTAACTACCCCTCAAACCTTATGGGTTAATCGCGCTAGTCAATTAGCCATTGCCGAAGGCGAGCAACTGCGTTTAGACAAGCCCTGGCAAGCACAGCCGGAACTTGAGGTCGGGCAAGTCTTTACCGTCAAACGGGTTGAGGCAGACGGGCTGCACGTGGAAAGGGCGGGACAAGTCTTTCAGTGGTCACGTGAGGCGTTGCAAGAAGCGACACTCAACTATGCGTATACAAAAAAGCCCAGCCAACTCGATCAAACCGAGCAAGTCATTTGCACGCCGTTAGCTGCGTATCAGATGAACCGCCAACTACTGAGTGAACTCAGTGACGGACAAAAGCAACTCCAAGTCTTCACCCTCGATGAAGCCAAAGCCAAGAAACAGCTCACCCAATCCAAATTGCCTTGGCAAGCCTCACAAGTGGCATCGGGTCAACCCTCACTCATTTACCGAGACGTGCAATATGCTGATCAAACCATTCGTCATGATCTTGAAGCGGTAGCCAGTGCCTTGCGTGGTGAGGCAAAAGGCAGTGTTGACACCGCAGTGGCTTATGCGCTGGCGAAACTGGGCGAACGCGAAGCCGCGTTTGAGCATAAAGCGTTAGTGATGACGGCAATGACCTATGCGTTAGGGGAAGTCAGTGACCACGCCATTGAAGCGGCCTTTCAAGCCAAAGCGCAAGCAGGGCAACTCTTAGGCAAGGACAGCGTGTGGACGAGTCAGGGCGCCTTAGCATTAGAGCAAGGCATTTTTGAGAAGATCAAAGCGGGTCAGCAAGTGCTCACACCGATTGCCTCACCGGATCAACCACTGGAGCTGCCAGAACGCTTAACCCAAGGCCAACGCAATGCCGTGAGTTTGGCGTTAACCACAGCAGATCGCTTTGTCAGTGTGCAAGGCTTATCAGGCACCGGTAAAACCACCATGATGCGTACGTTAAAAGAACACGCCCTCAAAGCAGGCTTTGACGTCATTGGCTTAGCACCCACTCATGTTGCGGTTAAAAAAATGGATGCCTCGCTGCAACTGCCCAATCCCTCGCGTCGGTTAAAAGCAGCAGGCATTGAAACCGTGACGATTCACCGCTTTGTGTTTGATGACAGTATTACCTTTACGGCAAAGACACTGTTTATTGTGGATGAAGTCTCGATGCTAGGCAGTCGTTTATTCAGTGACCTGCAAAACAAACTGATTCAATCCGGTGGCCGTGCGTTGTTAGTGGGGGACAAACATCAAAACCCGTCAGTGGAAGCAGGCAAACCAGTTCCACTCGCCCAAGCAGCGGGGGTCTTGCCGTATGTGGAGATGAACGAAGTGATGCGCCAAGAAGACTCTGGCTATAAACAAGCGGTGTTATTTGCAGCCAACAAAGCGATTACTCAATCTGCTGAGCAACTCGAACGACTTAACCCACAAGACACCATTGACCGTGACGTTAAAGGCATTGAATCCTTTCCAACGACGAGCTTCATTGAGATTAGTCAACCCAAAGAACCAGGTGAAACTGCTGTCCATGATGACAAGGAGTTGAGTTTAGCAACAGCCATTAAAGAAAAGCACGGGATAATACTTGATGCAGCGGATCAAGCCACTGAAACCCCAGAAAACAAACCGAGTCTTTATGAAACAATGGCAAAAGATTATTTGACCCGAACGCCTGAGCATCGAGCAAAAACCTTAGTGGTCGCTGATACTCACGAAGACCGTCAGATACTTGATACGCTGATTCGTGCGGGTTTAAAAGAACAAGGTGTGGTTCACGGTGAGGAACTCAGCAGCACCCGCTGGGTGAGTAAGAATCTCGATCAAGCGGATTTATTGCATGTCAAAAACTTTCAAGCCGGTGATGAATTGCACTTTGCACGCTCCTTTGGTGGGGTTAATGCGGGTGATCATTGGACGGTGTTAGGAGTGATCCCTGACCGTAACGAATTGCGCTGTCAAAACCGCGAATCACAAATCAAAATGACCTTTAATCCTGCAACGCTGGCGATTCCTGCACAGATGAGTGCGCTCACCCCTCAAACCAGTCCGTTAGCACTGGGTGACCGACTGCGGTTGCGACAAACCAATCGAGAGAGCGGTTGGCTAGCGAATACTGAATACACAGTCAAGCACATTGATCAGGAGAAAGTGACCCTACTCAAAGAAGACGGCGACTTGTTAGTGCTGGATACCCAAAAGGACAGTGATCGTCATTGGGACTATGCCTACACCTACACCTCGATGGGTGTGCAAGGCTTAGATGATCGCTCGGTTATTTTCTTAGCCTTATCCTGGCGGGTGAATGCCACCACCCACAAAACCTTTTACGTGGATCTCTCACGCGGCGTTTCTAATGTTGTGATTTATACCGATAACAAAGCCGAGCTGATTCGTCGCTTAAGCGATCCGGAGAAACAACAAGCGGCTGAGAAAACCTCTGCGTTAGAAGTGTTGGGGTTAGTCGAGTCTACCGATGCGCAAAACCAGAAAGCACCTGACTCACTGAGTGCACTCGATCAACCAACAAAGCAAAGCTCACGCACTGAAGAAGAAGCGTACTTTAGTGCCAGCAACTCGGAGCGATTAAAACCCGTTAATGACAGGGATCAGCAGTCTAGATCGAGTGTTGCGATAACACCCCGAGAACCGAAGCTCGACGCAAAAGCCATTAGTCACGCACTGGCACAACAAACTGAACGGCTAGCGATTACGTTATTAGGGGAACCGAACAACAAACTCTCTGGACGTGGTCAATTGCGTTACGGGAGTAAGGGCAGCTTAGCGATTAATCTGGAAACCGGTTTGTGGTTCAATCACGAGACAGGGGAGAAGGGAAATCTACTCGCCTTAATCCGCCTAGAGCAAGGCTTGAGTGACTTTAAAGCGGTACTGCGCTATGCGTCTGGCTTTCTTGGGCACGGTTCCCTGCCTGACCCTGTTCACCGACCTCAACTGTCTCACGTGAAAGAAAAAAGCAGCAAAAGCACTACGCAAGATTACGCGCAATTACTTTACCGCGTATCTAAACCGATCAAAGGCACGTTGGCCGAAGAGTACCTCAACGACCACCGCAAGGTACATCACACTCAACAGGCGGACTTACGCTTTTTACCCTGGATTAACAGTCAACCGGCAAAAGGGGAGAGCAAATTTAAAACACCTGTCTTATTAGCGTTTGCTAAGGATGAGCAGGGTGCGATTCATCATGTCCAGGTGATTAAGCTCGACCGACAAACCGCACAGAAAGACACTCGCTCAGCGGTGGCCAAACAAACCTATGGCCCCAGTAAAGGGTACGGCATTGAGCTGAATCACGCCGCCGAGCGCAGCATCACGTATTTAGCCGAAGGCATTGAAACCGGATTAAGCCTGGTTGAGGCGAACAAAAAGGCACATGTATTAGCCGTGCTAGGGAAATCTAACTTTGCCAACATTCATTTAGACCAGCTCGCAGATAAGGTAGTGTTGTGTTTAGATCATGATGGGGTGCAAACCTACACTAATCAGTTAATTGAAAAAGCGGTAGCACGGTTAGAAGCCGCAGGAAAGACGGTAGCGGTTTTGCTTCCCGACGCGCAAAACATTGCTCATAGAGGGGATTTTAATGATTTGCTGCGTGAGAAAGGGTTAGCAGAAGTCATCAAACAAATGCAGCAGCCGTTACCGCTTAAAACGCTTCAAGCGATTTTAACGCCGGAGAAAGAGCAAGCTCATTATCAGCGGATCATACGCGCTGAAGAAAAATGGCTTGCCAATCAAGCCAAACGCTTAGCAAATGAAAAACGACCGTCTGCACCCAAACCGCCTAGGCTGCCGAAAGAACCGCCGTTGACACGGCCTAAGCCGCCTACCTATCAGCCCGAACGAATACCGACCGAAGCCTATCACCGTGAGAACCGTCGGTTAACGGCATTAGCAAAACGCTTGCAACGTGAAGAGCAAGAACAAACACTGGCCTCACCTCAGCAAGCAAGCAAAACACGCGGGAGAGAAATCGGTGAGCGCTGATTTAATCATTAACAACAATGAGGAGAACAAATGGATATTACGTTAGACATTGGTGGTAACACCTGGAGTGAAGTTGATGTGCTTGCTCAGAACAAAGGGAAGCGTACCGAGCACATGGCACTGGATTTAATTGAGCTGGGTTTAAAAGTCGTAAAGACAGAGAAGGGTGAAGAAGAGCAAGTCATTGATCCGCTGTTGCAAGCCCTGACTGAAAATAATCTGATCCTCAAAGAAGTGATTCGGTGTGTGTTTGATCAGACCAAGATCAGTGAGCCGTTATTTGAGGCAGAGAGTTTACTGTTGCTCATTCAGCAAAAAGTCAAAACCTACTTGCGTGGTAAGCAAGCAGCGGAATTAGAAGAGCAGGGGGCAGCATGACAGACTCATTCACTCAACACAGACACGCATTATCGAATGCGTTTTATCAAACGGCTTACGGGCACTACTTTGTAGGCGATGCAATGACGCTTTGTCGAGGTTCACTGGGTCAGCAGTATGCTGACCGTGTTAATTTAATTCTTACTTCGCCGCCGTTTCCACTGAACAAGAAAAAACAGTATGGCAATCGGTTAGGGCAAGCGTATCTTGATTGGTTTAGCCAGTTAGCACCGCTTTTCTCAGAGCTCTTGGCACCGGATGGTTCATTGATCATTGAACTGGGCAATGCGTGGGAAGCGGGTCGCCCTGTTCAATCGTTATTACCTTGGGAGTGTTTGTCCAGTCTGGTGAACAACCCGCACTCTGACTTGCGCTTGATTCAGGAATTTATTTGCTATAACCCCTCTCGCTTACCTTCACCCGCTCAGTGGGTGACGGTGAACCGCTGGCGAGCGGTTGACAGCTATACGCATCTTTGGTGGTTAGCAAAAAGTGACCTGCCGAAAGCCGATAACACGAAGGTACTCAGACCTTATTCAACAAACATGAAACGCATGATTGCGAAGCGTTCGTTGAACGCCGGTACACGGCCTTCTGAGCATCACATTAGTCAACAGGGTTTTTTACAAGATAATGGCGGCAGTATTCCGCATAACCTGTTTGAACTCGAAGCGCTTGACGAAAAACGATCCGTACGACTTCCGCATAATGTATTAAGTTACGCTAACAGTGCATCAAACGACTCGTATTTACAACAATGCCGAGCACAACAGCAGCCCCCTCATCCAGCAAGAATGCCTAAAGGACTCATTAATTTCTTTATTGAGTTTTTA
The DNA here is from genome assembly GCA_965196985.1 of Gammaproteobacteria bacterium. Taxonomy (GTDB): domain Bacteria; phylum Pseudomonadota; class Gammaproteobacteria; order UBA12402; family UBA12402; genus 2-12-FULL-35-23. The sequence goes on along the minus strand of CBDALO010000191.1, from coordinate 5,552 downwards.
ACTGATCCGGGGGATCTTGTCTTGGATCCTTTTGCTGGCAGTAACACCACGGGATTTTGTGCGGAGCGTTTCAAGCGACAATGGCTTGCCATTGACACGCAGGCCGATTACGCAAGCAACTCCATGTTGCGCTTTACCGACGCGAGTGTCCTTGCTCAACAACGTCCTCTGATTCATTCAACCGCAATAAAGTCTCTCAATGAGTAATCACAGGGGAAGTGTATGCCGATAAAAACAACTTACTTGCATTGTCCGGTTGCTGTAGCCAATACGCTGATTCTTAACGCGAAGCGTGATCGAGTAGTAATGGATTTACTTAAAGTAGTGACTGACAGAAAACCCGCAAAGCCTTTTATTTTCAATGTTTCGGGGCGAACTGGTCACATGAAGATTTTCAAAAAACAGCACTAAATACTCGTTTTCCAGCTATTTACAGCTTATTTTCGATATAATGCCTTAATCTTCGATGATTTTTCGCCACAGCATGGTAACTCTTCACTGGAAAGCAAGAATGACAAGACTAGCCCAAAATCCACAAATGCAAATTGGCCAAGTAGATATTTCTAAAATTCAAATCAGCTCTAAATCACGGGATGACATTCCAAAATTATTAAAAGGGCTACAGTTTATTTATAGTACACCCTCTGTACGGAAGGAGATTTTCGAACTACTAGAGGCTCAGATTGCACCTGAGGTTGACAAGAATAATGGACGCCCTGGTATGGAATTATGGAAAATATTGGTCATGGGAGTACTCCGCCTGAGTCTAAATTGTGATTATGATCGACTGCATGAACAAGTGTGTCGCGGAAACTCGGTAAAGATTTTTTGCCGTCCATGGCCAAAAATCCCGAGTTTATTCGCGACGGTTGATTTTAAGCCTAGGCCGTCCTGCGCTCGCAGCTCGTTTGCGCTTGGGCGCAACCGAACTGCTCTCACAATGACTCTACGGCGGCGTATAGCTTTTTTCACATCCCTTCGCAGGCCAGCTTTGGGCTGGCCACTCCGGGCTGATGAAAAAGAGCGCCGCCTACCTAGGGCTTGCTCGGCTTTCCTGCCTCGCGCGCTTGTGAATCAACATAAAACCATTCGTGAAATGCTAGGGCATGCTGATTTTTTCGATAAAATAGAGTGGGTATGACCGCTAATTAATGTAAGATTATACCGCTAATGGAAAACCATATTTGCCGACCTTGCTCCAGAATTGATCCCAGTATGTTTTGGAATAACGCAGTGTTCTTAAACTCAAAATTGCCCTCGCACCTCTGTCCTTCCATTTTGCCCCAGACTTACATAAGCGTTGCTTGACAATCACTTTACATGCAGCTTCAGTAACACCTGAACCGATAGGTTCATTATTCGTTAACTTATAAGCGTAGTTCATCATGTGTTTATTGTTACTGAAGTAGCTAATAAATAAGTCTGCCTTGTTTTGCTGTGCCTTACTAACCTTATTATCACGAATAAAGTTTTTAACTTCATTAAGTATCCGTGTTGCTGCACCTTGTTTGTGTTTCAGTTCATGGCATTTATCTTCAAGCCACGCTTCTCTATCTTTCTTTTTTCTTGGGTGAAAAACATGTGATGCTTTGGCAAGATATTCGCTCGCATGCCAAAAATCAATAGTATTAGAGTCAGTATATTTTTCTAGAAAGTTCCAGTTTTCTTTTGCTCCATCGGCTATGCCTATGAATTTAGCTGATGGATGTCGCTCTCGAGTAGTAGAAATAAGTCCAACAAGCCCGTCCTTAAACGTTGATTTTGCTAGTGCGCCATCCTTTCTGTAAATTCCATTGACTTGCTGAAAATAAGCAGGCGACTCAGTCAGATTAGAAATTCCTTTTAAGGTAAACTTAACCAAAAAAGAGGAATGACAATGAGCTGCTATAAAAATGAGAACTTAATCGAAGAAGCCATACATGTTTTAGCGATGGAGGGGTTTGAAGGTTTACCTAAGCTTGTCTCCAGGTTGATGAATGAGGCTATGTTAATAGAAAGGGAGCGCCATTTAAATGCTAGTCCTTATGAGCGAACTGGCGATAGAAACGGATATGCGAACGGCTTTAAACCAAGGTTAATTAACACAGGTCAAGGTCAGCTTGAGCTACAGATACCGCAGGTTAGAGACTCCAATGAAGCCTTCTATCCATCAGTCTTAGAGCGAGGTGTACGCTCTGATAGAGCACTTAAGCTGGCTGTCGCTGAAATGTATGTGCATGGGGTTTCCACGCGCAAAGTTGAAAAGGTGCTAAAGCAACTCTGTGGAACAGATATTTCAAGCACAGAGGTAAGCCGTTGCGCTAAATTGTTGGATGAAGATTTAAAGAAATGGCGAAATAAGCCGTTAGGAAAGATAAAATATCTTTGGCTAGATGCACGTTATGAGAAGGTGCGCACTAGCGGCACAGTACAAGACTGTGCGGTATTGATAGCCTATGGCTTTGATGAATCAACCGGCAAGAGAACAGTGCTAGGTGTTTCTGTTGCGTTATCAGAGGCTGAGGTACATTGGCGTGATTTTCTTCAGCAGTTGGTTGAGCGAGGTATACATGGTATTGAGTTGATTACTAGCGACGCTCATACTGGCCTAAAAGCCGCTAGAAGAGCTGTGTTCCCCAGTGTTCCTTGGCAACGCTGCCAATTTCATTTGCAGCAAAATGCTCAGGCTCACATACCAAAGCGCTCAATGAAGGAACCAGTAGCTGAGGAGATTACAGCTATATTTAATGCCTCAAACATTCATGAGTCGGAAAGACTATTGGCTATGGCGGTAGATAAATATCAGCAAACAGCACCAGAGCTTTCTTCTTGGTTGGAAGTGAATATACCGGAGGGCTTAGTAGTGATGAACTTTGACAGGCTGCATCAAAAAAGATTAAGAACCAGTAACATAGCTGAGCGCGTAAACAGAGAGGTAAAAAGAAGGACGCATACAGTTGGAATTTTCCCTAATACTGAATCGTGCCTAAGGCTCGTATCAGCTGTTTTAGTGGAAATTGATGACCAGTGGAGCGGATCACCTAGATACTTAAGTTGAAGTGAATAATAAGGCTTCATAGGGTTTTAGGATAGATCATTCTTGTTCTTATTAACGAGATATAATTGCTATTACCTAAAAGTTAATAATTTATTTTGAGAGGAGAAAAATTTGAGGTATAAATAATTTTTTAGATTGATTAGCATAATTAATTTAAGATATTATGCGATGAGACAGGTACAATAGAGTGCCATTTAGAATTTTAAAGGTTTTTCTAAGTACTGAAGTTGGTTTTTACAGACAAAATAACGCTCTATCTTGATTTTCCATACTCTGGTGAGGCTGCAATATATGTTGTATGTTGCCTCTTCCCATCTTTGTCATACAGGGCAATAGTGCCAACCATTGTTTCTCTATAACCGTCATCGCAAAGTAACATACACGTCCCATCTAAACCAATGCCTACCTTATGTACTGGTTTTTCTAGCTCCGGTGGATGATAGCTCCAAGCTTCTTCTTTAGCCTCCACAGCAACACCAACAGCATCGGCAACATTTTGTAGATACGACCTTGAAACATCGCGATTGTGATTTTCACACATATCTTCTTGAACTTGCGTGGATGCGCTCTTAGCAAATTTATGGCTGATCTGCTTTGCAAAGCGTGGTGTTGATGTAACAACTATACGAGCCTTATCATCAAGAGGGCAGAATGTTTTACCACCATTGCTGGTTTGGTAAACGTGCCTGTTAACTGTTGCGACACCGTATGGTGTTTGATACTCCTTAGATACTAAACCCTTTGTTGTCCACTTCTGAGAACCCATAACAATAGGTGAACCATCAGTATCAAATGTTTCTAAAAGGTCATGCGTAACTAATGCGCCAAGTTCGTTGAGCTTATCCTGAATAAGATCTTCAGAATCAAGCATTGAATCAGTGAACTCGACCTCAATTTGATATTTTCTAACACCATTTTTTTCTGAAATATACTTCACGCTCATTTTACAAATACGCCTATCATTTTTGATGAAACACAATGATAACATATTTTTGATATTCACACATCAATAAGAGGTCACACCCAATAGAGTATCAGATGCAAACAATTAAAGACAATGTGTCGCTACTCACTCCCGAGTTGTTAGATGAGATTAATCAAGTTGTTGTGAAAGCTGGTCATTCATTATTAAAAAAAAGTGAGCCTCTGCGAGGCCGTTGCGATTCTTTTGTGGTTGAAACAGACGTACATTTTCCAACAGACATAAGCTTACTGTTTGACGCAATGCGCAAAATAATTCAGCAGGTAGCCAAGCTGTGTGAACACAGCGGATTGAGTGACTGGCGTCAATATCGATATAACATCAAGCATCTGAAACGGCTCATGCGAATAGCTCAACTAAAAAAGCGCAGTAAGAGCAAGCAAGCAGATCAACAAAACAAAAAGGACAAGGCAATCAAGGATGCTCATCAGGAGTATCTCAATATTGCGCAAAAATATTTAGATAAAGCACATGCCTCAATAAACGCTATCCAGAAAGCCGATCTACTGAAGCCGCAAGATGCGCCACTGGTTGAAAGTATAGAAATGTTCACGGTTCATGCAGATCGCCAAGTTGATCAAATTAAACGCCGAATATTATTGGATGAAAAGATCCCGCATGAAGAAAAAGTCTTTTCTGTCTTTCAGCCACATACTGAATGGATTGTAAAAGGAAAGGCTGGTGTACCAGTCGAATTAGGAATGAAAGTCTGTGTCTTGGAGGATCAACACCAATTTATATTGCATCATCGTGTGATGGAGAATGAGACTGATGACAAGGTCGCCGTATCTATGGTTCAAGAGACCCAACAAAAGTTCCCAGAGTTAAACACATGTAGTTTTGATAAGGGCTTTCATTCAAAAGAAAATCAATCTGCGTTAGCAGATATTTTGGAAGTTGTTGCATTGCCGAGAAAAGGTCGACTCTCAAAGGAAGCACAGGAAATTGAAAAGTCAGACTCGTTTGTGAAAGCGAAACAAAAGCATTCTGCGGTAGAATCCAGTATTAATGCTCTTGAAGTTCATGGGTTGGATCAATGCCTAGATCACGGCATTGATGGCTTTAAGAGCTATGTTGGCTTAGCGATTGTTGGAAAAAACATAGATCGTATCGGAAGTCTTATACAAAAGACCTTCTGCGAAACTAAATACTGGGCGAGCTTATGCTCGTTTGTAGTTTTAGAATCCGGCTTGAAGATTGAGAATCCCAGCAATAATATTAAATCTCATATTGTGTTTTCTGCGAAAATTCCTATACACCTCCCCAAGAATGCGGAATTTTTTAAATTTTGAGAATTGATGTTCAACCCTAATACGGATCTTGCTGTGATTACGGTTATCCTCTTTTTGTTGAGTAGTTAATTTGCCGCCTTTGGGCTTTTTATGAGGTAAGTTAACCAAGGGGTCAGTATGTTGAATTCCTTGGTATCCTAGATCAGCATATTTTTCTGCTGGTGGCAGTGGGCTGCCACGTTGTCGGATCTTAATATCATGAACCCTCCCAGGCATTGTTTGAGAGACGTTGATTATTTTT
>CBDALO010000190.1:0-21394 GCA_965196985.1 Gammaproteobacteria bacterium | reverse complement strand
AAAGACCGTACCAGAGAATGGATCCTCACCCAGCCGTTGCTGGGCTAGTGCGCCATCCTTTCTGTAAATTCCATTGACTTGCTGAAAATAAGCAGGCGACTCAGTCAGATTAGAAATTCCTTTTAAGGTAAACTTAACCAAAAAAGAGGAATGACAATGAGCTGCTATAAAAATGAGAACTTAATCGAAGAAGCCATACATGTTTTAGCGATGGAGGGGTTTGAAGCTTTACCTAAGCTTGTCTCCAGGTTGATGAATGAGGCTATGTTAATAGAAAGGGAGCGCCATTTAAATGCCAGTCCTTATGAGCGAACTGGCGATAGAAACGGATATGCGAACGGCTTTAAACCAAGGTTAATTAACACAGGTCAAGGTCAGCTTGAGCTACAGATACCGCAGGTTAGAGACTCCAATGAAGCCTTCTATCCATCAGTCTTAGAGCGAGGTGTACGCTCTGATAGAGCACTTAAGCTGGCTGTCGCTGAAATGTATGTGCATGGGGTTTCCACGCGCAAAGTTGAAAAGGTGCTAAAGCAACTCTGTGGAACAGATATTTCAAGCACAGAGGTAAGCCGTTGCGCTAAATTGTTGGATGAAGATTTAAAGAAATGGCGAAATAAGCCGTTAGGAAAGATAAAATATCTTTGGCTAGATGCACGTTATGAGAAGGTGCGCACTAGCGGCACAGTACAAGACTGTGCGGTATTGATAGCCTATGGCTTTGATGAATCAACCGGCAAGAGAACAGTGCTAGGTGTTTCTGTTGCGTTATCAGAGGCTGAGGTACATTGGCGTGATTTTCTTCAGCAGTTGGTTGAGCGAGGTATACATGGTATTGAGTTGATTACTAGCGACGCTCATACTGGCCTAAAAGCCGCTAGAAGAGCTGTGTTCCCCAGTGTTCCTTGGCAACGCTGCCAATTTCATTTGCAGCAAAATGCTCAGGCTCACATACCAAAGCGCTCAATGAAGGAACCAGTAGCTGAGGAGATTACAGCTATATTTAATGCCTCAAACATTCATGAGTCGGAAAGACTATTGGCTATGGCGGTAGATAAATATCAGCAAACAGCACCAGAGCTTTCTTCTTGGTTGGAAGTGAATATACCGGAGGGCTTAGTAGTGATGAACTTTGACAGGCCGCATCAAAAAAGATTAAGAACCAGTAACATAGCTGAGCGCGTAAACAGAGAGGTAAAAAGAAGGACGCATACAGTTGGAATTTTCCCTAATACTGAATCGTGCCTAAGGCTCGTATCAGCTGTTTTAGTGGAAATTGATGACCAGTGGAGCGGATCACCTAGATACTTAAGTTGAAGTGAATAATAAGGCTTCATAGGGTTTTAGGATAGATCATTCTTGTTCTTATTAACGAGATATAATTGCTATTACCTAAAAGTTAATAATTTATTTTGAGAGGAGAAAAATTTGAGGTATAAATAATTTTTTAGATTGATTAGCATAATTAATTTAAGATATTATGCGATGAGACAGGTACAATAGAGTGCCATTTAGAATTTTAAAGGTTTTTCTAAGTACTGAAGTTGGTTTTTACAGACAAAATAACGCTCTATCGTTGCTGGCAAAGCGCAACTAAAGCATCAATACCCTTTCTAAAATCAGCATGTCTGACTGATAACAATAGCCTCATTTGAGGCGTGAATTGCAGCATACACTACCCCTTGCAAAAAGTAAGAATCAGATTAATGGTTTCAGCATACTCCGGCTTAGGCAGTTGTAACACGACGCCATCAGTTCTTGTAATGCTAATCAGTTGCTGTGAAAGCACAACTGAATCCTGAATAGTGGCTTCAACAAAACATTCATCGGCTTGGTCATCATCAGAATTGGCAACTGATGTACTGCTGGCTAATAATTCTTTTTCATTAATTTTTTTGTTGAGCCGTTTAGAGCTGATTGATAATCGTTCAGTAATGTCCTTTTTTGTATAAGCAGGATAGAGCGCAATAATTTTCACCCAAAGGTCTTCTGGAATCTCCCATGGCTCTTTTGATGATGAACGCCATGACTTGAGCGATTGAGCAATATTATCTAGTGTTGAAGGTGTTGCTGACTTGGGTGTAACGACTTTTTTATCAAATGTTTTGCCAAACATAATAGGACCTTTCTAAATAGTTTTACTATCGGTCCTTTAGGATAAAGTAACTAGCTGACCTAATGCACACATGCTTGCCGCAAGCTCACAAAAGAACAAAGGATTGATTCGTGATTACCTGCAACGAATGACTGGTTACTCACGTTCACAAATTACTAGGCTAATTGCTCAGTATCAAAAGTCTGGAAAAGTTGTTGTTAAGCAACGATCACCTAGGAATAAGTTCAGCTCAATCTATACGCATGAAGATACTTGCTTGTTAGCTGAAACGGATCAGGTTCATCAAACGCTTAGCGGGCCTACCACAAAAAAACTTTGCGAGAGAGCCTTTCATTTTTTTGGAGATAAGCGTTATGCGCGTCTTGCTTTTATCTCAGTCTCTCATCTTTACAATCTTCGACAAACTGAAACCTACCAGCGCAAACGGCGACACTTTAATAAAACTAAAGCAACGCAGGTTTCTATTGGTGAAAGGCGAAAACCAACTCCAGAGGGTCGGCCTGGCTTTATACGTATTGATACAGTGCAGCAAGGAGATATGGATAAAATCAAGGGTGTTTATCATATTAATGCTGTTGACGAGGTGACACAGATGGAAGTAGTCTGCGCTGTTGAAAAAATTAGTGAGGCTTACTTAATCCCTGTCTTAGAGCAAATAATCGATACCTTTCCATTTAAAGTGTTAGGCCTGCATGCTGATAATGGCTCAGAGTACATTAATCAGCATGTAGCTAAACTATTGCAAAAGTTATTTATTGAACTCACTAAATCGAGGCCAAGGCATAGTAATGACAACGGTTTGGTGGAAAGTAAAAATGGCTCGGTTGTTAGAAAGCATTTTGGCTACATACATATTCAGCAACGTTTTGCTCCGCAAATTAATGAATTCTATAACCAGCATTTTAACGACTATATTAATTTTCACAGACCCTGTTACTTCCCTGTAACCAGCATTAATTGCAAGGGTAAGCAAACTAAACTTTACCCATACGAGGCCATTATGACCCCTTACGAAAAGTTCAAATCAATTGAAAATGCTAAGCAGTATTTAAAGGAAAATGAAACCTTTGAACGACTAGATAAATTAGCGTATTCTCTGATTGATCATGAATCTGCACAAAAGATGCAGGAAGCAAAAAAGACGTTATTTGAGAAAATAACAAAAGAGCAAATAGCTGATACTATCAGCACTGAAGACTAACCGATGGACCATCATGGTGACATCTGTTCAGATGCTGCTTCAGGCTCATCTTACGATTGGAATATACTGCTTTCATTTTAGGGAACCTTTCTGTGGCTCAGAAACATTCAATCAATCATCACGATCTCTTATTTAAAAGTTCACTGCAAGATATTGAGGTCGCCAAGGATTTCTTCAAAGCGCACTTGCCTAAGAAGATCCAAAAAAGGATTGATTGGGACACACTGCAGTTAGAAAATGACAGCTTCATCGAGCATGATTTTAAAACCGCTTTTACCGATGTGCTGTATCGGGTTAAGCTCAAGAAGGAGTATGGCAAAGAGCAAGTTTATCTCTATGCGTTAAGTGAGCACCAATCGACACCGGATCCACTCTTGGCGTTTCGCCTGTGGTATTACAAGTGTAAAATCTGGGATCGGTTTTTAAAGCAGACGCCTAAGCGTGACCAAAACGACACGCTTAAGCTTCCATTGATTCTGACCATTGTGTTTTATAATGGCCAAAAAACGCCCTATCCGTACACGATGGATTTTTTTGAGCTGTTTGAAGATTCTGTGCTCGCCAAAGAACTGTATAATGCACCCTGCCCACTCATTGATCTAACCGTCATCCCTGATGAAGAGCTCTTGACCCATGGCTACGTTGCCACCATGGAGCTGTTGCACAAACACGCTTACCAACGAGATTTTCTGCCAGTTATCCAACGACTCATTCAGCAAGGGTTGCTTCAATTGCTAAAGTCATTAGATGGTGGTCAACATATCTCACGGCTGGTAAACTACACCTTAGAATATGAGGAAAAAAGCAGCGACAAAGAACTCGTTGATGCGTTGACTCAAGCACTACCCGATATGAAGGAGACCATTATGTCTGCAGCTGACCAATTACGACAAGAAGGCCATAACCAAGGCTTAAAGCAAGGAATGCTGGAGGGAATGCAACAAGGAATGCAACAAGGAATGCAACAAGGCATTGAACAGGAAAAACAAACCATTGCAACCAGCATGTTGCAAAAAGGTTTAGATGAGCAATTAATACACGAAACGACCGGTATCTCGCCAGAGGTTTTAGCAAAAATTAAGCAGGATCTCAACCTTTAGCCATGTTTAAAATTAGAGCGAATTTAACCTGTTTTTTGCTCAAATAGCCCTCAACCCCCGATAACGCTGGTTATGGGGACTAGAATTACACGGCTTATTTTTCAATGTGCATCAAACTTAATTGTAATTACCCTACCGTATATTAAAAGTTACTAAAATATTTAAAAGACTCACCCTGTATACTCAAACAATATTTTATAACAGCTATAACAGCATTATTAATGAAAATGAAAACTATAGAAGAACGACTAAATAAACTCGGTATAACTCAGCAGTTTTATCAGCATCATAAAAAAAGTTTAACTCAATTAGGTTTCACTGAGGTGCAAGCTAATAGAATTATTATAAGGAGAAGCTCTAACAACACTATTTTAAAAGTTGTTGAACACACACCGGAGTTAATTAAATACTTTACCGCCGAGCAAATCGTGCAAATTGCCTCTCATGACGGTGGCTCGAAAAACATTGAGGCCGTCAAATCGTCCTATCACGAACTCAAGGGACTTGACTTTACCGCCGAGCAAATCGTGCAAATTGCTTCAAATAATGGGGGCTCGAAAAACATTGAGGCCGTCAAATCGTCCTATCACGAACTCAAGGGACTTGACTTTACCGTCGAGCAAATCGTGCAAATTGCCTCTCATGACGGTGGCTCGAAAAACATTGAGGCCGTCAAATCGTCCTATCACGAACTCAAGTCAGGCCGGCTTCGCCGGCAACTTTCTAAGCCTCTAAGAGTTTAGTCTTTACAAAGCCACGAGTATTATTAAGTCTCAAACTAGTCAAACCTGCCCATGGAATAATAACGAATAAAAATAACACACCTGCTATAGAAATTGCTTCAGGTAGCTGAGCAATAACTCACCTACTATACGCGCTTCTCATTTTACTCTATGAATAATGAAACGCTTTAGTATCAAACAAATCTTAGTAACCAATCAGAACTGGTGGAACTTTCACACCAAGTACAAAGATAAAATCAGAGAAGCTATTGTCATTGGCATTGTTAAGCTGCTTAGCTGCAAACATCCTATGCGTGGCCATAAAGAGTATCATTGCAGTAATCCAAACTGTTCACACGTCAAATACATCCGCCATACCTGCAAAGCTAAAAGCTGTTCATCGTGTGGTAAAAAAGCCACAGAAGTATGGATACAACAACAAATGGCAATCTTACCCAACACTGCATGGCAACACATCACATTCACCATGCCCTCTACTCTTTGGGACTGCTTTTGGACAAACAGAGAGCTTCTTAATTTACTGATAGAGCGTTATTTTGTCTGTAAAAACCAACTTCAGTACTTAGAAAAACCTTTAAAATTCTAAATGGCACTCTATTGTACCTGTCTCATCGCATAATATCTTAAATTAATTATGCTAATCAATCTAAAAAATTATTTATACCTCAAATTTTTCTCCTCTCAAAATAAATTATTAACTTTTAGGTAATAGCAATTATATCTCGTTAATAAGAACAAGAATGATCTATCCTAAAACCCTATGAAGCCTTATTATTCACTTCAACTTAAGTATCTAGGTGATCCGCTCCACTGGTCATCAATTTCCACTAAAACAGCTGATACGAGCCTTAGGCACGATTCAGTATTAGGGAAAATTCCAACTGTATGCGTCCTTCTTTTTACCTCTCTGTTTACGCGCTCAGCTATGTTACTGGTTCTTAATCTTTTTTGATGCGGCCTGTCAAAGTTCATCACTACTAAGCCCTCCGGTATATTCACTTCCAACCAAGAAGAAAGCTCTGGTGCTGTTTGCTGATATTTATCTACCGCCATAGCCAATAGTCTTTCCGACTCATGAATGTTTGAGGCATTAAATATAGCTGTAATCTCCTCAGCTACTGGTTCCTTCATTGAGCGCTTTGGTATGTGAGCCTGAGCATTTTGCTGCAAATGAAATTGGCAGCGTTGCCAAGGAACACTGGGGAACACAGCTCTTCTAGCGGCTTTTAGGCCAGTATGAGCGTCGCTAGTAATCAACTCAATACCATGTATACCTCGCTCAACCAACTGCTGAAGAAAATCACGCCAATGTACCTCAGCCTCTGATAACGCAACAGAAACACCTAGCACTGTTGTCTTGCCGGTTGATTCATCAAAGCCATAGGCTATCAATACCGCACAGTCTTGTACTGTGCCGCTAGTGCGCACCTTCTCATAACGTGCATCTAGCCAAAGATATTTTATCTTTCCTAACGGCTTATTTCGCCATTTCTTTAAATCTTCATCCAACAATTTAGCGCAACGGCTTACCTCTGTGCTTGAAATATCTGTTCCACAGAGTTGCTTTAGCACCTTTTCAACTTTGCGCGTGGAAACCCCATGCACATACATTTCAGCGACAGCCAGCTTAAGTGCTCTATCAGAGCGTACACCTCGCTCTAAGACTGATGGATAGAAGGCTTCATTGGAGTCTCTAACCTGCGGTATCTGTAGCTCAAGCTGACCTTGACCTGTGTTAATTAACCTTGGTTTAAAGCCGTTCGCATATCCGTTTCTATCGCCAGTTCGCTCATAAGGACTGGCATTTAAATGGCGCTCCCTTTCTATTAACATAGCCTCATTCATCAACCTGGAGACAAGCTTAGGTAAAGCTTCAAACCCCTCCATCGCTAAAACATGTATGGCTTCTTCGATTAAGTTCTCATTTTTATAGCAGCTCATTGTCATTCCTCTTTTTTGGTTAAGTTTACCTTAAAAGGAATTTCTAATCTGACTGAGTCGCCTGCTTATTTTCAGCAAGTCAATGGAATTTACAGAAAGGATGGCGCACTAGCAATTTACTCCCACCATTAGCAGCAAAGGTGTTACTCAAGCTTGCTAAAAACAAGAGGGTTAAACCCGGTGTATTTATCGCGCTTCACACCTTTGGCAGAGATCTAAAGCGCAATGTGCATCTTCATGCGTCAATCACTCTGGGTGGTATCAACAAAGAGTTAACACAATGGAAAAGCCTCTACTTCCATCAACCTACACTAATGTCCATGTGGCGTTATGAGGTCATTAACCTTTTTAGAAACCACCACCAGGACAAAGGGCTTATTCTGCCAAATCAGTTAGCCTCTACACTGAACCACACTTTCAACTTTAATCAACTGCTTGATCAGCTTTACCAAAAACGATGGGTAGTACATTGCGCAAAGCCCTCAAAGAATCACAAACAAAACGTTAAATACTTAGGTCGATACACCAAACGTCCTCCTATTGCTGAGTCAAAAATTAAAAACTTTGATGGGAGCAGCCTCAATTTTAATTATCTTGATCACGTCTCTAAAACCTACAAGCAATTTAAATTAACCGCGGAAGAGTTTATTGCTCGATTTATTCAACACATTCCTGATGTTGGCTTTCGTATGGTGCGTTATTATGGGTTTCTTGCTAACCGGGTGCGAGGTGAGATGCTACCCAAAGTCAGACTCCTATTAGGTGAAACTGATCCAAACACACCCCAGGTCAATTACCGCACCTTAATGCAAAATAATTTTAACATTGACCCCTATGAATGTGTTCTATGCGGTAGCCAAATGTTTTTAGCTAACTGCTGGTATAGACAACCTAACCGTTACAAATTGCTATCAAAGCATCGTGAACTCGCCTTACTGAAAAAAATCTAATAACTTCCTAGGGGGGTGTAACGTCCCACAATAATTTAGAGAAACCATCTCAACCTATTTTGCGTGAGATGGTGTCAAATAGTTAACCTTTTAGCTCATGAATTGCCTGATTAATGACATCATCCGGTATATGGTTTAAATTCATATTAGCGGCGATTAGCAACGCATGTCGCATGAGCCTATCAACATAACGAAGCCTACCTTTTGTGGCCATGTGTACTGCACGAATACCTGTTTCAGTGAATAAGCTGCTGCTCATTCCTGCCTTCTCAAAAGCAGCGTGAATAATGCTCTCAAAATCCCTGCTATCTTCAATTGCATGCCACCTAATAAAGCACTGAATTCTAGAGTTGATAGGTTCATAGGCTGGTCTCTGCAATGTTGCTAGAAGTGATGGGAGTCCACATAAGATAATCGTCATGACGTCTTTGCTGTCAAAACTGAAATTAAGGAAGTCAGGTAATCGTAGAATGAAATCATTACTAAGCTGATGCGCCTCGTCTAGGATCCAAATAGGCTGAACGTTTTTATCATGGTAGAGCGCGATCAAGCTCTGCTTCAAGTCTCTCCAAAGTTTAGAGAATCGGTAATAGTTTTCTAAACCTAGGTTTTCGGCAAGCTGAGAGTACACATCAAATGACCGAAAGTGAGTGTCTGATTGATAAATGACTTGATGGGTCAGCGGGTTGAGTTTATTGCTCCAGTATCTTAGCGCCGTGGTCTTTCCTGTCCCTGAGTCGCCAGTAATCACTGCTAAGCCGCGTGTTTCTAGCAAACCATTAAGTTGCTGTTCTAGTCGCTTTGACTGCGCCAATTCAATAATGTTTGATTTACCCAATGGATCAAATTTCAAGCCAAAATGTTGAAGATACATCTTACTCATCCTTGTATCTTAAATAACTGTAGAGATATGACAATATTGCTACAATCCCAAGGATGCTTGGGTAGGCGGAAGGTGAAGCCGTGTTCGTCCTTAGGATTTAATCCTGTTGAGGAGATTTAGCTCCCTTCCACCCTCATAAGTTCATGAGATCGAACGGTATCTTAGGCCATTGTGAGCCTGTATTTGCAAGGTTGATCCGAACTATGATTTCCCAAGTTTGTTAGTGTAATAAAATTTAAGAGGCTCTAGCAAATGAAAAAAAATTGTGTTGGTATTGATATTGCAAAATCTGATTTTGTTGCTGCTATCACCACTAGCGGAAAAGATCACGTTAAACATTTTAATAATAATCCTGAGGGCTTTTCTGAGTTATTAGAATGGACGCAATCTTTATCTGATCAGTCACTTCATTTTTGCATGGAATCAACAGGTAAATACGGTAATGCATTGGCTCTTTATTTACATAGTGAGAAGTGTGATGTCAGTATAATTAATCCTGCACGAATAAAGTTTTTTATGAAAGGACAGCTAATACGAAACAAGACCGACAAGGCCGATGCGGTCAGTATTAAGGACTATTCAAATCATTTTACTCCAACGCTATGGCAGCCTTTGCCAGCTAATATAGAGGCTCTAAGAGCTTTGATACAGAGATCTGAAGTATTAACCTCCCAAGTCAGCAATGAACAAAACAGGCTGGAGCTAGCGGAAGAAACAATTATTAGCTCTATACAAAATCATATCGATTATATGGAAAAAGAAATTTTACGACTGCAGGAAGAAATTAGTAAGCTGATCGCGAGTGATGATGATCTGAAGAATAACACAGAGCTGCTTAAAAGCATCCCAGGCATTGGTGATAAAACCGCTCAAACACTAACTGCTTTTTTTAATAATATTGAAAGATTTTCTGGCGCAAAACAATTGGCTGCTCATATTGGTTTAAATCCCAGCCAGTCACAATCAGGCACTTCATTGAATTCATCACGGCTCTCAAAGGTTGGTAGTGCTTGGTTGCGAAAGGCGCTTTACATGCCGGCATTAGTGGCTATAAGGCATAATCCTATTTTGAAGAAATTTTATGAAAAGCTGCTCAAAAAAGGCAAGCCAAAGAAGCTAGCCATTTGTGCTGTTATGAGAAAAATGGTGCATATGATTTATGGCATCCTAAAAACACAGCAGCCATTTTCAGCGGATGCCTAGTAAAAATTTTACAATTTATTGTTGACGTTTAAGACGGTATCTCCTCAGTGATATCCAAATCCTCTTTAACTTGGTTATAAACAATCTCAACTAGCGAGGTTTTTCTTGCTGGTTGTTCCGGCATCTGAGGTCTAGCTCGGGTTCTAGAAAGGTTGTTATGTTTGTCCAGCTCTCCCACTGCACCAAGGTATTGATATTCCAATGATTCGACGTGACGGGCGGAGTCACTATGCGGATCAACCACTAAATAAACCTCTTGTTGAGCCAGTTCAAATGGAACTTCAAAGAGTCGATTATTCCAGCTTACCGTGCCATCCTTCCTGACTCGGCGCTTAATGCGATGCAGGAAGTAATCATCTAGCTTATCGGCCAAACAACCTAACGGCTGAATTTTAGTGAGGTCTTGCTGATAGCGTTGTAACGGGGTCATCTTGTCAGGCAGGGCGCTTTGCGAGGCTTGATGATAAACACGCTCAACCCAAGCCCAAAATCGATCATTCAGCGCATTGAAACTATGAATGGAATCCAGGTTGCATTCAGCTAGGAATTGCTCGCGTACTGTTCTATGCCAACGCTCTAGTTTGCCTTTGCTTTGCGGTTCATAGGGCCTGCCGTAAATCAATTGAATTTTCAAACGAGCACAAATGGTTTGCAACGTTTTAGCACGGTAGGCAGGGCCGTTGTCAATGATGAGCTTAACAGGAAGCCCACGTTTGAGTAATGCCTCTTTCAACACATGCTCAATAGTAATGGCACTCTCATCAGTACAAAATTTACTGTGACAGACCAACCTTGAGGCATCATCAAAAATACTCACCAAATAGCTTTTAACTCTTCTTTGGCCATCGTAAATCGTTGGACCATGCATGACATCGCCATACCAAATATCACAAGCTGTGAGCGCCTCAAATGAGCGGCGCTCAATTTGGTTAGAAGGTGTGACTGTTCTTTTAGACAGGCCGTGTTTTACTAATAAGCGGTGAACTGTTGCGTGAGATAATTCACCTCGTGCTACCTTCCCTTGAGTTTCTAAGAGTTTAATCACGGTCGGAATTGATCTTGAAGGGCTTTCCTGTTTAGTGGAAATAATTAACTCTTGTAGCTCTGGATTGATGTGACACTGGCCTTTGTCTCGTCGAGTTTTAGGAACTAATCCATCAATACCCTGCTTTAACCAGGCGTAATACCAATTCTCAATTGTTTTAGCACTGAGGTGAACACGCTTACTACCTGGAATGTTGTAGGTTTGCTGGGACAACCTTTTAATAATGCTCTTGAGCTCACCATGCTCAAAACTATTTCGGCTACATAGCTCACCTAAAACACTTAGGCGAAACAGTGCTGTTGGGTGAATGGGCTTGGTCATTTTGCAATTCCTGTGTGATTTAACTACTTGCAATGAGTTAATCACAACTTGAGTTGAGAATGCTACGCTCAAACTGTGTGTGGTCGTGAGGTTTACAGAAAATAGACCTTCTGCGTAACTAAGGGCAGTTCTAGAAACTAGCTAAAATTTGCTTATAATTGCCTGATTAATAATCATTCATGGAAAGGCATATGCTATTAAGCTATCAGCAACTCAGTAACCGCCCGCGTATTTTTAAAAAGTTAACTGGTTTGACCCTTGATGATTTTGAAACGATACACCAACAAGTGAAGTCATCACTTGATGATGAGTTTAGTAAGCTGGGAAGGCGCCCGAAACTCACCACGCACCATGATCGCCTTTTGCTTCTCATGATGTACTATCGCACTTATGTAACACATGAATTCTTAGGTTACTTTGTTGGTTTGGATGACAGTAATGTCTGCCGCTTATTTAAACGCTTAGAACCCTTAGTGGCCAAGCATATTCATATTAAAAAAGACAGAACCCTAACAGAAGATGCGGTTTGCGCTATATTAATGGATGTAACGGAGCAGCCTATTCAGCGCCCCAAAAAGAAGAAGCCACGTAAAGATTATTATTCTGGTAAAAAGAAAAGACATACTCAAAAGGTGGAGATAGCAATGAGTACATCCGGAAAAATAATCAACGTCTCTCAAACAATGCCTGGGAGGGTTCATGATATTAAGATCCGACAACGTGGCAGCCCACTGCCACCAGCAGAAAAATATGCTGATCTAGGATACCAAGGAATGCTAGTGCGCCATCCTTTCTGTAAATTCCATTGACTTGCTGAAAATAAGCAGGCGACTCAGTCAGATTAGAAATTCCTTTTAAGGTAAACTTAACCAAAAAAGAGGAATGACAATGAGCTGCTATAAAAATGAGAACTTAATCGAAGAAGCCATACATGTTTTAGCGATGGAGGGGTTTGAAGCTTTACCTAAGCTTGTCTCCAGGTTGATGAATGAGGCTATGTTAATAGAAAGGGAGCGCCATTTAAATGCCAGTCCTTATGAGCGAACTGGCGATAGAAACGGATATGCGAACGGCTTTAAACCAAGGTTAATTAACACAGGTCAAGGTCAGCTTGAGCTACAGATACCGCAGGTTAGAGACTCCAATGAAGCCTTCTATCCATCAGTCTTAGAGCGAGGTGTACGCTCTGATAGAGCACTTAAGCTGGCTGTCGCTGAAATGTATGTGCATGGGGTTTCCACGCGCAAAGTTGAAAAGGTGCTAAAGCAACTCTGTGGAACAGATATTTCAAGCACAGAGGTAAGCCGTTGCGCTAAATTGTTGGATGAAGATTTAAAGAAATGGCGAAATAAGCCGTTAGGAAAGATAAAATATCTTTGGCTAGATGCACGTTATGAGAAGGTGCGCACTAGCGGCACAGTACAAGACTGTGCGGTATTGATAGCCTATGGCTTTGATGAATCAACCGGCAAGAGAACAGTGCTAGGTGTTTCTGTTGCGTTATCAGAGGCTGAGGTACATTGGCGTGATTTTCTTCAGCAGTTGGTTGAGCGAGGTATACATGGTATTGAGTTGATTACTAGCGACGCTCATACTGGCCTAAAAGCCGCTAGAAGAGCTGTGTTCCCCAGTGTTCCTTGGCAACGCTGCCAATTTCATTTGCAGCAAAATGCTCAGGCTCACATACCAAAGCGCTCAATGAAGGAACCAGTAGCTGAGGAGATTACAGCTATATTTAATGCCTCAAACATTCATGAGTCGGAAAGACTATTGGCTATGGCGGTAGATAAATATCAGCAAACAGCACCAGAGCTTTCTTCTTGGTTGGAAGTGAATATACCGGAGGGCTTAGTAGTGATGAACTTTGACAGGCCGCATCAAAAAAGATTAAGAACCAGTAACATAGCTGAGCGCGTAAACAGAGAGGTAAAAAGAAGGACGCATACAGTTGGAATTTTCCCTAATACTGAATCGTGCCTAAGGCTCGTATCAGCTGTTTTAGTGGAAATTGATGACCAGTGGAGCGGATCACCTAGATACTTAAGTTGAAGTGAATAATAAGGCTTCATAGGGTTTTAGGATAGATCATTCTTGTTCTTATTAACGAGATATAATTGCTATTACCTAAAAGTTAATAATTTATTTTGAGAGGAGAAAAATTTGAGGTATAAATAATTTTTTAGATTGATTAGCATAATTAATTTAAGATATTATGCGATGAGACAGGTACAATAGAGTGCCATTTAGAATTTTAAAGGTTTTTCTAAGTACTGAAGTTGGTTTTTACAGACAAAATAACGCTCTATCCAAGGAATTCAACATACTGACCCCTTGGTTAACTTACCTCATAAAAAGCCCAAAGGCGGCAAATTAACTACTCAACAAAAAGAGGATAACCGTAATCACAGCAAGATCCGTATTAGGGTTGAACATCAATTCTCAAAATTTAAAAAATTCCGCATTCTTGGGGAGGTGTATAGGAATTTTCGCAGAAAACACAATATGAGATTTAATATTATTGCTGGGATTCTCAATCTTCAAGCCGGATTCTAAAACTACAAACGAGCATAAGCTCGCCCAGTATTTAGTTTCGCAGAAGGTCTAATATCCATCTCAACTTTTTTTCACGTTAATTAATTATGGGATGCTCACTCCTGTGTTGTTAAGAAAAAGCATGATGCTCGATAAATCATGCTCACCAAGGCAGGCCAACCAAAACGCTTGTGGATCACTATGTCGCCCAAGCTGTAACCACAACGGATGTGCTTTGATATGGAAGGAGTAATCAACGAAGTGGTCAACCAACCAGTGAAACCACCTAGCAACGGTGTGTCGACTAACACCTTGCTCCTGACCTGATGAGCTAATACTTTTCCCAGGAGCACGCTCATTAACACTGCCTGCTGAACTGACCAGCAATACCAACGCTTTGGAGAAAGTATCTCAGGTAGGGTTGAACAAGTACGTTTACATTGATGACAATAAAATCTCAAAACAGGGGTGGGATTTAAAGAGCGTCCTTTACCTGGGTTCCTATCTGGTTTTCGATCATATGATCCATGTGACCATAGTCCACCTGCACCGCAATGGCTGCACTGCTCTGGCCTTAGTAGCTCTGGATTTTTTTTCAGCAGGATCAGGTAATCACTCAGGCTTTTAATCGCTTTTATGATTCTGCGCATGACTAATTTCACTATAGTTTTTATATCAAGTTATTTTACCTTGATAGGTTACTAAAAACCTTGTTTATTATGAGATAAAACTAGCTCAATTCCCCTAAATAAAGATAGACGTAACAGGGGGTAGTCCGTCCAAAACAACAAATAACAGCTAGTTTTGGCTATTGTTTGTCATAACTAACCCTGCCCCACCACTAAATCGATTTTATAAAAAATACCTGTGCTAAAATTACTCATTTTAATTGGTGGTATTTTTACCAATTGACACATTGAAATTCCTTAATATCAAGGCCACTGTGCCGCTGAAAAAAGCCAATTGCTCAAAGCCAGTCAAGAGTTACTGGACATACCAGCGGGTTTAATCGAATCAGCCATCGAAGCAGAAGTCATTGAAGAACATATTGTGCCGGAAACCATTCAAGCCCAAGCGTGTTATTACCCGGTTTCGTTGTACCAAGCAGAAACCCGCGTGGCTGCGAAGCTCAAACACCTCGTAACTGGACAACCGCCTTGGGGAACTATTGACCTAGCGAAAGCCTTGCCATGGGTTGAAGCCAAAACCGGCTTATCGCTTGCTGAGTCTCAACGCCATGCCATTGAAACCGTTCTGCGCGCCAAAGTCTCCATTATCACAGGTGGCCCTGGTGTTGGGAAAACTACCTTGGTCAATAGCCTGATTCAAATTCTCCTTGCCAGAAAAGTGCCATTAGGATTGTGTGCACCGACTGGCAGGGCAGCCAAGCGATTAAGTGAAACAACGGGCCTGACCGCTAAAACCATTCATCGCTTGCTCGACTTTGATCCGAAAACCTTTGGCTTTAAGCATCACCAAGACAATCCATTACCCATTAACGTCTTAATCATTGATGAAGCCTCTATGATTGATATTGTGCTGATGAATCATTTGCTCAAAGCGGTTTCCTCAACCACGGCGGTGATTTTCGTGGGGGATATTGACCAGTTACCCTCCGTAGGCCCAGGGGCGGTGCTGGCCAATCTAATACAATCTCAACTGATCACAACGGTTCGCCTGACCGAGGTCTTTCGGCAAGCAGCACACTCACACATTATTTTAAATGCCCATCGGATTAATCAAGGTCAGCTGCCGTTACCGAATGCGGCTCAGCAGGGCGACTTTTTTACTTTGTATGAATCGACCCCTGAAGCCATTCACCAAACAGTCCTAGAGGTGGTCACGCAACGGCTACCCACTCATTATCACTGTGACCCAAAACAAACGATCCAGGTGCTTACCCCAATGAATCGAGGCGGGCTGGGTAGTCGTGCTTTAAATGCGAGCTTACAAGCCGCCCTGAATGGTAAAGCCGAACCCAAGTTACAGCGCTTTGGTAGCCTTTTTTCGCCAGGTGATAAAGTCATCCAGATGACCAATAATTATGACAAAGAGGTGTTTAATGGTGATATTGGTTTTATAGAGCGCATTGATTTAGAAGAAGGGGAAGTCAGCATTCGGTTTGACCAAGCCATAAAAACCTATGAAACAGGCGAGCTCGATGAGCTACAACTCGCCTATGCCATTAGCATTCATAAAAGCCAAGGGTCTGAGTTTCCGATTGTAGTCATTCCCCTGGCCATGCAACACTATACGTTATTAGCCCGTAACTTATTATATACAGCAGTGACTCGAGGCCGACAGCTGGTGGTTTTAATTGGGCAAAAGAAAGCCATTGGGATGGCGGTCAACAATAACAAAGAAGCGAACCGGTTAACTCAATTGGCTGAGCGGTTAAGTGCTCGCTAAGTTGTGGCAAATGCGCTAGACTACTACTCAGTTTGAATGCTGAGCTAGGTGGTCACAGTTTACGCACTGACTGAGTAGCATTTCGCAACTCCCGCTCTTTAACAAGGTACTCTTTCTAAATGATGAGACTCATTCAGCAGCTCACGAGCCCAACCAAGTCGCCAAACTCGTATCCGTCTTATTTCAGCATGATGCTCATGCTGCGCTCTCTTTAGTTTACTGCGCCTGTGATGAGCGGATGGTAATTAATTCCGCTAGCGAAGGCATAGAATAGTTTTTTGTAATTCTGTCATATATATAATCGAAGACATTAACTGCTAGCTTTTTACATGTCTCAGTAATTGTAACCATTGTATCCTTAGCTTTCGTTCCTTCTTCACTCATAGTATGAAGGTGTACATCGCGCATTCTAGCCTGCTTCCGAGCCATCAACTCTGCTGGATTGTTATGTAGAGGAAGCTCTGGCTTTTCCAGCACTAACAATAGCTGCCTTTTCTTTTTTAAGGTGAGCTCAATTTGTTTATCTAGTTTCTCGTAGCCAGTGATTGTTGAGAATAACTCAGTAAACTCATTGGATAGCTTATCTATCTCATCTTGCCCTGGGTTCTTTTTATATTCAATGAGCTTATGATAATAATCCCAAAACCTATCCAAGAAGCTGTCAACAGAGTCTTGGTGCTTCTTAAAAATTGGCGTCAGCTTTTTATAATGCCTACCCTCATGAACCTAGCACAAGGCGAGTGATTCAGTAATGAGCTTAAACTGTGGCGCATCATCGGTAATGAGTGTTTCTATCGCATAAGGACTCTTTCTATATGTTGAGATAGCTGCCGCATCAGTAATCAGCTTTCTATATTTTGGAAATTTTTTATCACCTAATACCTTATCAAGAATAACTTCCAGCTCCTTACTGTTTAAGATAGTCGATGAGTGAAATACCTTTAAGCTTTCGATTACCTTGTGGGGTAAGTTCATAGTAGCCAGTAAATTAAAAGCGGCCTCATTTAATGTGAACCCAAAGTGGTCTTTGCTTAACATTTCAATGACGCTTAATCGACTTTTACTGGTCAGCGTAAAGTAAGCTGAATAATACTCATTACCCAATACATTAACATAACGGTTTTTCCCATCCTCTCTAGCGTTGGTGTCATCTAGGTGCTGGTAGTTCGTGGATTGTAAACCTGCCTTCACAACTTCTACCTTCTCGGGCTCAAGTATCGTAGGTGTTTTAATTGTGAAGCTATGGATGGTTGATTTACTAATATCTATGTTGGCGGTTTTATAAAATGTCTCAAGGCTTTCTAGCGTCATACCACCTTGAGTATTTAGGAAGCTTGTCCAGCTTTTAATAGTAGGGCCGAACTGGCCCTCATAACCAGTTGGCAGAGGTGCTGTATAGTGTTTGTTTTCAGAAGGGGAGTAATATTGTTGGCGCAAAAAAAGAGTGTTATTAGCAGCAATTTTTATATCCTGGATAAGTGTTTTCTTAGAGCCATTTGGCACAGCATCGCTGGGCAACGAATCTGGATTAATTGTTAGTGTCACTGTATTAGAGACTTCGAGATTTTTTTTACTAGATTTTGGCTTTCTAGTTTTATTGGTTTTATTTCCTTTTCTATCCTTCTCGGAGGAATGATCCTTGTCCTTGTTAGCGCGCGTTTGCTTTCTAACATTAGGCTTTCCTTGCTCACCTTTATATTTATTTAATGCGTTATTTAACGATTGCACCTTGTCTTCTAGCTTTATGATTTTCTCAGCCTGACTTTCACATACATTGCTAAAATCTGTTTCTAGTGCTGTTGGTGTAACAGTATTATTAAATCTCTCAATGAGATCGGCTAAAACTGATTTGTCAGGTTGTTTTTTCATAGGAAGAGTATACCACGGGTTTGAAAAGGTAAATTTTCCCCACACAGATGGCCGTACTGCTGAAATTATTTTTAAGCCATGAACCTGATCGATGAAAAAATAATCCGAGCATACAGCGTTGTTATAGAGCGCACATCATGCTTTTATGACACACGATGATTCCAATATAAAATTTCCAAATTTGCACGAAAAAGCTGTCAAGAACTTTTTGAATTATTTTCAAATCATGCTGATATTGAACGGATACCCAAACTCAATAGAATGACAACAGAGTCGATGAGGCCAGATTGATAAAAGATAATGAAGTATCCAGCGTGTTAAACGCTCAAATAACACCAACCGAATTTCTCTGAAGTAGCACGACACTGTCAGATGATAAAATCCAGTCATCACGGTGCGGCCTTCAGTTACTCTAATCCCACCAGCGATCGCTAAACCATCGCTGACTTAAGTGGTTAGTTTAAACACAACGCTCAGCTGATTGACGTTACCGCCAACGACTGTCTTCTTCCTGGATGGGCATCCGATTGATGCCATGCTGATTAATTTTAATCGCATTTTCCTGATAGCGAACTGATTGAAAGTCACCGCAAGTCTCTGTTAAAAATGTCAAACTCAAGGCTTTTAATTGTTGATAGGTTTTCTCATCAAGATCCTTATCCACCGCACCCACCACCATGCGTAATAAATACAGCAGGTGAGGTATGGCCATATGGACTTGCTCTAACATCTTAGTCTGATGGTCAGGTTTTTCGACGTATTGCTTTCTCAAGTCTATGTCTTGTTCACGACAAAAGCGCACTAATTCTTTCATGGCATAGCCAGGGGAATAGACATTCTCCGAGTCACCACGGGTTAGGCCATTTTCTTTGGCGAGCTTCATTAAATACGCTTCATCTTTTGAGGACAGCGAGGCTGAAAGAGGTTTCATATGAATTATTTCTCCTAATTAATGCCATTACAAAAATTACAACCAGTTATATTTCTATATAATATAGCATAACGAAAATAATATCTCACACATTATTATAATATGTTATAATAAACACTCTAACCTATTGATTTAAAGTAATATAATATATTGTAATAAATATATAATGGAATAATATATGTATTATAACGTACGGCAGTGCAAAATATTATAATCTTGCATTTTAATACGGTCAAAAGGTTTAACTTATTGATTTTTAAGAAGAATTAGTTATAACCTGTTATAATGGATTTTAGTGCATTTCTTGTACTTTTTTATAAAAATGCCGTTGGTCATAAAAAAGTAAACTCCCTTGTAACCCACTGTTTTTATTACTTCTTTTTCTGAAAAAGTTGTCGGCTTTTAGCCGCGTAGTGTGTGGGTGAAAAAACGAGGGCATTTCTTCTTTAATTCAGGGTTGGCATTCTTTACTCGATTATTTATTGGGCTAATTATGCCCGTTTTAGAGGTAAAAACCAATGGGTTTTTGTAGGGTTTTTCAGTTTTGCTACTGCTTAATTTCCGGTATGCTAGCAAGCAATTGCTTGGCTTACCAGCTTTAATTTTAGGGAACCTTTCTGTGGCTCAGAAACATTCGATCAATCATCACGACCTCTTATTTAAGAGTTCACTGCAAGATATTGAGGTTGCCAAGGATTTCTTCAAAGCGCATCTGCCCAAAAAGATCCAGAAGATGATTGACTGGGAAACGTTGCAGCTAGAAAACGACAGCTTCATCGAGTATGATTTTAAAACGGCCTTCACCGATGTCTTGTATCGGGTTAAGCTCAAGAAGGAGTATGGCAAAGAGCAAGTTTATCTCTATGCGTTAAGTGAACACCAATCCACACCGGATCCACTCTTGGCATTTCGCCTGTGGTATTACAAGTGCAAGATCTGGGATCGGTTTTTAAAGCAGACACCAAAGCGTGATCACAATGACAAGCTCAAGCTTCCATTAATTTTGACGGTCACTTTTTATAATGGCCAAAAAACGCCCTATCCGTACACGATGGATTTTTTTGAGTTGTTTGAAGATTCTGCGCTCGCCAAAGAACTGTATAATGCGCCTTGCCCACTCATTGATCTAACCGTCATCCCTGATGAAGAGCTCTTGACCCATGGCTACGTTGCCACCATGGAGCTGTTGCACAAACACGCTTACCAACGAGATTTTCTGCCAGTTATCCAACGACTCATTCAGCAAGGGTTGCTTCAATTGCTAAAGTCATTAGATGGTGGTCAACATATCTCACGGCTGGTAAACTACACCTTAGAATATGAGGAAAAAAGCAGCGACAAAGAACTCGTTGATGCGTTGACTCAAGCACTACCCGATATGAAGGAGACCATTATGTCTGCAGCTGACCAATTACGACAAGAAGGCCATAACCAAGGCTTAAAGCAAGGGATGCTGGAGGGAATGCAACAAGGAATGCAACAAGGAATGCAACAAGGCGAGTATAACAAACAACGTGAGATTGCAATCAATATGTTAAAAGAAGGCTTTGGTGATCCTGTTGTGACCAAAACTACTGGCATTTCGCCAGAGGTTTTAGCAAAAATTAAAAAAGAACTCGACCTTTAGTCCTGCTTAAAATTAGATCGATTTAGACTTGTTTATTAGTCAGATAATACCCAACCCCCGATAACGCTGGTTATCGGGAGTGATATTTCTTACAATATCTTTAAGTTATCACTGAGTTAGTTGAGTCAAAAATATGAACTAGCTAGTTATCCTCCTCCATGACGTGCACCTAATTTAGCAACGTAACTAGCATCATCAGTAAGCTCTTTAGCCTTTTCTTGTTCTTCTGTTTTCAGGCTACCCTTAGATGCAAAGAAACCAATTACTCCTCCAAGGACAGAAATTGAGCCACCTGCTGCAATGGCACCACTAGCCCCACCAAGTGCGGCAATTACTGGGGCAGTCGCCGCTGCAACAACAGGTGTAGCAGCGCCAGCACTAGCAACGCATAAAGTAACACCTGCTGCTATCGCTACAGCAGCAATTCCAAATGCTAAGGCAAAACCAGCAAGACGTAATGCTTTTTGTTTTCTTGATAAAGAAGGTTGTTTTTTTATATAGGTTTCATTAGCCTCACGTATAC
>CBDALO010000189.1:0-4731 GCA_965196985.1 Gammaproteobacteria bacterium | reverse complement strand
ACTCTTGGAACTTTGCTTGACGGTAAAAAGGCACGCCAATGTAATACTTTTGCAAGCACAGCATTGCTTTAAACTTAGCGTCATACTTTGGTTGCTTCCTAACATCCGTGGGTAACTGGGCAGTGATAATAAGCCCACACAAGGCGCAGCGAAGCTTTTCCAAATGATACCGTGTTGCCGTGCCTAATGAGTTGCCAGTTATACGAATAACTACACCGGCTTTTTTAACCTTATACAGTTTCCCACCACATCCTCCAGGACAGGCATCGCCACATGCATGGTCAGCAACATGGCAATAAACATCAGTGGCATTCCGGTAATCCTGATTACCTCGCCTGCCATGACCGGATTTCCCTTTCTTATCTGATTGACTATCACCTTTTTTATTGCCTGATGTATTATCGTCAGAGTTATTGCCAACACCCTCAATATTACTTTCAGATTCTTGGCCCTTATTCTCCTGATTCTTCTTGGGTGACTGATTACTGTCAGCTCCAAAAATAAGTTCACGTAATTGTTTAATTGTAATTTTCTGCTGTTGAAGCACCTCGGGCAACCAAAGAGCAAGGTCCAAACAACCACCTGCAAGCTCCTTATCCTCATCACCAAGATTGGACTGATTCAAGCGAGCACGAAATTCTGCAATTTCATGCTCTGATTTAGTCGCTATATCCGGTATTTCAGTTGCGGTTGGCATAATTATTTCACGTGATGCGTAAGAAACTGTCGTCACAATAAAATAATTTTCTTTTCTAAGTCAATAGGTTAATGAAGATAATGGATAATTATCAAGCCCAATAAAGTACTCGGCAACGAAAGTTTACCTTATCCAACTTATTGGTTCACACATACTTACCGCAAGCTCACGTTTAACCCTCTTGTTTTTAGCAAGCTTGAGTAACACCTTTGCTGCTAATGGTGGGAGTAAATTAAGAAGCTCTCTGTTTGTCCAAAAGCAGTCCCAAAGAGTAGAGGGCATGGTGAATGTGATGTGTTGCCATGCAGTGTTGGGTAAGATTGCCATTTGTTGTTGTATCCATACTTCTGTGGCTTTTTTACCACACGATGAACAGCTTTTAGCTTTGCAGGTATGGCGGATGTATTTGACGTGTGAACAGTTTGGGATAGAGCGTTATTTTGTCTGTAAAAACCAACTTCAGTACTTAGAAAAACCTTTAAAATTCTAAATGGCACTCTATTGTACCTGTCTCATCGCATAATATCTTAAATTAATTATGCTAATCAATCTAAAAAATTATTTATACCTCAAATTTTTCTCCTCTCAAAATAAATTATTAACTTTTAGGTAATAGCAATTATATCTCGTTAATAAGAACAAGAATGATCTATCCTAAAACCCTATGAAGCCTTATTATTCACTTCAACTTAAGTATCTAGGTGATCCGCTCCACTGGTCATCAATTTCCACTAAAACAGCTGATACGAGCCTTAGGCACGATTCAGTATTAGGGAAAATTCCAACTGTATGCGTCCTTCTTTTTACCTCTCTGTTTACGCGCTCAGCTATGTTACTGGTTCTTAATCTTTTTTGATGCGGCCTGTCAAAGTTCATCACTACTAAGCCCTCCGGTATATTCACTTCCAACCAAGAAGAAAGCTCTGGTGCTGTTTGCTGATATTTATCTACCGCCATAGCCAATAGTCTTTCCGACTCATGAATGTTTGAGGCATTAAATATAGCTGTAATCTCCTCAGCTACTGGTTCCTTCATTGAGCGCTTTGGTATGTGAGCCTGAGCATTTTGCTGCAAATGAAATTGGCAGCGTTGCCAAGGAACACTGGGGAACACAGCTCTTCTAGCGGCTTTTAGGCCAGTATGAGCGTCGCTAGTAATCAACTCAATACCATGTATACCTCGCTCAACCAACTGCTGAAGAAAATCACGCCAATGTACCTCAGCCTCTGATAACGCAACAGAAACACCTAGCACTGTTCTCTTGCCGGTTGATTCATCAAAGCCATAGGCTATCAATACCGCACAGTCTTGTACTGTGCCGCTAGTGCGCACCTTCTCATAACGTGCATCTAGCCAAAGATATTTTATCTTTCCTAACGGCTTATTTCGCCATTTCTTTAAATCTTCATCCAACAATTTAGCGCAACGGCTTACCTCTGTGCTTGAAATATCTGTTCCACAGAGTTGCTTTAGCACCTTTTCAACTTTGCGCGTGGAAACCCCATGCACATACATTTCAGCGACAGCCAGCTTAAGTGCTCTATCAGAGCGTACACCTCGCTCTAAGACTGATGGATAGAAGGCTTCATTGGAGTCTCTAACCTGCGGTATCTGTAGCTCAAGCTGACCTTGACCTGTGTTAATTAACCTTGGTTTAAAGCCGTTCGCATATCCGTTTCTATCGCCAGTTCGCTCATAAGGACTGGCATTTAAATGGCGCTCCCTTTCTATTAACATAGCCTCATTCATCAACCTGGAGACAAGCTTAGGTAAAGCTTCAAACCCCTCCATCGCTAAAACATGTATGGCTTCTTCGATTAAGTTCTCATTTTTATAGCAGCTCATTGTCATTCCTCTTTTTTGGTTAAGTTTCTGAGAACTACCCAAAATTGTTATCTCCCTACCTGAACTGAATTCGATAATTCTTTTTGTTCTTCTTGAGAAACACTATTTTCTTTAAAAAATTGCTCTACTAAGTGATACGTTAGAAGTTTTCTAATACCCTTCGCAATAAAGTGTCGTGTCACCTTGCCCTTACCATCTCCTAATTTAGCTAGCATAATTGCGTAATCGTCATAAGCTTTTTCCTTACCTATCTCATACAAATATGAGGCCACATAAAAACATACAGCCAGTAGATTTTGTATCCCTTTAAAATTTTTTATCTGCATATTTTCCCAGCCTAGTCCTTCCTTGAGAAATTTAAAAACATATTCAATTTTCGCACGAGATAGATAGGCTATGTATACCTCATACGCCTCATCAAAAGTCGTTACTTTTTTATTAGTTAATAGCAGCATGTCATTCTTAAAAATTCTCCTACCATCTCTGCCTGTAATTTGGATTTTAATTGCATTGAAGTTCTCAAACTCTCCAAAATAAATAGTTATTTTTCCGTCTTGTACGCAATTCTTTCCAACTGTTAACTTTTGGAATTGCTTTTCGCCTTGAGCATCAAAATCAGCGTTAATCAGCTTAAGCTTTTTACCATCATCACCTCTACCTTCTATTGTTCTTGTTATTTTTGAGCGAATAATAAAGTCTTGATCTAGGTTTGTATCAATTAGTGAGAGATAGTCATTATCATCAAACTCTCTATCTAGAATATGGGTAATGGTTGCATCTTCATTCTTTGATTTTAGGCAGATTCCTATTTTTTCTATTTCACGAATAGACAGCAGCTTTTTATTAAAGTAATCACCAGATTCATAAAGACTCTTGGCCTCTTTATCTCCCTCAAATGGCTTTCCAGCCTCTATTTTCTTAATATGCTCAGTTTTTAAAAACTTAGGGTCTTTATTGCTGTAGCTTACATGCGATAGTAGATGCACAGCCTTATCACCAGGTACTAATGCAACTGCGTTATGCGTGCTGTAACCATTGATAATATCCCCGTCCAGACTCCTTACTTTACCTAGATTTTCAGTTTGCTTGCTATGTGGCTTTCTAATATCAGAAGGATCATGAAGAACATCAATTTTACTGGCGTGTGAAAGTTTTTCACAGCTCTGTTCTAGCAATACATCATTTGTTTTTATTGGATCTAAATCGGTGCTTTTATTTTCACCGGTAAGTGTACGAATCATCTTTTTATACTCATTGTTATCTTTTGATGAACTGAACAACTTACAACTACCTTCAGTTAATAGCTTTCCTACAATCGTCGATAGATTTTTTTAAAACAACTTTCCCAGTTAATTTTGAAAAAAGAGGGGCAGCGTAATCGGCGAAGTTTAACATTTATACTCATCTCGTTAGTCTTGTTAAAAAGACAAAGCATAGTCATTTTTACACAATATTTCAGCATTATTTTGTTGATTTAAATTTTGGGTAGTTTTCAGTAAGTTTACCTTAAAAGGAATTTCTAATCTGACTGAGTCGCCTGCTTATTTTCAGCAAGTCAATGGAATTTACAGAAAGGATGGCGCACTAGCCAGTTTGGATTACTGCAATGATACTCTTTATGGCCACGCATAGGATGTTTGCAGCTAAGCAGCTTAACAATGCCAATGACAATAGCTTCTCTGATTTTATCTTTGTACTTGGTGTGAAAGTTCCACCAGTTCTGATTGGTTACCAAGATTTGTTTGATACTAAAGCGTTTCATTATTCTTAGAGTAAAATGAGAAGCGCGTATAGTAGGTGAGTTATTGCTCAGCTACCTGAAGCAATTTCTATAGCAGGTGTGTTATTTTTATTCGTTATTATTCCATGGGCAGGTTTGACTAGTTTGAGACTTAATAATACTCGTGGCTTTGTAAAGACTAAACTCTTAGAGGCTTAGAAAGTTGCCGGCGAAGCCGGCCTGACTTGAATAAAGGGGATTGGGATATTCGTTAAGTCACGTTAGAATGGCCCATTTTTAGCAAGATGGATGGAGAGTTTAACAATGATAAAGGGTGTTAGAGTTTTAGCAGTTGCAGCAGGGTTTACTTTGCTGTTTGGTTGTGCATATGCTGCCCAGTTGCAGCCAGCTGCTAAAAATACAGTGGCGCAAATGTTTAAAAATAATTCTAGTTTAATCAAGTACACAC
>CBDALO010000188.1:0-20035 GCA_965196985.1 Gammaproteobacteria bacterium | reverse complement strand
CTAAGCAGTATTTAAAGGAAAATGAAACCTTTGAACGACTAGATAAATTAGCGTATTCTCTGACTGATCATGAATCTGCACAAAAGATGCAGGAAGCAAAGAAGACGTTATTTGAGAAAATAACAAAAGAGCAAATAGCTGATACTATCAGCACTGAAGACTAACCGATGGACCATCATGGTGACATCTGTTCAGATGCTGCTTCAGGCTCATCTTACGATTGGAATATACTGAACCAATATGCCTGCTATGCCTGATGCAAGGCCTAGGCAGAAAGTAGTAGCTATAGCATAGTAGTTTCAGATTCCATGAGGCACAGTTAATTGTTAAAGAGCAAGCAATGACGTTCGACTAAAATGAACAAAACCGTATCACACTGCAAACATAATCAGAATAAATCTATCTTTATAAAAACCCCAGTTCGGAGTTATGGCAGCCTTGGATTTAGTGAAAAACTTATATAACCTTTTGAAATTATTACTAATAATGGATGTGGTTATGATACATGAGCGCGAGGTTATAGAGTTATTTTGTCGCATAGATGATTTTGCTGAGGAATTTGCAGCACTTGAGCGCAAAGATCTACTCCCTTCATCTGCAGAAAAAAAGTCAGGTCCACCTTGTTGTTTAGCTTATAGCGAGATTATGACAATCATGATTTTGTTCCAAATGATCGGCTATAGAAACTTTAAATATTTTTATACTGGCTTTCTAAAAACATACTGGGGACATTACTTCCCTAATTTACCCAGTTACTCACGTTTTATTGAATTGATGCCTAGAGCGCTAATGCCACTGACAATTTTTATTACTCTTAACGGTGGCAGGCGTAGTGGCATTTACTACATTGACTCAAGTTGCCTACCAAACTGTCACATTAAACGCACTAAACGCCACCGCACATTTAAAGCGGTTGCAAAACTTGGAAAAACATCTGTTGGTTGGTTTTTTGGTCTGAAACTTCATTTAGTAATCAATGACATAGGTGAGTTAATCGCCTTTAAAGTCACGCCCGGCAATCATCATGATTTAGCTGCAGGTGTCTCATTGTTTGAAGGGCTGGAGGGTTTGGCCTTCGGAGATAAAGGCTATATTGGGAAGGCTGTTTTTGAAAAACTACTTGATAGCGGTTTGAAGTTAATTACACGCAAAAGAAAAAATATGAAAAATGCGCAGCCACTTAGCGATCACGAGCAACAGTTATTAAATCAGCGAGGGATCATTGAGACTGTTTTTGGCTGCTTGAAACATAAGTTTCATATTTGGCACACCAGACATCGCTCGGTTGCAAATGCTATTACACATCTTGTTGCTGGGTTGGCTGCTTATATTATTGAGCCATTAACAATTACTGCAGTGAAAAGGTTGCCAAGCAATTAGAATTTAATTACTTGATCACTATTAACTCCGAACTGGGGTTTATAAAAAAGAATTGTAAGCGATCCAGCAAGTACACCCTAGTCAACTAGTTAAATTCATGTGACTGTATGCTCCCGCAAATAGTAACAAGGAGCTTACGGTATGTCAGCAACAAATCCTGAAAATGAAAATGCTACTTACACAGATGCTTATTGGGAAAAACACCTTTCCGACTTTAAGCAAAGCAAGTTAACCAAAGCGAAATACTGCCGAGAGAATAACGTACCTTACACGCAGTTTCGCTAGTGCGCCATCCTTTCTGTAAATTCCATTGACTTGCTGAAAATAAGCAGGCGACTCAGTCAGATTAGAAATTCCTTTTAAGGTAAACTTAACCAAAAAAGAGGAATGACAATGAGCTGCTATAAAAATGAGAACTTAATCGAAGAAGCCATACATGTTTTAGCGATGGAGGGGTTTGAAGCTTTACCTAAGCTTGTCTCCAGGTTGATGAATGAGGCTATGTTAATAGAAAGGGAGCGCCATTTAAATGCCAGTCCTTATGAGCGAACTGGCGATAGAAACGGATATGCGAACGGCTTTAAACCAAGGTTAATTAACACAGGTCAAGGTCAGCTTGAGCTACAGATACCGCAGGTTAGAGACTCCAATGAAGCCTTCTATCCATCAGTCTTAGAGCGAGGTGTACGCTCTGATAGAGCACTTAAGCTGGCTGTCGCTGAAATGTATGTGCATGGGGTTTCCACGCGCAAAGTTGAAAAGGTGCTAAAGCAACTCTGTGGAACAGATATTTCAAGCACAGAGGTAAGCCGTTGCGCTAAATTGTTGGATGAAGATTTAAAGAAATGGCGAAATAAGCCGTTAGGAAAGATAAAATATCTTTGGCTAGATGCACGTTATGAGAAGGTGCGCACTAGCGGCACAGTACAAGACTGTGCGGTATTGATAGCCTATGGCTTTGATGAATCAACCGGCAAGAGAACAGTGCTAGGTGTTTCTGTTGCGTTATCAGAGGCTGAGGTACATTGGCGTGATTTTCTTCAGCAGTTGGTTGAGCGAGGTATACATGGTATTGAGTTGATTACTAGCGACGCTCATACTGGCCTAAAAGCCGCTAGAAGAGCTGTGTTGCCCAGTGTTCCTTGGCAACGCTGCCAATTTCATTTGCAGCAAAATGCTCAGGCTCACATACCAAAGCGCTCAATGAAGGAACCAGTAGCTGAGGAGATTACAGCTATATTTAATGCCTCAAACATTCATGAGTCGGAAAGACTATTGGCTATGGCGGTAGATAAATATCAGCAAACAGCACCAGAGCTTACTTCTTGGTTGGAAGTGAATATACCGGAGGGCTTAGTAGTGATGAACTTTGACAGGCCGCATCAAAAAAGATTAAGAACCAGTAACATAGCTGAGCGCGT
Source organism: Gammaproteobacteria bacterium (assembly GCA_965196985.1). Classification (GTDB taxonomy): domain Bacteria; phylum Pseudomonadota; class Gammaproteobacteria; order UBA12402; family UBA12402; genus 2-12-FULL-35-23. The sequence continues at coordinate 17,234 of CBDALO010000188.1, read as the reverse complement.
AAACAGAGAGGTAAAAAGAAGGACGCATACAGTTGGAATTTTCCCTAATACTGAATCGTGCCTAAGGCTCGTATCAGCTGTTTTAGTGGAAATTGATGACCAGTGGAGCGGATCACCTAGATACTTAAGTTGAAGTGAATAATAAGGCTTCATAGGGTTTTAGGATAGATCATTCTTGTTCTTATTAACGAGATATAATTGCTATTACCTAAAAGTTAATAATTTATTTTGAGAGGAGAAAAATTTGAGGTATAAATAATTTTTTAGATTGATTAGCATAATTAATTTAAGATATTATGCGATGAGACAGGTACAATAGAGTGCCATTTAGAATTTTAAAGGTTTTTCTAAGTACTGAAGTTGGTTTTTACAGACAAAATAACGCTCTATCGCAGTTTCTCTATCGTTTGAGAAGAGAACAGCAAAAAACGCTAGCAAAGGTTGTTTGCGTGTCTGAGCAGCCAGCACAACCAGTGGCTGTCATGCAGGTCAACTCACACATACAGATTAGCTTTTATGACCAGGATAGCTTAGCGTCTTTGATTCAGAGGCTTTGCTAATGTTTCAGAACTGGAAAACACCGATCTGGTTTTATCGTACCCCTGTGGACTTTAGAAAACAGATTGATGGCCTAGTAATGCTGATTGCCGATCATCTCTCAATGACCCCAAGCTCAGGCCAGCTATTTCTTTTTCGTAACAGGCAGCGCGATAAAATAAAATTACTTTGGTACGACCAAAATGGTTTTTGGCTTTGCTACAAACGATTAGAAAAAGGTAAGCTGAAGTTCCCTAGCGAAGCAGATGAGACTATCGAGTTGACCCAAGATCAGTTAAGCTGGTTATTGTCAGGTTTAAACTGGATGAAGCAAAAGTCATTACCCAAAGTCTCTCCCGAGTTTTTTTACTAAAATGGCAAAAAAAGTCTTGACAGGTTTTTTCTGTGTTTTTTGATTTTACACGTGATTTTAATGCTTGTTTTATATCCTTAGCCCAGGCTTTGTGAGATCCGCTAGGAGTTGAAAAGAAAACATCACAATGACCAGCTACCCCAAAAAAGTAATATGCGCTAACCAAGCGCCTGAGGAAGAAAATATTGCACTTAAAATGTCATGGTACACTTTGCAGTAGTTACTTGAATGAGAAACGCAATGCAAACAGTCCCTAGTGAGCTTTTCTATCAACAAGTCGGAATAAATGAAAAGCTTTGTCATAAGCTTGAAATAGAACATGCTCGTGTTGAACAGTATGCCGAGGCTTATGATCATTTGAAGATACAATTTGCTAAGCTCCAACGACAGCATTTTGGTAGTAAATCTGAGCGCTACATAGAAGATCAGTTGCCACTCTTCGGTGATCTCTCAACACCGGAGGATCAAGAAGATGATGAAGCAGTTGTTGTCTCTTCTCACAAACGTAAGAAGAAGGTCAAGAATGAATTACCTGTGACGGTGAGAATCATTCCAGTACCTGATGACCAGCGTATTTGTCCTTGCGGTAAAGAAAAATGCCCAATGGGTTTTGAGACTAAAAAAATACTGAACTACAAACCAGCTGTCTTTGAAATGATTGAAGAGCGCCGTGAAAAACTAGGCTGTGATTGCGAGCAAGGTGGTGTTACGGTTGCACCTAAGCCTTTACATATCCTACCTAAGGCCGAGGCGTCTGAATCATTACTAGCGCATTTAGTGTCTAGTAAAATCAGGGATAGACAACCCTTTTATCATTTAGAAAAACAACTACGCTCACAATACGGCGTCAATCTATCCAGGCAAGCTATGTCACGTTGGTTTATTGAGCTGACTAAACCTTTACAGCCGATTTATAATCTATTGAAGGATGAGCTGCTGGATTATGAAATAGCAAGTTGTGACGCGACTAAATTACAAGTCTTAAAAGAGCCTGGTCGACGGCCACAAACTAAGTCACTGATTCATTGCATGCGAGGTGGTGCTCCTGGTCGTGAGGTTATCCTGTTTGCCTATACGCCAAGTGACCACAGTGAGTTTCTAGTAGAATGGTTTCAAGGGTGGACTGGCAAGCTTCATACTGATGCAAGCCCTATATTCGACCAATTAGAAAATACCGGCGTTACGATCATTGCGTGCAACCTTCATGCCCGCAGGAAATTTGAAGAGATCACCAAGGCGACCAAAAAGAATGGGTTAGCCGCTCATGCTATGCGGGTCTATAAAAAACTCTACCGGATTGAAAGAAAGGCGAAAGAAGAAGAGATGTCGCCTGAGCAACGCCTTGCGCTTCGGCAGAAAGAATCAAAACCGATTATGGATGAGTACAAGGGGGTGCTGCCTCTATATAATGTAGGCTATATTGCTGCTGGCACGCCAAAATCATTGACCTTCTCCCAAAACTGATCCCATCTGCCTTTAGTCTTTACTAGTGTTCTCAAGCATAAAACGATTTTCATTCCCTTGTCTTTCCAGCGCATTCCTGATCCGCCTAATCTTTGTTTAACAATTGTTTTACATGCTGCTTCAGTGACGCCAGAGCCAATTGGTGCATTCTGCTTAATCAAATTATGATACGACATTCGCTTTTCTTTAATATTATTTTCAAAATACGTAATTGTTCCTTCTAGCTTTTCTCTAAGCGATTTATTCAGGTTTTTATTTAGATGCTCTTTAAGCTCAGCAAGTATTCTACCTGCCGCACCTTTCTTGTGCTTTAAGTCATGACATCTCTCTTCGAGCCAAACATCACGCTCATCTCTTTCAGATTTTTTGGTAAATACTGCCTTTGATGCTTCGCCGAGATATTCAGTTGCATGCCAAAAATCTAAAATTTGCGTATCAGTATGTTTTTTTAGAAATGGCCAATTATTTTTTGCTCCATCAGCAACGCCAATTGTTTTAGCATCAGGGTAATATTTCTTTTTCAGCTTTATTTCCTTTTCAAGCCTATTAAAGAATTCATCTTTTCCATATTCTGGTGATGCTGCAACGTAGGTTGTGTGCAGGCGTGCACCATGCTTATCATACATGGAAATAGTTCCAACCATGCTCTCTCTATAACCATCATCAACGGTGAGAACATATGCACCATCTAAGCTAATACTTAGCATCTCAATGCCTGCATCAAGCTTTGGCTCTTCATATTCCCACTCAGCCTCTTTGGCTTGTGCAATACCGCCAACAAAATCAGTTGCCCGTTGCAAGTATGAATGTGAGATTTTACGGTTATGATTGACCTTGAGATCATCAATAACACTAGGAGCAGGTAAGCTTGAGTATTTATGTGAGATTATTTTTGCAAATCGCGGTGTTGATCCTTGGATAATTCTAGCCTTATCTTCTAAAGGACAAAAGATCTTCCCGCCTTTAGAGGTTTGATAAACATAACGCTTAACTCGAGCAACTCCATAAGGCGTTTGGTAATTTGCTTCATCTCTACTTCGTGCTGTTAGCTTTATTTTTCCAACATGGATAGGAGAGCCATCTGCATCAAACTTACTTAAAGCTTTTTCAGTGGCTAATGTTCCAACCTCATTAAGGCCGTCAAGAATTGCATCCTCACATTCAAGCATGGATCCTTTTAGTGGAAGCTTGAGCTCAATAGTTAATTCATTATTTTCATCAGAGAGAATTCTAGCTAACATCCAAACACCATCCGTAATCAAGTTAAAGTGTATATTATGCTATATTTTCTACATTATATAAAGGCAGCACCCGTACAAGGAGTGGCTAGAGGAGTATTATCCAAAGGTTCTACCACAATCTCATCTTGGCAGGGCAATGGAATATGTCATCAAGCATTGGGAAAACATGACTCGGTTTCTTGATGATGGTAGATGTGAGATTGATAACAATCACACAGAGAGAGACATTAAGCTCTTAGTGCTTGCAAGGAAGAACTTTCTATTTTGCGACACAATGCCAGGCGCTAACGCACTAGCAATGCATGCAAGTCTAGCTCTAACTGCTGAACTGCATCATCACAATGTCTGTCGATACTTCACCTATCTTTATGAGCGCCTACCACATTGCAAAACATTAGAAGATATTGAGGCACTGCTGCCATGGAATGTGCCGCCGGATAGCACCTAGCACGTGTTAGCTACGGAAGCAAGGACGCCCGTGGATCGCTTACAAAGAATTTCAACTTGCGAAGCGTGACATGGTCAAAAAAATGAATGACACATGGAAAGAATCCTAAGATGTTTCACTGTCCCGGGTTATGGAGATACCCGAACTATGCGTAAGAAATACCACATAAACAACCATGATTTTATCATATTATATTAACGATGAGCGATTATCATGAAACATATTGTTGATTGTTTTGAGGAAACTTAGTTATGGGTGCTGGCTCTGATTTAAAAGATAAAATTAAACGTGATACAGGAATTACAGTATATAAAATTACTGATTATGAGGTTGAAGACGCTAACAAACTTTATGACTTATTAACAGATGAAACCAATCAAATAAAGAGTTGGTTGTTATCTATTTCTCAGAATGGTAGAGAAACTATACCGTTTGACATAGCGGTAAATTTAGCTAGCGACAAACAAGTACTAAATTACCTTACTTCAATGGTTCAATCCAAACATATTTCAATTTCAAATAATACAGATTTAAAATTGATTAGGGATATTATTGTATCTTCACGCCCAGATTATTTCACTTGCTTATTGTTAGTAGCAAGAAATAATGATCTTGACGCCTTATATAACATGGTAGTAATGGATATACAAGCTAGTGGCTATCGGGAAGACAGAGCTAGTCGATACTATGACAGCATTATTGCTGTAGCTAATGGTAATAACGGTATGATAAGTCATGACCAGCTGAGATGGTTATCAAACCAAAGTCAAAGTTTTCAAAGTATGATGAACTCTATAGCAGGAGCGCAAAGTAACAGCATCAATCAAGAGGGCCTTAAAAAATTACATGATGATCCTAGTAAAGACTCATTTTATAATGATGTAGATGTTTTATCTATATTTAATAAACGTGGCGTTGTGGGTCTTAGCCACGCTAATTCTTTATACGATACGGCAATAGCGCTTTACGAGCAAGCGATTAAACTGGGTAATGCCTATGCGATGAATGACCGCGCATATATGCATCAACACGGCCTGGGTGGCTCAAAAGATTACGCGACGGCAATAGCGCTTTACGAGAAAGCGATTAAGCTGGGTAATGCCACTGCGATGAGTGACCGCGCATATATGCATCAACACGGCCTGGGTGGCTCAAAAGATTACGCGACGGCAATAGCGCTTTACGAGCAAGCGATTGAGCTGGGTGATGCCACTGCGATGAATGACCGCGCATATATGCATCAACACGGCCTGGGTGGCTCAAAAGATTACGCGGCGGCAATAGTGCTTTACGAGCAAGCGATTAAACTGGGTAATGCCACTGCGATGAGTGACCGCGCATATATGCATCAACACGGCCTGGGTGGCTCAAAAGATTACGCGACGGCAATAGCGCTTTACGAGAAAGCGATTAAGCTGGGTAATGCCACTGCGATGAATAACCGCGCATATATGCATCAACACGGCCTGGGTGGCTCAAAAGATTACGCGACGGCAATAGCGCTTTACGAGAAAGCGATTAAGCTGGGTAATGCCACTGCGATGAGTGACCGCGCATATATGCATGAACACGGCCTGGGTGGCTCAAAAGATTACGCGGCGGCAATAGTGCTTTACGAGCTAGCGATTGAGCTGGGTGATGCCTGTGCGATGTGTAATCGCGCATATATGCATCAACACGGCCTGGGTGGCTCAAAAGATTACGCGACGGCAATAGCGCTTTACGAGAAAGCGATTAAGCTGGGTAATGCCACTGCGATGAATAACCGCGCATATATGCATCAACACGGCCTGGGTGGCTCAAAAGATTACGCGGCGGCAATAGCGCTTTACGAGAAAGCGATTAAGCTGGGTGATGCCACTGCGATGAATGACCGCGCATATATGCATGAACACGGCCTGGGTGGCTCAAAAGATTACGCGGCGGCAATAGTGCTTTACGAGCAAGCGATTAAACTGGGTAATGCCTCTGCGATGTGTAATCGCGCATATATGCATGAACACGGCCTGGGTGGCTCAAAAGATTACGCGACGGCAATAGCGCTTTACGAGAAAGCGATTAAGCTGGGTAATGCCACTGCGATGCGTAATCGCGCATATATGCATGAACACGGCCTGGGTGGCTCAAAAGATTACGCGGCGGCAATAGCGCTTTACGAGAAAGTGATTGAGCTGGGTGATGCCTGTGCGATGTGTAATCGCGCATATATGCATCAACACGGCCTGGGTGGCTCAAAAGATTCCGCGGCGGCAATAGTGCTTTACGAGCAAGCGATTAAGCTGGGTGATGCCACTGCGATGAGTGACCGCGCATATATGCATGAACACGGCCTGGGTGGCTCAAAAGATTACGCGGCGGCAATAGCGCTTTACGAGAAAGCGATTGAGCTGGGTGATGCCTGTGCGATGTGTAATCGCGCATATATGCATCAACACGGCCTGGGTGGCTCAAAAGATTACGCGACGGCAATAGCGCTTTACGAGAAAGCGATTAAGCTGGGTAATGCCACTGCGATGAATAACCGCGCATATATGCATGAACACGGCCTGGGTGGCTCAAAAGATTCCGCGGCGGCAATAGCGCTTTACGAGAAAGCGATTAAGCTGGGTAATGCCACTGCGATGAATAACCGCGCATATATGCATGAACACGGCCTGGGTGGCTCAAAAGATTACGTGGCGGCAATAGTGCTTTACGATCGAGCGGTTGTATCGTTCAGCAACTTCCTAGATCGCGAAATAAGCGATCTTCTGAGCACTGGTAGTCAATTCTTTACGCCGAATAACTTAATAAATGCTCTTCTTCCACGATTGAAAACTGGAGAAACGGTTTCTACTTCTATTTATCAGTGGTTAATAAGGCATAAAAAAGAGTTACTGAAACAGATTTTAGTTGGCGAGGATGATGATACAGCAAAGTATAAAGTAATTCATTCTGCACTTACTGATCAGGACCATGTTTTATATAAAATATTTTACAAAAAGACTGGGTTTACACCTGTGAGCGTGGATAAGCCAAAATCAAATTTAGGACAGCTTAGAATAAAACATGATGAGCTTGCTACAAATCTTAACCTTCCTGTATATGACGCAGGTAAATTTATGTCTAACAGTTCAGCGTCTTTTTTTACAAATGCTTCTACTGCTAAAGTTGATACCTGTTGCGAACCAAGAGATGCTGTAGATGATTGTGAAGGATATGGGTCGGTTTTTAATAGTATTACAGATGCAGGATTGTAAGAGCCTACCTGGAAAAGAGAAGGCTCTCTTGGGTTTTATTATATAGTTCCGGTGAGTTGGTGTGACAGCCTTTTAACTTAAAACTACTCTAGTTGCTTCTAAAATCCAAGCAACTGGAGAGCCAACGCGCGAGGCAGGAAAGCCGAGCAAGCCCTACAACTCATTGCTAGTTTCTAAAAATGCATTATGAAGATTATTTCCTAGCTGAGAATATTTTTAATTTTAAAAATAGTTGCTGTAGATTTACTTTAGATGAGCGGGTATTTTTTTAGAATTATAAACTTTTGACAGTTTATGAGCACAGGGAAAATTATTTTGAATAATTTAGATTTGTCATAAACACCTGCCAACTGCTAGTTGCAAAAATGGGTTCTGAGTATATTCCAATCGTAAGATGAGCCTGAAGCAGCATCTGAACAGATGTCACCATGATGGTCCATCGGTTAGTCTTCAGTGCTGATAGTATCAGCTATTTGCTCTTTTGTTATTTTCTCAAATAACGTCTTCTTTGCTTCCTGCATCTTTTGTGCAGATTCATGATCAGTCAGAGAATACGCTAATTTATCTAGTCGTTCAAAGGTTTCATTTTCCTTTAAATACTGCTCAGCATTTTCAATTGATTTGAACTTTTCGTAAGGAGTCATAATGGCCTCGTAAGGGTAAGATAGAGCGTTATTTTGTCTGTAAAAACCAACTTCAGTACTTAGAAAAACCTTTAAAATTCTAAATGGCACTCTATTGTACCTGTCTCATCGCATAATATCTTAAATTAATTATGCTAATCAATCTAAAAAATTATTTATACCTCAAATTTTTCTCCTCTCAAAATAAATTATTAACTTTTAGGTAATAGCAATTATATCTCGTTAATAAGAACAAGAATGATCTATCCTAAAACCCTATGAAGCCTTATTATTCACTTCAACTTAAGTATCTAGGTGATCCGCTCCACTGGTCATCAATTTCCACTAAAACAGCTGATACGAGCCTTAGGCACGATTCAGTATTAGGGAAAATTCCAACTGTATGCGTCCTTCTTTTTACCTCTCTGTTTACGCGCTCAGCTATGTTACTGGTTCTTAATCTTTTTTGATGCGGCCTGTCAAAGTTCATCACTACTAAGCCCTCCGGTATATTCACTTCCAACCAAGAAGAAAGCTCTGGTGCTGTTTGCTGGTATTTATCTACCGCCATAGCCAATAGTCTTTCCGACTCATGAATGTTTGAGGCATTAAATATAGCTGTAATCTCCTCAGCTACTGGTTCCTTCATTGAGCGCTTTGGTATGTGAGCCTGAGCATTTTGCTGCAAATGAAATTGGCAGCGTTGCCAAGGAACACTGGGGAACACAGCTCTTCTAGCGGCTTTTAGGCCAGTATGAGCGTCGCTAGTAATCAACTCAATACCATGTATACCTCGCTCAACCAACTGCTGAAGAAAATCACGCCAATGTACCTCAGCCTCTGATAACGCAACAGAAACACCTAGCACTGTTCTCTTGCCGGTTGATTCATCAAAGCCATAGGCTATCAATACCGCACAGTCTTGTACTGTGCCGCTAGTGCGCACCTTCTCATAACGTGCATCTAGCCAAAGATATTTTATCTTTCCTAACGGCTTATTTCGCCATTTCTTTAAATCTTCATCCAACAATTTAGCGCAACGGCTTACCTCTGTGCTTGAAATATCTGTTCCACAGAGTTGCTTTAGCACCTTTTTAACTTTGCGCGTGGAAACCCCATGCACATACATTTCAGCGACAGCCAGCTTAAGTGCTCTATCAGAGCGTACACCTCGCTCTAAGACTGATGGATAGAAGGCTTCATTGGAGTCTCTAACCTGCGGTATCTGTAGCTCAAGCTGACCTTGACCTGTGTTAATTAACCTTGGTTTAAAGCCGTTCGCATATCCGTTTCTATCGCCAGTTCGCTCATAAGGACTGGCATTTAAATGGCGCTCCCTTTCTATTAACATAGCCTCATTCATCAACCTGGAGACAAGCTTAGGTAAAGCTTCAAACCCCTCCATCGCTAAAACATGTATGGCTTCTTCGATTAAGTTCTCATTTTTATAGCAGCTCATTGTCATTCCTCTTTTTTGGTTAAGTTTACCTTAAAAGGAATTTCTAATCTGACTGAGTCGCCTGCTTATTTTCAGCAAGTCAATGGAATTTACAGAAAGGATGGCGCACTAGCAAGGGTAAAGTTTAGTTTGCTTACCCTTGCTATTAATGCTGGTTACAGGGAAGTAACAAGGTCTGTGAAAATTAATATAATCGTTAAAATGCTGGTTATAGAATTCATTAATTTGCGGGGCAAAACGTTGTTGAATATGTATGTAGCCAACATGCTTTCTAACAACCGAGCCATTTTTACTTTCCACCAAACCGTTGTCATTACTATGCCTTGGCCTCGATTTAGTGAGTTCAATAAATAACTTTTGCAATAGTTTAGCTACATGCTGATTAATGTACTCTGAGCCATTATCAGCATGTAGGCCTAACACTTTAAATGGAAAGGTATCGATTATTTGCTCTAAGACAGGGATTAAGTAAGCCTCACTAATTTTTTCAACAGCGCAGACTACTTCCATCTGTGTCACCTCGTCAACAGCATTAATATGATAAACACCCTTGATTTTATCCATATCTCCTTGGTGCACTGTATCAATACGTATAAAGCCAGGCCTACCCTCTGGAGTTGGTTTTCGCCTTTCACCAATAGAAACCTGCGTTGCTTTAGTTTTATTAAAGTGTCGCCGTTTGCGCTGGTAGGTTTCAGTTTGTCGAAGATTGTAAAGATGAGAGACTGAGATAAAAGCAAGACGCGCATAACGCTTATCTCCAAACAAATGAAAGGCTCTCTCGCAAAGTTTTTTTGTGGTAGGCCCGCTAAGCGTTTGATGAACCTGATCCGTTTCAGCTAACAACCAAGTATCCTCATGCGTATAGATTAAGCTAAACTTATTTCTAGGTGATCGTTGCTTAACAACAACTTTTCCTGACTTTTGATACTGAGCAATTAGCCTAGTAATTTGTGAACGTGAGTAACCAGTCATTCGTTGCAGGTAATCACGAATCAATCCTTTGTCCTTTTTGCACATACCGCAATAAGCAAATTTTTTTAATGTGTTCGTAACCCATAGGTAAGATTCTGCTCGTGATGTAGCTTCAAAGGTAAGCTGGGTTGATGAGGATAGAAATTGCTCAATCTGGGCAAGTGTGTTTAATTCTATGTCGTTCATATTGATATTCATCCATATAGGATGAACGATCACGCAACAACTTCAGGCCCACTTTGCATTGGAAAGTGGGGGCTATTTCAGGCTCATCTTGCATTGGAAGAGACTTTCTGTCGCAAATTAATGGTTATTTGATATAATACCGACCAAATTTAGCATTGAATAATAATGGAGTTATTATGGCGATTAGTTTTAAAGGAAGACATTTCCCCAAAGAGATTATTTTAACAGCAGTACGCTGGAAGCTTGCGTACCCATTAAGTTACCGAAATATTGAAGAGCTCATGGAAGAACGTGGTGTTAGCGTTGATCACTCTACGGTACAAAAATGGGTGGTTCGCTATGCGCCCCAGCTTGAGCAAGAGTTTCGTAAAAGCAAGCGCAAACTTGCTGATAGTTGGAAGATGGATGAGACTTATATTAAGGTCAATGGCAAGCAAGTTTATCTTTATCGTGCAGTTGATAAGTACGGTAACACCGTTGATTTTATGCTGTCAGAGAAGCGTGATCGTAAGGCAGTTCTAGCTTTTTTTAATAAAGCGATTGGATCAAGCGGGTTACCCAAAAAGGTTAACATTGATAAAAGTGGTGCAAATACAGCAGCGTTGGAAAGACTCAACACCTTATTATTTTTATCTGGATTCTGGTTTGCGATGGTCGAGGTTAGGCGCATTAAATACCTCAATAATTTGGTCGAGCAAAACCATCGATCGATAAAGCGTATCACGAAATATACACTGGGTTTTAAAAAGTTCAATTCAGCTAAGGCAACAATAGCTGGTACTGAGTTATGCCATATGCTAAAAAAAGGGCAGATGCGAGGCAATAGCATGATGCCTGTTAGATGTCAACTAGCTTTGCGGTAAGCGCCAACTAGGATTGCAGATTTAGGGCAAAAAATTATTTTTTCTTATTCTTGTCATGTTCTTTAGTGCGATAGCTTTTTCCAGTAATATTAATTACTGTAGCATGATGTACTAGTCTATCAATAGCAGCTACAGCCATACTATTCTCAGGAAAGATACTATCCCATTTACTAAAAGGTTGATTAGCTGTGATAATAAGGCTGCCAGTTTCATAGCGCTGACATATGAGCTCAAAAAGAACACTTGTTTCATGCTCATCTTTTTTAACGTAACCAATGTCATCTAAAATGAGTAGCGGTATTTTATCGAGTTTAGCGAGCAACTCTTTTAATCGATATTGCTGTTTAGCTTGCTGCAAGGTTTGGACTAGATGGGAGGTCTGCTGACACTTAACTCGACTACCTCGCTCAATTTGCCGGTAAGCAATAGCTGCTGCTAGGTGCGTTTTGCCAACACCACTTGGCCCAAAGATGATTAGGTTGTTCCCATCCTTGATCCAGGTATCACTTTCAGCCAAGGCGTTAATTTGTGCGGGGTTAATCGACTCATTAGCATCAAATTTAAAGGAGCTCAGTGTTTTACCTTTAGGCAAACCCGATTCACTAATTCTTCTGGCTAATCTTGTCGTTTGTCGTTTTTGTGTTTCCATATCGCATAGCCTAGAAAGATATTGACTGTATGTCCAGCCCTCTTCTTTTGCGGTTAGCCCCAAGTCTTCCCAGTTCATTTTAAATGTTGAAAGCTTGAGATCTTTCAATTGTAATGGTAATACCGCTTCATACTGTTCCATAAGTTTTTTCTCCAAGTTGGTTGTTGTTAGCAGGGATACATTCATCATAATCAGTTAACAAATGTTGTTGGCAATGAATGTTCGGTAATTTTTGATGGCCTGAATTAAACTTTTTCTCAATAGCATTAATATCAAAGGGCATGTTTAACTCAATTAGCCTAGAAACATAGACACCTAGCTGATATTCACAGTGATAGTCAGCGGCTAGTTTTAATAACCGTAGCATCAGCTTAGGCGATACCTTATGATCTTCAGTAGCATCTAAATGCTCCCAGATAGCCTGATAGGTTTCCGTTGGAAGAATCTCATCACGGTACTGGCAAAAACGAAAGGCATTAGGCTTTTTAATTAAGGCATGAATAATATGCCGATAATTAATTGAGTAGCGCGTATTTACTTTATTCCGATACTTTCTTTCTAGTTCGAGCACAAGATTACTGCCTAGGTATCCCTTAATGAGGTGTTGATAGATATGAAGCGTAATGGTATGCCCAACTAATTGGCTAGGTACGCTGTAAGTGATACCTTTAATGATAATAATTGATAGACCAGAAACTTTAGTTGACGCCAAATCATAATCCATTGCTTTATTTTCTGGCAACGGTTGCAAAGCGTCTTTCTCCATCTGTAGGTTTTTGCTATTACGCTTATTACTATTGAGCATAATTCCCTGAAGCCATTCCTCATATTCCGCAACTGAATTAAAGTTATTGCTGCCACGGAGGATCAATTCTTGAGCTACGCGGTTTTTAAAGTGCCCATGTGCTGACTCAACTGAGCCATTCTCATGGCTGCGCCCCTTATTATTTCTAGTTGGCGTCATATTATAATGACCACACAGATCCTCATAACGCTGCGTCAAGTCAGCAATAGCATCCGAGGATAGATTTTTAAATGCCGCAGCCAAGCTATCTGTTCGATGCTCATGGGTCGACCCACCAATGGCCAACAACGCCTCTTGCAAACCTTCCGATAAAGCCTGAAAACTTTCACCTGATTGAATGACCTTGATGTAACTCCATTTGCTGTAGACTAATCTAAAGTGGTACAACATGTGCTTAAAGGGCTTGCCTTTTATAAGAATCTCAGAACGATCCATATGAGTAAAATCAGACAGTGACTGCCTACCTGGCTCATGAACCTGCGGAAACTTCACTTCCTTACTTTTGCCATGCTGAGCTTTCCAAAGGGACACCCGCCTTTGTAGTGTTCGCAGAATTGATTCATTATAGAGCGGGTTTCCAGAGCTATCCTGATACTGGCGTTGCAAATAGATAAAAAGTGTTTGAGGTTGTAGATCTGGGTTGTTTCTCAGCATCGGCTCTAAATCATCCTCCCAAACAGCGTCAATAGGGCTGACACGGGTTTTATAATCACGCGGCCTCTTTGGCTGCTGGGTGTGATGTTTACCAACCTCGATGGTGTGGCCACTGCGAGAACTCATGCCAACTTTAGCTGCACAGGCCTCTTGAGTCAGGCCTTTATTTCGATATTTCATGTATAGCTCCGCTTGTTGTTTAGTAATGTGCTTTCCAGCCATAACCTGATCATCCTCAGTGAGTTATTATGGCGCGTATATTACCTACTTCTTGCAAAGCTAGTTGGCGTACTTCGCAGAGCTAATTGTCGTCTAACAGTAACTTTCCTTGCGAAAAACGCTTTAGACAAAGCCAGAATCCATTGCCATCATAAACTAGAAGTTTCACTGAGGTACGGCGGCTATTCGTAAAAGCAAAGACCGTACCAGAGAATGGATCCTCACCCAGCCGTTGCTGGCAAAGCGCAACTAAAGCATCAATACCCTTTCTAAAATCAGCAGGTCTGACTGATAACAATAGCCTCATTTGAGGCGTGAATTGCAGCATACACTACCCCTTGCAAAAAGTAAGAATCAGATTAATGGTTTCAGCATACTCCGGCTTAGGCAGTTGTAACACGACGCCATCAGTTCTTGTAATGCTAATCAGTTGCTGTGAAACTGAAAACTACCCAAAATTTAAATCAGCAAAATAATGCTGAAATATTGTGTAAAAATGACTATGCTTTGTCTTTTTAACAAGAGTAACGAGATGAGTATAAATGTTAAACTTCGCCGGTTACGCTGCCCCTCTTTTTTCAAAATTAACTGGGAAAGTTGTTTTAAAAAAATCTATCGACGATTGTAGGAAAGCTATTAACTGAAGGTAGTTGTAAGTTGTTCAGTTCATCAAAAGATAACAATGAGTATAAAAAGATGATTCGTACACTTACCGGTGAAAATAAAAGCACCGATTTAGATCCAATAAAAACAAATGATGTATTGCTAGAACAGAGCTGTGAAAAACTTTCACACGCCAGTAAAATTGATGTTCTTCATGATCCTTCTGATATTAGAAAGCCACATAGCAAGCAAACTGAAAATCTAGGTAAAGTAAGGAGTCTGGACGGGGATATTATCAATGGTTACAGCACGCATAACGCAGTTGCATTAGTACCTGGTGATAAGGCTGTGCATCTACTATCGCATGTAAGCTACAGCAATAAAGACCCTAACCCAAGTTTGGCCATTTCACCCTGAAAATCAAAAATTTCATCACTATTTTTAACTCAACCCATTGATTTTACTTGCCTAGAAACGTGAATTCTCGAATGTAGTGACACATAATGGCAATAAGGGGTTGCATGGGCTGGTGAAGTGATGAGAGTATTGAGTTATGTATATTCGAACCTCTACACAAAAGAGTCCTCGGACAGGTAAGTCTTACGCAACCTACCGACTTGTTGATACTCATCGCACTGCTGACGGCAAAGTACGTCAAAGACTGATTTTAAATCTTGGTGCGAATTTTTCAGTAAAGAAGGACAGTTGGAAATTGCTTGCTGACCGTATTGAGGAAATTTTAACGGGTCAAGGCACGTTAATTTCAATACCAGCACATCTCGAAAAACAGGCGCAAATGTATGTAAAACGCATTCGCTCTAGGTTTGCTGATGACAATGAGACAAGTATCGCTGTTAATTCAGTAAGCGCGGTAGAACCTGACTTTAAAACAGTGGATGTTAACTCCATTGAGAGCGCGGACATACGACACGTTGGAGCTGAGGCGTTGGGCTTACATGCTGCCAGGCAATTACAACTTGAGGAATTGTTCAGGGCTTTGGGCTTTAATCAAAAACAATGTCACCTGATGCTTGCTACCATCATTGGGCGGCTAGTTGCCCCAGGAAGTGATTTAAGTACGCACTATTATTTAAGCAATTAAAGTGCGTTAGATGAATTACTGGGTACTGATTTCTCAGAACTATCACTCAAGAAATTCTATAAGACTGCTGATGAGTTACTCAAACATAAGCAAATGATTGAAGATCAATTATTCGAACGTGAGAAAAATCTCTTTAGTTTAAATCAGGTGATCACTCTCTACGATATAACCAATACCTACTTTGAGGGTAGAGCATTACAGAATGATCACGCACAGCATGGTCGATCAAAGGAGAAGCGGTCTGATTGTCCGCTTGTTTCTCTAGGACTCGTGCTGGATGGCTCAGGGTTCCCGCAACGCAGTGAATTTTTCAAAGGGAATGTTAGCGAGCCTAAAACATTATCCGAAATGCTAACTGAGCTTCATGCACAGCCAGAGGCAACAATTATCTTAGATGCTGGTTTTGCAACTGAAGAAAATATTTCATGGCTTACTGAAAAAGGTTTCCATTATATTGTAGTGAGCCGTAGAGCATTGCCTGTTGTCGATGAAAACATTGATAAAGTGCTAGTAAAAGAATCAGTAAATAATACGGTTACAGCGCAATTAATTAAAGATACTGAAGCAAATGAAGTCTTACTGTACTGCCATTCTCAGGCTAAGGAAGAAAAAAGCTTAAATATGATTAGTAAGGCTGAGACTCGTTTCGAAGAGGAATTAATTAAGTTAGCTAATGGACTCACTAAAAAAACTGGAATGAAAGCAATTGAGAAAGTAACCTTGCGTTTAGGTCGAATAAAGGAGCGCCATAAACGTGTTTCAGGTCGATACACTATCACGCTTGATTCAGAGGCTGATAAGGTTACGAAAATCAGTTGGAGTAAAGTTAACTCTGAGAATCTGGGCGCATATTGTTTGCGTAGTAACAGAATGGATTTAGATGAAAAAACAATTTGGAGAATCTATACAACTCTAACTGATGTTGAATCGGCATTCAGATCATTAAAATCAGAGTTAGGCCTGCGTCCTATCTACCATCAAAAGCCAGAGCGAGTTGATGCCCATCTGTTTATTAGTATTCTTGCTTATCACTTACTACACACTATTCGCCATCAACTTAAATTGCAGAGCATTGATAGTAGCTGGCAAACTATACGGCAGATTTTTAGCACTCAGGTTCGTATCATGACTACGATGCGGCTTGAAAATAATAAACTACTTTCTGTTAGAAGAACCTCAAAGGCAACTCCAGAGCAAGTTGTGATCTATAAATCGTTAGGCATGAATTCACAACCTGGGCACACTGAAAAAACAATTTGTTAAGTTGTAGTGACCCTAAACGTTTTTTTAAAATGTAAGTCATTGATTTGGATAGGTTTAATTTTAGAAAGGGCAAAGTTGGGCTAAGTTTTTAAAAGCTGAGCATATTAAGAAAATAGAGGCTGGAAAGCCATTTGAGGGAGATAAAGAGGCCAAGAGTCTTTATGAATCTGGTGATTACTTTAATAAAAAGCTGCTGTCTATTCGTGAAATAGAAAAAATAGGAATCTGCCTAAAATCAAAGAATGAAGATGCAACCATTACCCATATTCTAGATAGAGAGTTTGATGATAATGACTATCTCTCACTAATTGATACAAACCTAGATCAAGACTTTATTATTCGCTCAAAAATAACAAGAACAATAGAAGGTAGAGGTGATGATGGTAAAAAGCTTAAGCTGATTAACGCTGATTTTGATGCTCAAGGCGAAAAGCAATTCCAAAAGTTAACAGTTGGAAAGAATTGCGTACAAGACGGAAAAATAACTATTTATTTTGGAGAGTTTGAGAACATCAATGCAATTAAAATCCA
>CBDALO010000187.1:0-4075 GCA_965196985.1 Gammaproteobacteria bacterium | reverse complement strand
GCATAATGACAGTAGCGTAACTAAGGAGGGCAAGGTGCGCACGCAACCCCAAAGAAATGACCTTGGATACGCCGCTGCATACTTAGGTTGAGTGAAATTCCGAAAGTATACGAAGTTCCCTTGATCAGAGGTGGGTTATACGTATAAAAACTCTTTCCTTCATTTCCGTTTTGAATGTTGCAACTATTCCAATCATCAATCTTTACAGGCGTACATGTTTTGGATTTCGCGAGTCTGTCCTCACACGGGGCACCAATGCAGAATGACAAATAGTTTTACAGTAATCTCCTTCTTTTTCTTCTTCTTCTTTCGGCTTTTCTCTATTCGGGGTCGCCACAGCGCGTCATTATCCTCCACACCACCCTATCCTCTGCGTTCCCCTCCACCACTCCTTTCACCCTCATGTCCTCTCTCACCACGTCCATACATCGTCTTTTTGGTCTTCCTCTACGCCTCCTTCCCGGTAACGCCTAGTTCAAATAGTTTTACAGTAATAGATAGGAAATATTCTTTTGCGTTACAACCATTTCCTATTGCGTTACAAACATATTCGACCTGTTATCTGTATTAATTCAACAAAACTCAAGTAACTTCTTAACAACTTATTAACACTTCCTTAATTCCCTTAACCTCTTTAATAAATCTAATAACTTTTTACTTCATTCATTAAACGAGAAAGCGAAGGAAACTCGATGGCACTTTACCCACCAGCAACATGAAGTCGACTTAACGCACCCACTAGGACACAATATAGAAACTACAAGTAACGCACCCTATTTCATAAATAGAAATTCTTAAAACAAAAGAAAATCGTTAAAACATTGGACGGCATTGGACAGGACAAACACTCTAAGCAAAATAACAATGACAACATTAACAGTGGAATGCGATGATGCAATGGCATGGCACAGGGGTGTAAAAACAAAAAGATGTTACGGTACCAAGGCCACCAGATCTTATACCGGGTATAGTGCAATTTTCATGCACTGGACACATGGTTATACATCGACTTACCAACCTTTTGTTTTTGCTGCTGCCACTATCATTTTGCATTCCAATTTTTACTTGAACAATTATCTTTATGCTCCCAAATATTGAAACTATATGTTAGTAGCGTGCCAGCATTAGAGAGTAATTGCAGGGGTTACGAAAGAGTTCTTTTCCAGCCGTGTTCTCACTACCAAAGATGAAGCTAGTATGGCTCCAGAAAAGTTGAAGCATGTGAATAGTCGCCCGTGTAGACACTGCTGTTTCACCCAGAAGCAGGCATATCTAATTAAAGGCGTAGTTGATCGTACGTTTCATCATATTATTGAGTATATTTTATGAATATTCTTACCGAGTTTGAAAAGTCGAGACTGATTTATGGAAGAAAGCTTCTCGAGGAACGCACGCATTGCTGGATTAGAAGCAATGCGTAGTCTAACACAGCTTTTGAAAGGAAAAACATCTTGTTTAATATAACGAAATCACAAACGATAAAAAATGACAGTACGATTGTGTAGCATGCACACATGTGGGGATCATTCGCGCTTTACTGCCATTGACTTAGAAAATTGGATATTCTTAGCCTCTTAAACGTGGTCAGAACAGAGCGCACACAATAGCTTAGCATGACGTTTTGACCGCGGTCCTTGAAAAAACACGAGGACAAATTTTGTGCTGTGGGATTCTGTAACATTTATCAGAAAAAACCTTCAAATTTTGATACAAGGGATTGCAAGAATTTTCAAAGTCCAAGGTGCAACTTCAAATTTACAAAAAGAGTTTTTACACGAAAAATAAATCAATACACAGGTCTGCGGAGATGCAATGATATCTACCTAATTGCCGAGGAATTAACCACTCTAAATCAATTTAAATTCTTCACAAAATGCTAAACCCACTAACTAATATGACAACGCAGAGAGCGACTAAACTAGTTTACATAAAATAAATTTTGATTATGGAATCGTTCAAAATAGTACGTAATTACTGGGGGGGGGCTTGCTTGGCGTCCGCTACTGCAACAAAACGTTTATGGGGAAGGGGGTGTCACACTGCATCAATTATGTAACGCCGATATAGGTCGTAGTGAAAATGGAAAAGAGCATGTACGACCATTGCGCATTGCAGCAGTCCGTCGACAATGGAAGCTGTTGTGTTTGGTGGCATGTTATGTAAGAAAAAGGTATTAGCTCAAGCGTAACAGACTGTTACACGAGGGGTGGTGGAAGTAGAATTTCATTTTCCGTTATGTACTTTTTGAACGACCCTTGATGCATCCTAGGGCCTTATGGAGTTATGCTAGGTATACTATACACTGCTAAAGAAATTATTGTACATGGAGAATGGTTGAGTAAAAACATCGGAGAATATTGTACAAGGATGATTATTAGAGATTTGATAGAGGCTAGTCAGTAACTTTGGGTACGGGATTCCTTGGAATTGTTATGGACAGTTGGCAAGTAAATAAGTCTTCAACACATAAGAGTTTTACAGTATATGGGCATGCGCACGTACAAAAAGGGAAGGAGGCGAAACACACAAATAAGGGGTCACCAAATAGTAAGCATACCTAGAGCAACATACTGCGCATACTTGCAAAATGTCTGAACGGGAGGAGGTCAACGACTTCTCATACTCCTATCAAAAACAGGCACTTGCTAGAGTTTTTGACAGATAAAAAACTTACCAGCAACTACCCATAAATATCCAGTGGCTGTAGTGTATCCTATAACACTCTGGGGAAGGGTTTAATTCCGACAAACATGATATTGTCACAAATTCAAGTGCCTAAAATGAGCTTCTCGTAATAAGTCTCTAACTGGCTAATATATAGCTCAAGAGCTTTTGACATGTTGCCATAGAAAAGAGATGGTGTCATGGAGCTCCAACTACAGAAGCCACTTGCTTTTGTACAAAAGGACATATACAGATAACATAAATGATATAAAAACAACAACAACTCAACTGCCGTTTCTTATATAGCTTCATCTTCGCCCAACAAAAGGTGTTGATGAATCGATTGTAAGAGAAATGAACTTTTCTAATCATATATATTTTAAACTGTATATTCTATGGTGATGCCCACAACCCACCATACCTCATCAAGATCTGCATTAAGCTCATCAGCAAATCTTTTTTCACCTTCATATCTCGTCGGAGGCCCTGCATAACAAATCACATAATTGGCATGGTCATTCAACTTTTTCTGGGGTTGATCTACGCTTTGGTTTCAGAGACTATCTAAATTAATTACTATATTTTTCTTCTTTTTACAATATGATCGTTTTAGTTCAATTTAGCGCCAATACCACGCAAACCAGGGTCTTTTTCACGTGTAGAATATTATTTCCGGAATTTGCCCATCTTCTACCGAAGTACCATTGTTGTTACCAGCGGCATACGCAAATTTGAACTCGACTTTTTCTCGGTTCGGCAGTTCTATCGTGATTCTCTTTTGGCCTTTTGTCCCGTAATACGAGTCGGGACCTTTAAGGGTTGCACAAGCAGTGTAGCTAACGCTCGGGTGTACCTCAACAGGTTCCTTAAACATCACACGGTTTAAACCCTCGTTGCCGTCGCAGCTAAATGCTGTATCATTGCTCCCAACAACCACACCAGTTTCTGGATTTATAATCTGAATGCTGACATCATAATCGGTTGGGGAGTTGATTGACCCATACAGTCCTAATCCAACAACAAAGATCCTTCTATTAACCATAAATTTAATCCTATCGCTTGTTCCACTGTAACCCCAGCGTGCCTCCGTTTTTAAGAATCTGACTACTGACTTTTCCTTTCCTGTCAAGCATCGTCTTGGACGATCGGGGAACTTAACGGCTGGCTTCGGATTGACAGTAAAATGAAGAAAAAGACTGACGATTTCCTTGTCCGTTAAAATTCCAGACTGCGCAGCGTGATTTGCGAATTCTTCCAGCGTCATCAATGGAAATCTGATAAGAAACAAAGAATCGCCAAGTAGTTTCCTGCAAAAAGATGTCAGCAGTTCAACATACTGTTTTGCACACGAGATTTCTGTTTTATGTGTGGCAGGTAATAAGGGAAGTTCAGGGAGGGGGGGGGGTGGTTG
>CBDALO010000186.1:0-5416 GCA_965196985.1 Gammaproteobacteria bacterium | reverse complement strand
TATGTTTAAAGAGAGCTTAACCCAGACTATCTAACATTGCAAATGCTGTCATAAAATTTATAATGGAAACTTTTACTTTCAAATCTAACTAATTCACCATTATGAAATTTGCTATTATAAAGTTGTCGAATAAATAAGCATAATTTATGCATATAGGAGTAACCGCTATGGAATAAGGGAGTTGATTACATAACGTGGTACGCTATGGGTGTTATCATCTACTAGTTAAGTTTCGTCAACCAAATGTCCAAATGTGTACCTTCTTATGATGTTACTTTAGATTTGCGAAACACAATAGCTATTACAATAAATATTTAACTGTATGGCCGGCCTCATATTGCAAACGATATTAAAAAGTGTAAAAGGAAAAAAGAAGTAAAAGAAAAAAGTATGTGAAAATAAAGTTACAAAAAGAGGGTAAAAGGTCGGATATAGTCCATTTTTTGCATCTGTGACAGAAGATGTAGAATGTGGTACAGATGATGACAGTAGTAAGCTTTGAAGTTAAATAGCGTTGGTGATTATTGTCAATTGAAGATCTTTGTACATTTCAAGGAAGGAGGAGTAAGACTGACTGAAGATTTCTAAAAAACTAACGTAATGGTTCACAAAATCTACTGTTTTGTATGACTGTATATATAGGGCGATGTATTTGTCTCTCTTGTGGTTAGCATTGACGTCTAGATTAGTCTGAAATGCAACAGTAAGTTAGAGTAAATGAAAGAAAGAGTTGCTCATTGGCAATGACAAGGGAAAGATCAAGTCGAAGCCTGTCCCCTGTAATTATGCTTGATGAGAGAAAGCTGGAAATATCTACATAGACGAATTAGTTAGGAATTGCTACGAAATTTTCTACGAGGATTATTAGTGCTGAGCCATGGTGCCAGGTATAGTGGTCTTCATTTAGGCATGTCTTGCACTTTGCAGCCACATGGAGTGAATTTTCAGGCAAGAACAGAGAGAGCAATCTAAAGATAGAGCAAATTTAAATTTGGTGAGATCACTGCGGGTAGCGGGGGAACTGTTAAGGTATGGGATTGCAAACCTGTAGACATCCTAAATTTCGATAGCGATTTATCAAACAAAGATAAAAGAACAGAGTATTGTAATGCCAAGTTGTTTTGTAGACGTGGCTGGTAATTTCAATAGAGAGTTTGTAAAACACCTCCCTGTCTCCCTACCTAGTAGTAGTGGCTGATTTAACTTTCAGCTACGCTATAGTTTGCTTTTGAATCACCTTTGAATCACCTTATAACAAAGGGACAATATGAACTGAGCTTAAACACTGATATGGTCTTCTCTGCCATATGGTTGACATTTCAATGGCTTGAAAGAGTTTCCTTCGCTTTGGGTCATCACCAGGTTTCTTCAAAGATTTTCTTCGGGGTATTTCATTAAAAAACCCTCTTTCTTTTCTATGATCCAGATTTATGCTTGTACGAAACTGTCTTTGACCTTACTGGCGTTTTTCTTTGGTCCTTGTTCATTCTGCTGCAAAACAGTGTGTGTAATAATATGATTATAATTCTAATTGTTTAAGCATAATTTCTTTCATTCCGGTTGCTTCATCATACGATTCACTGATATTTGAATACTTCTTCTGCCTTTCATGTTGTTACGACTTAAAATGATTTCGAACATTCGCACATACACTTGAGACTGATCACTCACAATTGAGTGTTGATGTTATTCGATTTCTGCAATTCCTTTATTTGATCCATCTAAATTCGTAGCATAGATCAATTGCCCCAACAAAACGACGATTATCTTCATGGTTCTTTCTGTGTCGTCGATGAAGTGTTCTGCATAGTTCTCCTTGACAAAAATTTCAATAACTGAGCGTGAAGAGGTATGTGTTCATTAGGTGCTCTCAGAGACATTTGATGTGGTAGACAATGTTTTGAACTGGCTTGCATGGCCGATGCGTATTGTTTTAGATTCATGATAAAAACTTTTTTACCGATGAAGGGCCCGCTTTTCAAAAATTTAAGGGGGCCTGGATGGCGATCGCCATCTAACCGGCCGGGCCAGTCCGGCCCTGTATATAAGGAGGTGCGTGGAATAACAAGAGAGAATTAACCAATAAAAATTAAGAATAACAGGAAAGTGACTAAAGTGATATAAGTTTGAGAAGTAAGAAAATATACGACAAACAACTAAGTCATGCACTAAAAGTAGATACCGAAAAGGTATGAAAACGAGGGTAAGACGTAGGTAGGGCTGAAACGATGTGTTAAAAGTTAGTCATTAAGCTGAGGCGGGAAGAGCGTATAAAATGAAAGAAGGAAAATATGCTATGACGATAAAAAGAAGAAAATGTCATAAATGAATGGGAAAACGGGGGTATCGTGACATATGCATACATGCTACATTAGTTCACACACCAGTTGTTGCAAGTGATCATCCCATAAAAGTTTTATTTTAGATGGTCTTTATTGACTTTGCATAAGTTTTTGAAATGCGAAATGGTCTTTCACCCCATTAAAATTTCTTAAAAGTTTTGTACCCTAGTCAGATGATAGCAAAAAAATTACATATTCTTTCACACCCCGAAAATCCTCCGCCCCAGTACCCAAATGAAAGATGAACACTATTAAATCATATCGGCTGACTCACCTGACCCCTAATACAGGAATTTACCTAGGATACATAGACATTTTTTTCAAACATTATCCTGGTTTGACATTGGGAAAATGCATGAAACTTCCCTGGAGTAAATTAGCCAAAATAGAATGTTCTGTTGAACAATTGATTTAATGATTCGTATCATGTTTTTTGTGATTAGTCATATTCACATCCGCTTCTCGTTCCGCTTATGCAATGAGCATCTTGTGACTTTATAACTCGTGCTTAACATGTGTTTTTATGCTTGCTTGCTGAAATATTATTATTGTGTTTTAGAATAATTTCGTTATGTTGTGAAGATGATGTTCGTGAACGTTATTCCTGCGTAATAAAGGTATGAACCATAACTTTTAACAGGTTATGGACTCAGGACGAAACACGAATATTAGTTTGTTTTCTTGGCGTGTTTTATACGTGTACGTGACGATGGCGACTGGGATTGAAGAAAGCTGCTTCAAAGTAGCCTGCGTCACAGACTGTGAAACTCACAGTCTGTGACGCAAGCTACTTCAAAGTGGAGAAACTAACTGCAGAAAAGTATCACACATGGAGATTTCAATTGAAAATGTGCTTGATTGGAAAGGATTTGTGGGGAATCGTCACTGGGGACGAGACACTTGCCCCCACGGCCTCACATCAAGATTACCAAAGATTACGAAAACGGGAGAATTTAGCACTCGCTTCGATTTGTTTGGCAATTTCGGGAGGTATTCAAATTTGTGTTCGCTCAGCAGATACAGCAAGGGAAGCGTGGATGAGTTTGGGAAAACATTTTGAAAAGGAATCACTCGCTCAAAAAATATTTTATCGCCGTAAACTTTATGCAGCCAAAATGGAAGCAGCATGATTAATCACGTTAACTATTTGAAAACTTTGTCAGAGCATTTACATGCTGTTAATGACCTAATTAAGGAGAATGACTTGGTTATAATTCTGATATGCAGCTTGCCCGAGGAATATAATCAGTTGATTACTGCACTGGAGACCATTGTGGAAGAAAGACTCTCATGGGACTATGTGCGGGATCGTGTGATTTATGAGTATGAAAAGCTTAATAACGGTGGAGATTCTGGAACAAAGAAAGTAGTAAAAATTGAGGATGCTTTGCTGACACATAGAGCTCAAAATCAAAGAAAATTTTCTGTTACCAACGCATTGATCTCGAGCTCCACCAAATGGATGTGAAAACTGCTTTCTTAAATGGTACACTCGAGGAAGACATTTCCATGGCACAGCCCGCTGGATACGTTATAGATAGGGTTTGCAAGTTAAAGAAAAGTCTATGCAGCCTAAAGCAGTCAGCTAGATGCTGGAATTTGGAAATTGATAGATTTCTAAAAAATTCTAGGTACAAGCAAAGTGAAGCAGATTCATGAATATACACAAAGGTGGTGCGTAACCGCAGAAATCAGGTACCATTCTTGATTCTTTCATTGTACGTTGATGATATTCTTATTGCTTCAAACGACAATCAGTTACTAGTAAAGGAGAAGCAGATGCTATCCCAAAGATTTGAAATGGAAGACATGGGACCTGCGACACGATGTTTAGGAATGCAGATTGAACGCAAACGAGAGAATAGAACTCTTTTTGACAATCAAAGAGCATATCTTGAGAATGTCCTTAAG
Source organism: Gammaproteobacteria bacterium (assembly GCA_965196985.1). Lineage (GTDB taxonomy): Bacteria > Pseudomonadota > Gammaproteobacteria > UBA12402 > UBA12402 > 2-12-FULL-35-23. The sequence goes on along the minus strand of CBDALO010000186.1, from coordinate 1,163 downwards.
AGATTTGGTATGACTGACTGAAAACCAGTCTCTACACCTTTGGAACCTGGAAAAGTATCTGATGGTGAGAAAGCTTGTAACAGGAAGGATTATCAAGCAGCAATTGGCTCATTAAACTATGCTATGATAGCATCAAGACCAGATATATGTTTTGCTGTAGGAACTCTGAGTCAGTTCATGTCAAACCCTTCCTTAGATCATAGGCAAGGTATGAAGAGAATATTCCGTTATCTGAAAGGAACACTTGACAATTGCCTTGCGTTTGATGCAAATGATGCCAACTTAGAGTTACAAGGGTATTCTGATGCAAATTGGGCTGGTGATGTCTATTCAAAACGATCTACTTCTGGATACATATTTCAACTAGCAGGTTCTACAGTTTCGTGGGGAAGTCAAAGGCAAAGTGTTGTTGCACTTTCGACGACAGAAGCTGAGTACATAAGTATCAGTGCAGCTACACAAGAAGCTATCTGGTTGCGACGCTTAATGAAGAGTTTAGGAATCGGATGGTCCTCAAGACCAGGTTGTAGAAAGACTTTCTGACCCGGTTTTAGAATTTTTCTCTCTTAATGATACCAGGCTAAAAAAAAATTGGCGCAAAGCATACTTTAAATCTTTAACAAAATATCCATTTTAACAACCGGCCAACCGGCTTTAAGAAAGTGCTTCAAGAAAATACCTGGCACTAAAAAAGAGATTCGAAATTGGTACTTGGAAGGTCGTATTCATTTTGCTCTCCATTGTACTGCACAGCCTGCACTGTACTGATGTTAGCCCTCCACTGGACTGAAGTTAGCCCTCCACTGTACTGCACAGCCTCCACTGTACTGATGTTAGCCCTCCACTGTACTACATAGCCTCCACTGTACTGATGTTAGCCCTCCATGGTCCTGAACAGCCTCCGCCGTACTTAATGTTAGCCCTCCACTGTACTGATGTTAGCCCTCCACTGTACTGCACAGCCTCCACTGTACTGAATGTTAGCCCTCCACTGTACTGAATGTTAGCCCTCCACTGTACTGCTGTTAGCCCTCAACGGTACTGAACAACCTTCAATGTACTGATGTTAGCCCTCCACTGTACTGAACAGCCTCCACAGTACTGATGTTAGCCCTCCATTGTACTGAACAGCCTCCACTGTACTGAGCAGCCTCCACTGTACT
>CBDALO010000185.1:17500-20000 GCA_965196985.1 Gammaproteobacteria bacterium | reverse complement strand
ATGCAAGGAGAAATCCTACTAAAATAACCCTTTTTACAATGTTCATGAACTAAAATCAGATGTCAAAACCACCAGGCACATAAGTCTTGCCTTCTTTATTTCTTCTGCTTTTCTGTTGGCTTTGTTTTTCATACTTCAGTTTTTTCCTTTGCTTCTTAACCTTGTCTGATGCTGCTTTTTCTGCTTTTCTCAATCTTTCTGCACTACTTCTGACAGCAGAACTCTCTAAAATGGCCCCTGGAACAATGTTCAAAGCTTTGCATAAAGCTACCTGGAAGGTTGCCCCCATACTGAATTGGCATATTGCTAATGACACTGCTGTTTGGAGAGTCTTTCTTCCAACAAAAGTTGCCTTGGGACATAACCTCCAGACCAAATTATGGAGGGATTCATTGGCATTTTGTGTCATGCTCCTTGAACACCTCTTTAAAAGCTGTTCATCAGAGAGACGCCTGAAGATAGGAACAAGTTTTTTCCCAACTTCAGTTGGCAATGTTTCATGGTCTCGATGTGGTCCTGGATCTTTTTTGTTTGCCAAAGCCCTCTGCCAAAAACACCATGAATGCAGGCCAGGAGGGCACTGGGCATGCTTGGGATGTGCATCTGTTGATGACAGGTGCAAAAGAATGGCCATTATGCGGTTTTTGAGCAAAGGAATATCTGATGCATAATCTTTGATCGCTCTCCCATAATAATTCTGGATTTTGGCAATCTTCTCTTTTGTAAGTTTACCTTTTCCAGCAATTGATACTTGCTGAGCTTTAGATTCTGCAACAATGCTCCTTAGGGCAGTACCCATCCTCTTGGACACATGATTGATACAATCTTCCTTCTCAATCTTCACCCCCTGCCCATATACATTCAAACTTGTCACAGCATCATATGCCTTGCTGTCTCCATCACTTAAGATTGTTGTATATCGCAGTTGGTTTTTCTGGATGGATCTTGACCATAGCCTTTTAGCTCCTTCTGCCTCCATAGCAGATGCAGAACCATCAAAATTTTTTGGACAGTTCTCTTTGTGCTTCTTCATCCATTCTTGGCTGGGTTCCTTATTGTCCAATGCTTTGCATTTAAAACAGAAATTAGAGAGGACTTCATAGTCCAGTGGCAGTCCTGTAACTAGTTCAATTACAGATCCCATACCATTATGTGAGGAAAAGCCTCTCTTTTGCCATGAACCATCATAGGAAACTGCCACATTTAGGACCCCATCATCATCAGGATACACTCCAAGTTCACTGTATGCTTTTTCTATTGCAACCCGTGACTTTGCAGCAATATCAGAGAAAACTTTTGTGGACGATTCTTCTATTCTTTTATGCCCTGTTTTGTAAGCATCATTACTTAATGAATATGGCAAGTTCATAACGCTGGCCCATTGTCTCATCGCAGAATGTCCACATCCAATGCCTCGAAAGGCCAAAACAGCTCTTGTATTTATGTCCCATGGAACATTAACAGAGGTAGAACCACCGACTCGATTACAAAGATGCTCTTCAATACTAAACAACTCACAGTTTGGGCAAAATAAGTTTGATTTTATTGAAAAGCCGCTCTTTGAATCTTCGCAAATTTTGAATGCCACACCCGGTTGCATACAGTCTGGGCAAAGTAGTGTGCTAAGCAATTTTTCCATAACAGATTTCTGCACAAAAAGATAGCAATCTTCTGTTTCATACATACGTTCTTGACTTTCATGCACTTTCTGTTCTGGAATTTCAATGCCAAATACATCGAATTTCTTGGCAGTTGCAGATCTTCGTTCATGGCTGAAACTGTCACTATCTTGTTCAGCAGGAGGCGTTTGTTTTGTTCTCCTTCTAGATACTTTCTTCCGTCCTCCAATATACGGATTTTTAGTTCTGTATTTAGCTGTTGGTTTACCCATGACAAACAGACACTTTGTAAATGATATTTCTCAAGTAACGTTGTAAAAGTTGTGATTGCAGCCACTTACTAGACGAATCATTGATGACTGTTTGTTTTGATTTCTTGTTGCGAGGAGGCCATTATGGCAACCATTATGGACACGTGATATCAAGCAGCCAATGAAAATTGACCTCTTACAGAATTAAGCCAATCAGAATTGAGAAATAATTTCGTTTCGAATAGCAACAAATTTCTATTGTTTATAGTACTGGAAAATGAATGCCGTTAGCATGAGACAGGTAGACAAAACGTATAAACAGATTACGTAATTAGATTCAGCATGAATTTTGCTATCGTTTCATATCTGGTTTCCCTGTATCACTACTTAGCAAACCTTCCCATAAAAGCTGCAACTTTCGGTTAAAATCAATTCGATGTTTTGAATTTTTCGGTACCTACTTTTTTAAATCAACCATTCTTATTACATTTTGGCATCAAAAACCAGGTAGAAACTTTAAAAAATCAAAGTTCGATTGTTTTCCCTGTCAAAAAACGAAAAATCCAAAAATTGAAAATTTTCCACTTTTACCCCAACCCAAACCTTAATCCTAACCCTTACCCTAACTCT
>CBDALO010000184.1:0-8901 GCA_965196985.1 Gammaproteobacteria bacterium | reverse complement strand
GACCTGAGTGAGATTAAGTCTTGCTCATTTGGTATCATCGTTGTTTCTATCATCTTCCCTATCTCCGTGACCCATGAAAGCGGCCTGTCCAATGGACTGATACAGTAATTTTGTTCCACCCTCTTTCTTCAATTCTTGCTCTGCATGAACAAGTGCCCCTAGAACAATGTCTTTTGAATAAGCGTCCATGTTTGCTTTGACCACCAGCCCGCCCAGTTCAATTTTTCGTCTAGTCTCAGCTTTGCGTTTTTTTATCTTTTCAAGCGCTAATTTACGTTCTAGCTTTGCCACCTCTTGTGACTTTTTCTTGATTTTATCATTGGTTTCCATCGGCGAGTTCTTTGGCTAATTTGGAAAAGTGTTTATCTAAAACGGTATCATCAAAAGCATCAAGCCCATGCTTACACGCAAGTTTCCCAATATCAGTTCGCTTCTTTTCCTGTAAACGAGAAAGCTCATTTTTTGCTTTTTCTATTTTTTCGAGAAGCTTACTTTCGTGATATAAAGATCAAGAAATCAATAATAAAAACGAAGCTTTTTCCTACTTTTGGCGTTAGCCAAAAGCCATAAATCCCTTGCCGAAGCGAAGCGAGGAAACCCAAGGGCGCAATGTGCAAACTTACGTTTGCATGCTATACTGGCGTTCATGGCTATCGCATTTGCAAGAATATCGTACCACTCACGTAGTCAAGGGCACAGCGCCGTGGCTGGCGCGGCCTATCGCGCAGGCGTAACGTTGCTGGATGAGAGAACTGGCGAGGTACACGATTTTAAAAACCGCGATGATGTAGCCTATACAAAGATCCTCTTGCCAGAGGGTGCGGCAGAATATTTTAATGATCGAGAAACCCTATGGAATGCAGTAGAGTCAGCTGAGACAAGGAAGAACTCTCAAGTAGCTAAAGATATCATTCTCGCCCTACCCCGTGATTTAGATTTATCACATCAAATCGATCTGGCTCATAACTTTGCCAATTATCATTTTGTTCGTCATGGTCTTGTCGCTGATATTGCTATCCATGATCATAGTGATGGCAATCCTCACGCGCACATTTATGTAACAACACGACGACTGCATGGCGATCGTTTTGACAAATATAAGGCGCGAGATTTAGAGCCAGATGTGGCACGGGGTCGCGTGGTTGATCCGCAATACTGGGGAGAGCAATGGCGTGAATTTCAAAATCAGTACTTTCAAGATCATGATATTGATCTTCTGGTGGATGCCAATCATATATTAACCCAGCGGCACGAGGGCCGCATTCGTGGATCAGGCGCTCATTACCTTAAAGAAGAAAATCAGCTTAGGCGTGAGGCAAGTGTTGAGATAGCTGTTAATGATCCAACCAGCGTATTAAATCTGCTTGGCACCAAGCATGCGGTATTTAGTGAGCGCGATATAGCATTACTTATCCATAAAAATACTGACACCAGAGAAGAATATGAAACCGCTCTGCTTAATCTAAAAACACATCGAGATTTGATATTGCTTGGCCCTGGTGACGATGGACGAGATCGCTATACAACACGGGCTAATTATCAGCGTGAAGCATCAATGGCTGAGCATGCACAGTCATTAAACTTAGCCAAAAAGTATGTAGTCGAGCCTAAGCTGGTGAAGCAAGCGACGCATAACTTTAGGCTCAATTCTGAGCAATCAGAAGCCTTATCCCACATTGCTCAAAGCGGCGACATCTGCGCCGTTGTCGGTCGTGCGGGTACTGGCAAATCCTACATGATGAAAGCGGCTCGTCAAATGTGGGAATCCTCAGGCTATCAGGTTCGCGGCATGGCGGTATCGGGGATTGCATCTAAAGGTCTTGAGAAAGACTCTGGTATCGCTTCAATGACAATCCATTCTCTCAAAATGCGGTTAGCTTTTGGAAGTCTTCAGCTCTCTGAAAATGATGTGCTGGTCATGGATGAGGCGGGTATGACTGATCTTCATGATATGGCTCTTGTCATTGATGCCGTTCGAGAGGCGGGGGCTAAGCTGGTCTTAGTCGGCGATCATGCTCAGTTGCAGCCAGTTGGTCCTGGCGCACCTTATCGAGCCATTGTCGAACAAATTGGTTTTTCTGAACTGAATCAGATCCAACGCCAGGATGAACCTGGTGACTGTGCTGCTAGCATTTTACTCTCTCGTGGATCTGTTGGACAGGCAATTGACTATTATGCGCAAAAGCAACAAGTCCATTTGGTCGTGTCTAACCAGGAAGAAGAGGATGATGAAGACGGTGGTGGTGCAACTGGAAGCAGCAGTACTGCCATTCGTCGTTTAGTGAGTGATTGGAGCAATGGCTTAAGCGCAGAGTCAATCGACGAACGGCTCATTTTAGCCCATCGCAATATTGATGTAGCGGCACTTAATACAGCTGCTCGACTTGCTATGCAGGAACTCGGCTTGCTTGGACAGAGCTCAAAACAGGTTAAGGCTATTGATGGCAACATTCTACTATCATCGGGTGATCGCATTATTTTCTTACGCAACAATAAACAACTGGGTATCAGTAATGGTGAATTTGCCAATGTTATAAAGATTGATGGTGATCAGATCACTGTACGTTTGAGTGGTAAGCAAACCCGCGAAATGACATTTTCAAATTTAGACTACCAGGATTTTAATTATGGTTATGCAGCGACGGTTCATAAATCGCAAGGAACGACATTTGATCATACCTTTGTGTATGTAGCAGGTCGTGCGTGGGATCGATTTTTAGCGTACGTGTCGATGACACGGCATCGCCGTTCACTCAATGTTTATGCGGATCAAAACCAATTTCATGATCTTGATGCACTTAAAGCGACGCTCTCACGAGCCGTATTAAAAGATTCAGTTTTGGATTGGCCCATTTCCTTTGCCATTCACCGTGGATTTGATCCAGAGAGTATGATTGGGCGATTCATCGATAAGGTAGCCGGTATTAAACAGTCTATTCACGACAAGTGGTTATTTGTGACGAACTATGCCGCGTTTAAAACAAGCCGCGCACATCAAAAATTGCAACAAACTAAGGAAGAACGACGTGAGATGGCGAAAAAAGTCGCGCTTTTCATTGATCTAAGAAATAGTTTAGGTGCTACGGCCCGTTTAATGAGGCAGGATCTCAAACAGGGCGAAAAATTTTATCAACATCATGATTATTCTGAGTGGTATGAGCAGACATTACTAAAAAATAAGTTGGCATTTGAAATTAATGCGCAATATGATCTTTTTGAAAAAGCCTTAACGCTAAATCGACTCCACAAAAACTCATTAGAAAAGATGGCGAGTGATCATCAGCGTTATTTAAATGTGAAATCATACCTTACCTACTATCAACAAGGGGAACAAATTTTTTGCCATCAAGTCGCACAAAAGATACAACCGGATCTAGACAAACATTTCTCAGCCATTATGTTCGAGACAAAAAAACAAGGATTAACGTCCGCAAATATTATTCGACAAATTGGCTTAGATGCGATAACTCATCAACGTCTCACTCCATCAAAGGATTCTTTAGAGTGCGAGAAGCATGACACTATTTCGGAGAATTTTATTCATGATAGATCAGACAGCCTTGCCGATGAATGGAAACGTTTAAAAACCCTCAAGTCTCACGTTATTGATCGTGTTCTGATGGCTAAAGAGAGGCTTGACAAAGCAAGTAAACCACTGGGTATTGAAATCCAAACACGTGGTCTTGAGAACGCAGTCAAATCATTATGCAAGCAAGAAAAATTATTTTCTAAAGTTAAAACGGTTGCTCCGAATCTAGCGAAATCCTTTGAGAAAATCAGCCAGCCACTAAAAGAGGTTACCATTGATTGGTCATCAAATGAATACAATTTGGAATTTGACAACCTGCGCCAATCCAAAGACAAGTCCATTCAATATCTAGTGAAATTCCGCGATAAATTGATTGAGGCTAAAGACACGCCAAAAGAAAAAGCGCTTATCAAACAACTTGAGTCAACTGCAATTAGTATTATGCGATATAAACGTAAACAAGATGTTATCAAACAATTGGCGCCTAAGCTTGCTGCTAAATTATTTGAATTTGCGAAGTTCAAATCAAAGCAAAAGGATATTGGTCGTGATTTGTGACGTGATTTGCGATAAGCTTGTACTTTTTAAGTTCAGATTTATAACTTCAACTTTAGGCGAGAGGATATTATTTTGAAATTTATTAGAATTATCATTTTTATTATGATCTCCGCAAACATTACAACTTTTGCTAGCACACGAGATTCTAAGATAATTTATGTGAAAAATAAATTAGCGGCAGTAGAAAGTAATTCTAATGTAAAAGTTGGGGTATACGCCATTGACACGAACAGCAATCAAATTATCTCATATAGAGCAAATACACTCTTTCCTATTCAAAGTACATTTAAAGTGATAGGCGTCGCAACTCTATTAAAGTAGAGTGAAAAAAATAAAAATTTACTCAATAAAGAAATACATTACTCAAAAATGGACTTGGTTTTTTGGCATCCCGTTACTGGAAAGTATATTGGCACGGGAATGACGCTAAAGGCATTATCAAGAGCCACTATTTCCTATAGTGATGACCCTGCTATTAACCTTATCATCAAAAACACAGGTGGCTTAAAAGCCGTAACGGCTTTTTCGTATCAGATTGGCAATAAAACATTCCATTTAATGCATTATGAACCGAATTTAAATTCGAATCCTAAAAATCATGATGATTCATCTACACCTAAAGACATGGCCATAAACTTGGAAAAATTAACGCTTGGAAATATTTTACAGAACTCAGCTCGTCAGGAATTAATGACTTGGATGCGAAATAGCACTACTGGTTATAAAAGGATTCGTGCAGGTGTTCCAGTAGGATGGGCGGTAGCTGATAAAACAGGTAGTGGAAGTTTTGGTATTGCCAATGATATTGGTGTTGTTTGGTCTCCAACGTGTAAGCCGATCATCATAGCAATTTATACTGTACAAAATAAGCGTGGCGCAGAGCCGAATAATGATGTGGTAGCTAAAACAACTCAGATAGTGCTAAACGCTTACTCAAAAATAGATCGTTGTTTTGATGCCACAAACCTAAAGTAGGTTCTACCTATAAGTAGCTTATCCCTCTAATACAACGGTTAATTTTTTCAGCATAGCCTGGTGTTTCGCTTTATCCATGTTTCGAATATTGATTAACTTCCATTTTAATGCAGGCAATTCCTCTAAATTATCAAATGGCATCAAGGAGTAATCAGGATCACCTTTTTTCACTGACAATATGAACTCCCGTTCACTACTTGATAGCATTTGGTTAATCACTTTAATGAGCTCTTCACGAGCATTTAATAATGTTTCCAGTGATACGGGTTTTTCAGTCATATTGATGAATTCATTTTCAAATATATTATTTAAAACAATCAAATTTGGTCGTAGTAATTCGTGTATGGGTCTTGGCGAACAAAGTAAGTAAATAACAAATGCCTGGCGAATACCATCAGTAATACCTTGATTTTCTAGCAGTACCCGTATATCAAAAAAGTCGCGCGGGTGCTGCCGACTAAGCGCCGCGCATATTTTTCCAGCGAAAAGTTCTTCTTCTGACAACACCGGTATTTGCTTAATACTGTACTCGAATTTATCTTCTACAGCTTTGGCAATATCCATTTTTCTTGTTGGTAAGAGTGTGCCGCGCATAATTAAATTAGGTTCGATTTTTATTTTAGTCGCACCATTTGCAATAATAAGCTTATGCAATTGGCCCTCTTTAGTTTTTAATTCTCTTATTTGAAATTTTTTATTGCGCTTGACGATTTCTCCACCAAGATCGATTAGTCCAGATTCTATTTCCTTAATTGCGTTTTTCCTTGACTCCGACTTTAAATACGTTAAATCGATATCAACCGACAGCCTTGGTAAATCTCGAATAAAAAAATTAATAGCCGTTCCGCCTTTTAAGGCAAAAATTTCTTGCTCTTTTAATGCAGGTAGGCAATCTAATAATAATTCAACCTGAGCAACATACTGATCTCTATTCATCATCTTCCTCTTGTTGTTGATTGAGCTCATCTGATTGTGGGAGACTCAACATCCATTTTGCACTATAGGAACCGCCCTCACCGATCACCCGTTTACCCGAACCCAATTCCAAATCCTTTATACTCAAGTCATTAAAACAAGCTAAATTATTTTTTTCAGCCAGATACAAGAATAAACGCTTAACCTTGATGGAATGACACGTCTTCAATAGGTGTTGTATTATTGGGCCTCTTAATCGATCTAAACCTTCCATCAACTCTTCTGCGTGCGATAATGTTATTTTTATAGGAACCAGGGCTAATACCTCTAATACAGCACGCTCAGGGGCAGCGACGGTTAATTCCACCCCATTAACCATTTTTTTTGACAACCCTTCTGAATGATCGAATAGTTTTTTTTGCTCAAAGTGGCAATTCGTGAAGTATTGCTGAAACCATACGGGCAAGGTGATTTTCTTAAAAACGCTATTATAGAGATAAAAAACCGGATTATGATCGTCTATCATGGTGTATTGGGATATCCCATAGAGCTGTAGCGCTGTTAGTCCACCGACATGGACCGGCATATCGAGCTGAGACTGTAATGCCTTTACTGCACCAGACCAGGTTATCTCGTCATTCAAACGTATATAAGCGCCTCTACCAAGACTTTTTATCCAACCATGATCACAGTACAGTTTAACCAGCTGTTTGTAATAATCATTATTATTCAACCAAGTAGATGTCAAAACAACGCCGGCTGGCCATTCAGATAGCAAATAGTTTAATTTTGATGGTTTTAGTCTATTCATAATAGACTATTATAACCTATTTCGAACCAAAAACAAGTGTAGTTCATTATTATGCTTTTTGGTCTATTAAAAATAGACCATTTTTAACTATTGTAAACTATCATGCCCTGCTAATGCAGCTATCGATTGGGATACTTAGTTTACGATTACTTATTAACATATCCATGAAATCTTATTCTTTTCTTGTGCTATCATCAGCCAATATGCCAATTTGGTTATATTCTGTAATATTGTTTTCATCGATAATTTCACGCAGTGTATCTTTTAAAGCCTCCACACTTTGACGAGGCGACACCTTGAATTCTTCAACCAAAATGCTGGTATAGTATCGCCGATCCTGCCCTTCACCTTTCGTTTGTGATCGTAACGAACCACGTAAATGGATATGACGACCTGTTGAAGCAAACTTTACGATCATTTCAGCCTTGCCGCCAAAGAATACACAACGATGCGCCTGATTAATCGGATCTTTGTTTTTCATCAGTTCTTGCGTATACACGACTAACGTTGCCATAGATGTGCCGTGCTGCGTTTTTTTAAGCACTGGTTTTTCAGCGCAAAAACCCATGAGGCGTACATCATTATTCAGACTCATGTGATATTTCCTCAGCATTATTATTTTTGGCATTACTCAGCAATTGACGATAAGAAGGCTCTTTAAACCAATAACACTTATCCGCTTTAACAGGGCTTTTCGCTTCAATTAAGATAATTTCTTTCTTCTCGGATAACTGCATCAATTCATCAGGGTTCATCAATGCGCGTGATTGATAATTAATATTTTCGCTACGTGAGCCTGGATTATCACCATGCCCTGTGCTAACAGAGCTGGAAGACACTTTGACTGTTTTAGTTCCCAAGGCTTTAGAAAAAAACTGTGCATCATCCATATCATTTAGTGCGAAAGCAATTTTAACCTTACTATTTAAAAAACCTTTCGAATCATCTCGACCATAAGTAGAAATGATTTGTGCTAAATATTGCACGATAATAATGCATCGAACATGATAACTTCGTAAAAACGACATCCCATCTTTTAATTTGTTAATGCGCGCCATGTTACCAAATTCATCCATGAGTGCGAGCACACCATAAGGTTCGTCAACACTTGGTTCATGCGATGATAATACGTTGATCATTTGCGACCAAAATAACGTTAAAATAGGGCTTAAGCGCTCTTTATCTGAATCAGGGATATGAATATAAATGCTGATTTTTTTACGCCGTAGTTCTCTAAAATCAAAATCATTTTTACTCGTGGCGTAGCTAACAAGAGGATCATTAAATAATCCCATGCGTGAGTGGAAATCTTTTAGGATATTTTTCTGCGTTTTTTCATCAGTCCCCAGTATGGCATAAGCATTTTGTTTTAAATGTTTTGAAAAAATATCTTCATTTATCGCAATTTCATTTTCAAGCCATTCAAAAAAGCTTTCTTGTTTTGATAGATCATGAATTTCTGATAAGGTTGCCATATGCCTTGTTTCAAACAAGTACAGCGATAACGTTAAAAATATTTCACGCGAAGATTGATACCAGAATCCATCGCCCAGCTTAGTCGCTGGAATCAAGGTTTCTGCGATGAGTTGCAGATCTCTAATTCTCAAATCTGGATTGGGGCTGACATAAAAAAATGGATTGTAGCACGCTGATTGTTTATCCACATCCGCAGGTGCCCATAGGTAACAGTCATTGTTTAATGCGTTTTTTCTGTATTCGGCTGTTAATCGATACAGCTCTCCTTTTAAGTCATTGAACACACCGGAGCCTGACCACTCTAAAAGATTAGGCACAGCAATAGCGGTGGTTTTACCACCACCCATGGGTGCTACCACCAATACACCTTCATATCCTGGTAGTCTGAGTGGTTTGCCAAACGACTTTCCTATAACAATGCCCTGAGAGCTGAATAAACCGGCACGCTGAATTTCAAACGCTTTAGAAAAATGTGCTTGACCAAACACTTTTTCCGCTTTTGTTTTGGCCGAAAAACATTTTAATACGATGGCAATAAAAAGCAGTGAATAACTGCCCATCAAACTAATTAGCAAATGATTAGAAGCATCGCTACCCACGGGAAGCTGCGCGAGCAATGAATAAATCAGCCATGGGT
>CBDALO010000183.1:0-61640 GCA_965196985.1 Gammaproteobacteria bacterium | reverse complement strand
ATCTCCATAGACCACTTTGCTGGGAAGTTTCTAGAATACTTTGCTGCATTTCTAGGTATCTTTGTTATATTCGCACTGACAGCTATTGCCTGCTACGCTTCACAGCAAATAAAAAACCTACTAAGAGAACCCGGCATACTAGTCTGTAATATAGTCTTTGCTTTTATCCTATTAGCCATTGGAATTAATATACTAACCATCGGTATAAAAGGCATTACACTAACAAACTGATAACAACTTCTACTTACTGAAAAAAAAGCGAACCACCAAGGTAGTTCGCTTCTGTTACATTTAGGCTGTTAGTTCAGTACTCAAAGCCTAAACTTGCCCAGGGCAAAGCTGCAACGGCTTACCTGACCCACCTTGAAGCGTCGTACACCCTGATCGCTGATACTGATCACCAGTAATAAGCAAGTTTTCTCCTGGATGTAAGTTGATAGTATTTAAATCAACTGTAAATGTGCCGCTTGTTGTTCCAGGTCCTGCTGAAGCAACTGTGAACGTCGCTTGTTTTGGCCAATGACCTAAATCAGTAAATTTATACTTTGCTAGACTTGAGACAGCATGATAGATTTTCGTACAAATACCTGAACTAGCTCCACAAGATAAAGTACCGGGGTTAGCGACTGTTTTTCCTTGCGGCCCAGGTTGATTAGAAATATGACCAACCACTCGACTTCCTAACAGAGTACTAACAGTAACACCTGGAATAGAAGCAGCTAAAGCCACCCCACTACAAGCTGTAAGGACAACTAAAGCTGAAAGTGTTTTTCTCATCATGTTTTTCCTTTAAAAGTAATTGTGAAATGCCACTCTACATTTGTAAGACAAAGATTACAAGATTGAATATGAAATTTTTTTGATTTATGGCTCTCTTTCAAAATGTGTGGGTATAGCCAGGATTGGACGAAGTGAAAATCCGGGACTAAGTGTGCCTTAATCCAGGATTATTAAATGCTTCGCATTTTCAATCCGGGCTACACGCTTACTTACCCATACATTCTGAAAGAGATCCTCATTTATTTTGATGCCACTTACAACAAAACTCGCTTAACCTACCCTACCCATCCAACACTTACTTTTTAATCAAACACTACTGATTTAAAATAAACAGGTGGTTTCTACTTAATAATTTTTTTAGGAATTCTCCCTATTTACTTCGTAAAAAAAACGCCGTATGGTAGCGCCCATTAACAAAGTGTTGAACTGTAATTGCAACACTAACTACTCGCAACCACAGTTGAACATTTCTGTTAATTATGAAAATCGGTTGAAAACCAATGTTGTTTGAAGAGCAAACGTTTGACTTTCAACAGCTAACTACACAGCAGGCTGAATCGACCCTGCGAGAAAATAACCTAACCTTAACCGTCGAAGAAACGCTCAAACTTCAAGACTTACTAAAACGCCCACCCACTTTAACTGAATGCATCTTGTGGTCTATCCAAGGCTCTGAACATTGTTCATATAAGTCCACACGTCAACACTTAAAAACTCTACCAACTGACGGACCCAACGTTATATTAGGCGCCAAAGAAGATGCCGGCATCGTTCGTATTGCAACTGATACGACAGGCAAAAGCTATGGCATAGTTATTAGCCATGAGTCACACAACCACCCCTCACAAATTGTGCCATATGAAGGTGCTGCAACAGGCGTAGGTGGCAATGTGCGTGACGTAAGCTGCATGGGGGCGGAAGTTATAGCTGTTGCTGATAGCTTACGCTTCGGTGATTTAAGCAACCCTCGTACACACTGGCTTCACCAAGGCGTTGTAGCAGGTATCGCTGGCTACGCCAACCCTTTGGGCATTCCCAACGTAGGCGGCGACCTTTACTACGATGAAGCTTATCAACAAAACTGCTTGGTCACCGTAGTCACTCTAGGGTTGGTCGCTGAAGATCACATTATCCACTCCTATGCACCCAAAAACTCTGATGGTTATGATTTAATCTTAGTTGGCAAACCCACGGATAACAGCGGCTTTGGCGGAGCAAGTTTTGCTTCACTCGAACTTGATGAAGAAGAACACGAGCAAAACCGTGGCGCTGTACAAGAGCCCAATGCTTTCTTAGGCCGACATTTATTAGCAGCAAATACCGCTCTCTTTAAGCAATTACAACAACAGGAGCTTATCGACCAAGTTGGCTTTAAAGACTTAGGCGCTGGTGGTGTTGCCTGTGCTAGCGTTGAAATGGCTGACGCTGCTGGCATGGGAGCTGAAATAGAGCTGACCAAAGTTCACACTATAAACGACACTCTACACCCCGCAGTAATCCTTTGCTCAGAAACACAAGAACGCTATTTATGGGCTGTCCCTCCTGAGCTAAGCTCACAAATTTTAGCTCACTATAATGACACCTACGCCCTACCTGAAGTTTCACCGGGTGCGCGTGCTAGTGTTATTGGCAAGATACGCAAAGGAGGACAGTACAATGTCTACTACCAAGGACAAACTACACTTGTTGATGCCAGTGCCGAAGACATTACGCGTGGTTTGCAATATGACCGGCCTACACAAGCAAAAACACAAACCCTAAAAGAGCCTAATATCAAGTCAACTAATCTCAAACAAGTTGTACTACAACTGCTTAGCCATGAAAACATTGCTTCCCGTCAAACTGTATTCGAAAGCTACGACAAACAAGTACAAGGCCGTACCATTATTGAGGCTGGCACGGCTGATGCGGGTATCATACAACCCTTCAATAGCAACGAATACCCTGAGGAAATTCAAGCCACAGGTATTGCTCTTGCTGTTGATGATAATCCTCGCTACGGCAAAATCGATGCCTACTGGGCTGCTGTTAATGCTGTGACTGAAAGCATGCGCAATGTTGCTGCAACCGGTGCTACTCCTCAAACCATTACCGACTGCCTTTGCTTTGGTAATCCAGAAAAACCTGAGCAAATGCACGACTTAGTTGAAGCTATTCGAGGTATTCGCGATACACTAGTTAATGTCCCGCTTAAAGGCTTTACTGACACCCCTACCCCAGTCGTTGCCGGCAACGTATCTTTATATAACGAATCCAATGGCCAAGCTATTCCTGCTAGCCCCGTTATTAGCTGCCTAGGTAAGCTAGATGATGCTAGCAAAGCGATTACTAACCACCTTAAGTGTACCGACTCGATTTTATTGATGATTGGTGAACGTAAAGATGAATGCGGCGGCAGCGTTTATTATCAGCTTTTTAACGAACTCGGTAGCCAACTACCTAAGCCAGACTTTAATGAGGTCACCGCGCAAATTTATGCACTAACTGATGCTATTGACCAAGAGCTCATCCTAGCTGCGCACGATATCAGTGATGGTGGGATCGCTACTTGTCTAGCTGAGATGAGTTTTACTAATGAGATAGGCTTTGATGTCACCATTCCTGGCGAACTACCTATAGAGAAACGTCTGTTTAGTGAGACCGGAGGCTTTGTACTAGAGGTTGTCCCCGCCCAACTTGATGCCGTCTATGTTTGTTTTGAACGATATCAGCTTAACCCCATAATGATTGGTAAAACCCAGGCAAAGAAAAAGCTTAGCTTTAATGGTAATCTAAGTATTGAACTTAATGAAGCAAAAAGTGCTTGGACAAACGGCTTAAAGGGTAAACTTCTATGATTGATTATAAGGAAGCTGGCGTTGATATTGCTGCTGGCAATGAGCTCGTTAGCCGAATCAAAAGCAAAGTAAAAAGCACTTTTAGTGATAATGTGCTGACAGATTTAGGTGGTTTTGCAGGTCTATATGATTTAAAAAATCTAGTTAACAACTACAGCCATCCAGTCCTAGTACAAAGCATCGATGGCCTTGGCACCAAACCAACAGTTGCACAACTTGCCAACCAATATGACCAACTCGGTTATGACTTATTAAGCGCAACCGCAAATGATATTTTAGTTATGGGAGCTAAGCCATTAACTCTACTAGACTATATTGCCAGCGCCAAACTCGATATCGACATTGCTGAAACTATTATTAATAGCCTAAGTAAAGCTTGCCAAGCTCACCACGTTTCCTTGGTTGGTGGTGAAACAGCAGAAATGCCAGGCGTCTACCAACCTGGCGAAGTAGATATTGTTGGCATTGTTACCGGCATTGTTGATAAAACAAAAATCATTAACGGTCAAACCATCACACCTGGCGATAAAATTTATGGCATAGCTAGTAGCGGATTGCATACCAACGGTTATTCACTGGCTCGCAAGCTTCTATTTGAGGTGGCAAACCTGAGCATCGATGACAAACCAAAAGGTTTCGAAACTTCACTAGGCAATACCTTGCTAAAAGCCCATATTAATTACAGTCAACTTGTCCATCATTTATTGGATAGCCAGGTTGCTATCCATGGCATGGCTCACATCACAGGCGGCGGCTTGCTAGAAAATATTCCTCGCATTTTACCAGCAAACGCTCAAGCTACTCTTGATACGAGCAGCTGGCCACAACAACCACTATTTGAGCTACTAGCACAATTAAGCCAACTCCCTAATCAAGAGCTCTACCGTACCTTTAACATGGGTATAGGCTATATCATCGTGATACCGGCCAATGCCAGCAAGCACTTAGAACAACTTGCCAACGAACTACCAAACTATCGTGTCTACCCTATTGGTGAAATCACCTCTGGTCACCAAAAGGTTAAGTTATTATGAAAAAAATAGCGGTTATCCAGTTTCCAGGCTCCAATTGTCAACGTGAAACAAAGCTAGCTATCGAACGCGCTCAAATGAACCCTATCGATTTTCTATGGAACGAAGATCTCAACAAACTCAGTCAATGTGACGGCTATGTTATCGTAGGTGGCTTTTCTTATGAAGATCGTGGACGCGCTGGTTTAATTGCTGCACTTGACCCTGTATTGAAAACACTAACAAAGCAAACCCAACAAGGTAAGCCCTTACTCGGCATTTGTAACGGCGCACAAATCTTAGTTGAATCCGGCCTAATCCCAGGACTTGATAACCATAAAAAAGTTATTGCTTTAACTGATAACCAACGTTTACAAAATGGCGAGATATTAGGCACGGGGTTTTACAATAGCTGGGTTAATATTAAACCCAGCAATACAAATAACGATAGTGCATTTAGCAATGCTTTTTCAAACGAACAAACCATCCACATCCCAGCAGCCCATGCTGAAGGTCGCTTTTTATTAGATGACTCACTTTATCAAGCGCTTTTAGCTACTAATGCAACTTGTTTTTATTACTGTGACAAACAGGGGCACACTCACTCCGAGTTTCCAACTAACCCCAACGGCTCACAACACAACCTGGCTGCTATCTCTAATGCCAGCGGTAATATTATGGCCATGATGCCACACCCCGAGCGCACACCTGCTGGTGATATTATTTTTCATTCGATGCGTTACTACCTTGAAAGAAATGGCTATCAAGGAAAGGCACTAAACTTCTCCCCAACCAAACAATCCACAAGTGTTTACCAGGTAAATGCCAACCACCTTGAACTATTAGTTGAACTTAACATCCAAGACAACACAACAATTAGCCTTAATAAGGCGCTGCAACAAGCAGGCATTAATACCAAACTACGTCGCCTCACACACTGGGAGGTCAGTAGCAACCAATTGGATCAAGCAAATTTGACTGGAAAATTACAAGCAAGCTATGAACTATTTAACCCCCAAAAAGAGCAACTCGTCGATAAACAAACTCTCACCGCTCCTAACAAACGCCTATTACTTGTTCGCGAAAAGGATAACTTGCTAGGCCACTATAAACAGCAAACCCTGGCCAAACATTTTGACCTCAAAGAAATCGATACTATCAAGCACGGTATACTATGGCAGATTGAATCAAGCGAAAACTTAGACCAAGTTACTAAGCAACTCAAACAACTTGCCATTTTTGCCAACCCAGTAGCTCATGAGTGTTATGACTATGCCCCTAATTGAAACTCAATCAGTTGCCAATCTATCCTGCTTAGCTAAGACCAACTTGCCTTGGCCAAAATATCAAGGCAAAGTCCGCGACTGCTATCAACGCAATGATGAACTACTTTTTGTTAGCACAGACCGTGTTAGCGCCTTTGATCGTCACTTAGGTCTGATTCCTTTTAAAGGGCAAATATTAACTCAGTTAAGCGCTTGGTGGTTTCAACAAACTCAAACCATTATACCTAATCACTTTTTAGAACTTATTACACCCAACTGCATGCGTGTTAAAGCTTGCCAACCGCTTCCTATCGAAATTATTGTACGTGGCTATATTACGGGCACCACTAACACCTCCTTATGGACTCTTTATCAAAAAGGCGAGCGTGGTTTTATAGGCGGACACCTTTCTAATAACTTACAAAAAAATCAAGAACTCCCCTTTCCGCTTGTCACACCAACTACCAAAGATTCTCTACATGATCGCCCTATTGGCCCAGATGAAGCAAAAAGACTCAGCTTTCTAAAAAAAGGTGAATGGGAACGCCTTGAAAAAGTAGCCTTGAACCTATTCCAATTTGCTAGCAACTTACTTAAAGAAAAAGGCTTAATATTGGCAGACACAAAATATGAGTTTGGCCGTGATGAAACAGGTCAGTTAGTCCTTATTGATGAATTGCACACCTCAGATTCAAGCCGTTATTGGGAAGCTAGCAACTACAAGCAACGTTTCTCCAAACTACAAGAGCCAGAAAGTTTTGACAAAGAGATTTTACGCCTCTGGTATAAGGAACACTGCAATCCTTATCAAGACGAAACACTACCACCCATTCCGAATTCATTGGCTCTACAAGTTTCCGCTCGCTATCAAAAACTTTACGAGCGAATCACCAACCAAACTTTCAAAGGAGAAGACCCTGCATGTGTGGCATCGTTGGCATCAGCGCTCACCAATCTGTAGCGACAGAACTAATTGAGAGCCTAATCCATCTACAGCATCGTGGCCAAGATGCAGTTGGAGTATTAACCTATGATGATCGCATGCACTTAAAAGTTGGTCGCGGACTAGTTAATGAGTTTTTTAAATCTGAAGACATCAGTATGCTTACAGGAAAAGTAGGCATTGCTCATTTACGCTATCCAACGACAGGTAATACCGCCAACTTAGCTGAAGCGCAACCCCTAACACTTGTACATCCTTACGGTATTGCAATTGCTCATAATGGCAATCTAGTTAACTACCAACAACTGGCTACTTATTTAAAAACTGAAAAACGCCGCCACCTTAATACCGGTAGTGACTCAGAGCTATTACTTCACCTTTTGTCTGATGGACTAGCTGCTCAGCCTCATGTCGACAATGAAGAACAGTTTTTTCAACAGTTTTGCCAAGCAGTTAAGCATATTCATCAATTAGCTAAAGGCAGCTATTCAGTCCTTTGTACCATCGTTGGTCGAGGTTTATTTGCTTTTCGTGACCCTCACGGCAATCGTCCACTGGTTATTGGCCAACGTCAAAGTGAGCAAGGTACTGACTACTGTTTTGCTTCAGAAAACACCCCCTTTCATAGCAACAATTTTCATTTATTAGACGATGTCCAACCTGGTGAAGTCATTTGTGCCACGCCTAGCGGTAGGTTATTACGCCAAACGTTATCTCATGCCGACTTTCACCCCTGCGTCTTTGAATACGTTTACTTTGCCAGACCAGATGCCATCATCAATGATGTTAGCGTTTACCGCTCTCGATTACGAATGGGAGAAAACCTGGCAAAAGCTTGGCAAAAAACATTTCCCTATAAACTGCCAGACGTCATCATTCCCGTTCCTTTTACTTCAAATACTGCAGCACTAGCCTTTTCTAAAGAACTGGGAATAAATTACTCTGAAGGACTCTATAAAAACCCATTTATAGGGCGAACTTTTATCATGCCATCACAAGGCTTACGCCAACACTCAGTAAGACACAAACTCATTCCACAACAAATTGAGATACAAGGTAAAGTAGTTTTATTAGTTGATGACAGTATTGTCCGCGGCACTACCAGCAAAGAAATTGTTCGCATGGTTAAAGAGGCTGGCGCAAAGAAAGTCTACTTAGCCTCAGCTTGCCCACCAGTTAAGTTTCCTTGTTATTACGGCATCAATATCCCCACTAAAAGTGAGCTGATTGCCAACAAAAAAACAGTCGAAGAGATAAAAACCTACTTAGGCGTGGATGAATTGCTTTACCAAGATATTGATGATCTAGTTGAGGCCATTAGTCGCAAAGGCAAGCACCACTTAACTGACCCATGTCTTGCTTGTTTAAATGGTCAGTTTAATTGTGGCAAAAAAGAACAAACTTTAACTCAGCAAAGTAAAACTAAAAATGAGGTTACATAATTCCATTTTTAAAGGGAACGGCCAAGCGAATGCGATGCAGGGAATTTGTAACTCGAGGGATTTGTAGCCCGGATTGAAAATGCGAAGCATTTGATAATCCGGGGGTCAACATCAGGCCCTACCCCGGCTTATCGCTAACGCTCAAGCCGGGCTACTTAACCAATACAGGAGAAAGTCATGACTAACATTCTCATTATAGGCTCAGGAGCAAGAGAGCATATCATTGCTAAAAAACTTGCTGACTCAAGCCATCCTATACAACTTTTTTGTTGGGCTTCAAACTTTAATCCGGGCTTAGAAGAGTTGTGTACTGACTTACACGTTAGGTCCTTAGATGACCTTGAGGTATTAATTGCTTATGCTAAAGCCCAGCAAATTGACTTTGCTATTGTTGGCCCAGAATTACCATTATCACTTGGCGTTGTTGATGCGCTCAATGCTTCAGGCACTCCTTGCATTGGCCCAACACAAGCACTCGCTAAAATTGAAACTAGCAAGGCTTTTTCCCGTCAGCTAACAACCCAATATCGTATCTCTGGCAGTCCGTGTTATTTTTGCTTTAATGATATCGGTGAAATAGCGGAAACACTTAAACAGCTAGGGGAAGACTATGTTATCAAAGCAAACGGTTTGATGGGCGGTAAAGGAGTTAAGATTTCCGGAGAACATTTACACTCACACCAAGAAGCACTTCACTTTTGCAAAGAAATCTTTTCACAAGGACAGCAAGTTGTTATTGAAGAGAAACTCGAGGGTGAAGAGTTCTCATTAATTAGCCTGGTTTCTGGGCAACAAATTACTCATTTACCTGCAGTACAAGACCATAAGCGCGCTTTTGTTGGAGATACTGGACCCAACACTGGTGGCATGGGCTCCTACTCTGACAACGATCACTCACTGCCTTTTTTGACAACACAGGCTCTTTCTCAAGCCCAAAATATCAATCAGCATTCTATTCAAGCACTACAGGATTACTGTCATCAAACCTATACAGGCATTCTCTATGGCAGCTACATGCTCACCAAGCATGGTGTAAAGCTTATTGAATTCAATGCCCGCTTTGGTGACCCCGAAGTACTTAATTTACTAACTCTACTAGAGACTGACTTTTTTGAAGTTTGCCAAGCACTACTTAATCAAACACTAGATAAGCTTTCATTAAGATTTGCTAGTCAAGCTACTGTTTGTAAATACTTAGTTCCCGATGGATATCCAACCAATCCTGAAAAAAACCAAACCATCGAAATAAACGACCTTCCTGATAACGTTGATATTTATTATGGTGCTATTGAAAAAGAGGATGGACAACTAGTAATGACAGGCTCACGAGCACTAGCTTTAGTCAGTAAAGCTAATCATATCACGTCTGCCAGCAAACAAATTGAGCAGGCCATCAAATGTATCTCTGGTAATTATTTTTATCGCCCGGACATCGGCACTGAAGAACTACTTAATAAACGGATCAAGCACATGCAAGAACTAACCAAGGGGCAGCCTGCATGAGACCTATTCGCCTTGCAATATTAGGTTCAACTAATGGCAGCATTGTTCCAGCGTTAATTAACCAACTATCTAACCTACCAGTTGAAGTAGGTTTAATAATTAGCAACAAATCATCTGTAGGATTAGTTGAGAAAGCACAACTGCTCAGCCTTCCCTACTTAATTATTACGGCGAATAAACGCTCACGCGAAGCCTATGATCAGGTTTTAACTGAAACCCTTAAGACCCATCAAATTGATTTAATTTTACTGGTTGGCTTCATGAGGATTCTATCCTCACAGTTTGTTAATGATTGGCATGATAAAATCTTAAATGTACATCCATCATTACTACCTAAACACGCTGGATTAATGGACCTGGCTGTTCACCAAGCTGCTATTGACGCTGGTGACCAAATGTCTGGCTGCAGTGTGCATATCGTTACCGACCAAGTAGATGGCGGTGAAATCCTTGCACAAAAAAGCTGCTCTATTACTGCAAGAGAGACAGCTACAAGTTTAAAGGAAAAGGTACAAACACTCGAGGCCTTAGCCATGGCTGAAGCAGTTAAAAAATGGCTAGATAATTTCAAGGAGCAAAATTTATGATACCTAAGACCGCACTACTCTCCGTTTCAGATAAAACTAATATTATTGAACTAGCACAAGCACTGCATGCTCATCATATTACAATCCTATCAACAGGCGGTACAGCAAAGAAGCTGGATGAAGCAGGAATACCTCACAAAGAAGTCAGCACTGTTACTGGCTTTCCTGAAATTATGGCTGGGCGCGTCAAAACTCTACATCCTAAAATCCATGGCGGGATTTTAGGCAAACGTGATCAACATGCAACAGAAGCCGAGCAGCATAATATTGGCTGGATAGATTTAATTGTTTGTAACCTATACCCTTTCGCACAAGTTATCCAAACCAATCCCGACCTAGATACTGCAATTGAAAACATTGATATCGGTGGTCCAACCATGATTCGAGCTGCAGCAAAAAACTTTCACTGGGTCAGTGTTGTAGTTGACCCAAATGATTATGATCAAATCATTAATCAATTAAAGGCAGGGATTGATGAACCCCTACGGAAACAGCTTGCAATCAAAGCCTTTGCCCATACAGCTCAATATGACAGCTTAATTCAGCAATACTTAAGTGATGACGCTTTCCCTAGCAAATTAAATCTAAGCTATGAAAAAGCAACCTCCCTACGTTATGGTGAAAACCCTCACCAAGCTGCCAGCCTTTATTGCACTAGCAATGAAAAAACAGGCTTACTTGCAGCAGAACAGTTACAAGGCAAACCCATGTCTTACAATAACTATGCTGATACTGATAGTGCTTTGCTTTGCCTAGGTGAGTTTTCTACACCTGCTTGCGTCGTTGTCAAGCATGCCAATCCTTGTGGTGTCGCTACAGCAGATTCCATTGACAAGGCCTTCCAACAAGCCTTTGAAGCTGATAGCAAGTCTGCTTTTGGCGGCATAATTGCTATTAACCAACCATGTACCGCAACGATTGCTGAGTACCTATCACAAGTCTTTTTTGAGATTATCGTTGCACCAGACTACACAACGAAAGCCCTGGAGTGGTTTAGTAAAAAGAAAAACCTACGCGTACTTAAGCTTAATAACATCAGCAGCTATCAAGTTAACTATGACCTTAAAGCTATTAAAGGCGGGCTCCTGCTACAAGAGCACGATAACTACCGTCTAACTCCTGACGATTTAAATATTGTCACTAAAACTGCCATCGGCGACTCAGTTAAAGCTGACTTACTTTTTAGTTGGCAAGTAGTTAAACATATAAAATCTAATGCCATTTTAGTTGCCAAGAATCAAACCACTGTTGGTGTAGGTGCAGGTCAAGTTTCTCGCATTGATGCTGTCGAGATCGCCTTACAAAAGGCAGGAAAAAATCTAGCTAATACTGTTTTCGCCTCTGATGCTTTTTTCCCGTTTCGTGATAGCATTGACCGTATTGCTAACACAGGCATTCGTGCCGTGATCCAACCAGGTGGTTCCGTGCGAGACCAAGAAGTGATTGATGCTTGCAATGAACATGGGATTGCGATGGCCTTTACCGATCACCGCTGCTTTAACCACTAAGGAAAAATCATGCTGAAAAAAATAGTTAGTGGTGGACAGACTGGTATAGACCGAGCTGCACTTGATACAGCAATAAAAGTTAACTTTCCTTATGGCGGCTGGTGCCCTAAAGGTCGCCTTGCCGAAGACGGTACACTAGCTAACTATTACCAACTAAAGGAAACAGCAACTGATAACTACAGTGAACGCACAGAGCTAAATGTACGAGATTCAGATGGCACCTTAATTATTGTTTCAAGCCTACCTATCGATACCACGGATGGCACCCCACTTACTTTAACTTTTGCTAAGCAGTTACAAAAGCCTTATCTTATTATCGCACTTAATGACCACCCCGATATTCAGCCCATTACCAACTGGATCATCGAAAATAAAATCAAAACACTTAATATTGCTGGGCCACGTGAATCACAAAGCCCTGGTATTTATCAACAGGCTACGCCATTACTTAACTCTCTACTTAAGGGATAACCATTATGAATAGTAAAGTTGGTATCGTTATGGGTTCACAGTCGGATTGGCCCACCATGGAACTTGCCGCCAATACACTTGATGAACTTGGTGTTAATTATGAAGCCAGTATCGTTTCTGCACACCGTACCCCTGATCGCTTATTCTACTATGCTGAAACGGCTGAAGAGAACGGGATAAAAATCATTATTGCCGGTGCCGGCGGCGCCGCTCATTTGCCTGGCATGTTAGCAGCTAAAACACACATTCCTGTACTAGGCGTACCCATTCAATCAAAAGCATTGAATGGTTTGGATTCACTACTCTCTATCGTGCAAATGCCTAAAGGTATACCTGTTGCCACTTTCGCAATTGGCACAGCAGGCGCTGTCAATGCCGCACTATTAGCCACCAGCATCTTAGCTAACTATGATGTTAGCTTACGCGATAGCTTGCTCGCTTATCGCCAACGCCAAACAGATACTGTTTTAGAAAATACTGATCCAAGAGGTCAAAGATGAAGATTGGTTTACTGGGTGGAGGACAACTTGCCCAACTTCTAGCTCATAGCGCTTGCCAACTTGGCATGGAAATTGTTTGTTATAGTGAAAATACTGACTGTCCTGCCGCACGTAATGCAAAGGTAGTTAGCGGCCAACTAACAGACCAAGTTAAGCTTACTGAGTTTGCTCAGCTTGTTGATACAATCAGCCTAGAAAATGAAAATATCGATACTGACACACTAAATTTCTTAGCACAGTTTAAACCTGTCGCCCCTAATGCAAGAGCAATAAAAATCTCACAAGACCGTTTGTTAGAGAAAAATTTCTTCAAGCAGCTAGGCATTAATACGGCGATTTTTTCAACCGTCGACTCATTAACTGACCTGCAGCTTAGCTGCAAAAACCAGCCCTTACCTGCTTTACTTAAAACTCGGCGCTTTGGCTATGATGGCAAAGGGCAAGTAAGGATTGACAGCACTAAAGCTGCTTCTAAGGCCTGGTCAGCCATTAATGAGCAACCAGCTATCCTAGAAAGCTTTGTTGATTTTGATTACGAGGTCTCTTTAATTGCTGCACGTAATAGCAATGACCAAATAAGTTTTTTCCCATTAATAAAAAATCAGCATCATCAGGGTATATTACGTATTTCAAGCTTTATTGATAATAAAGACCTACAAGCACAAGCTGAGCAGCTTATGCGCGCTCTACTAGAAGAGCTAGACTACGTTGGGGTATTGACTATTGAGTTTTTTGTCAAAGACAATCAACTGTATGCTAATGAACTGGCTCCGCGAGTGCACAATTCAGGACACTTAACAATTGAAGCTTGTAATTGCTCACAGTTCGAGGCCCACTTGCGCGCTATTGCTGGCTATGACTTGCCTGAAATCACAGTTAATAAGCCCACCGCTATGATTAACTTAATTGGTTCACTACCAAGCAAACACCTTGTCAAACAAGCCAACCTACACTATTACGACTACGGTAAACAACCAAGGCCTAACCGAAAACTAGGCCACCTGACACTTCAGGCAGAAACTGAGCAGCTATTATTTGAAGCTATTAATAAAGTAAATCAAAAAGAATAATCTGCAAAGAAAAGCTATAAATCATACCCTCGCATCAATGTACTAACAGCAATATCCTCATCAATGTCAGGCCAATGTACACCAATCCCTTTTCCAATAAGCCGCCAATGCTGACGTTTTTTTTGCTCGACATCACGCAATCTAGGAAACCACTCCAATGGCGCAGAAATTTCTCTACCATCAGCTAAAACAAATAAAATAGCGCTATCAGTAATAGTTACATCAACAGCACGCTCATCAAATTTAACTGCTAAAGTGCTCATGCCACTTCTCCAAAAAAGTTTCTCTATGCTCTATTACCATTGCCCTAACCTTAGTTAGCTCATGATTCCTAAAACCTGATGAACTTGCTAAATTTATGGGATCAAGCCAAATTTTTGCCACCTTATCACCATGCTCCACATGAATATGAGGCGGCTCACTTCCCTCTAAACTGAAAAAGAAAAAACGATAGCCTTTTAATCGCAATACGGTTGGCACTTTGCCTTATCCTTAAAACCCTTCAATCAATAAACTTCATTAATTCAAAAAAATGGCTCAGCATTTCCCAAGCTTTCAGCCATCAAAAGTACTAAAATTTGATATAAGATACTGGTTCTGAAAATCAAAGTCCACAAGGTTGTTCATTTATTGCGTGACCTATATTTCCAGCAATAAGGATATAAATAGTCGCGCCATATTTCAATCCACAGCAACAACCGCTAGAATGCCGGCCTAATTAAAAAACTGGAAAATACAGCAACCATGTGGTTTAAAAATATTCAACTATTTCGCCTCTCAGCACCAATAAAATACAGCCCTGAAGCTTTAGAAAACCAGCTACAACGCTTCGCTTTTAGCCCATGCTTACCAAGCTTCGAAGAAAGTGTTGGCTGGCATTCACCTCTCGACCTAGAAGACAGTCCACTAACCTATGCTGCCAATGGTTACTTAATGTTTTGCCTGCAGATTGAAAAAAAACTATTACCAGCCACTGTCATTAGACAGAAACTGGCTGAACGCATCAAAGAAATTGAGCAAGAAGAGCAACGGCCAATACGCGCAAAAGAAAAACGTGACCTCAAAGATGACATCATCGTTGCCCTACGCCCACGAGCCTTTAGCCAATATACAAAAATCTATGCGTACATCGATACAAAAAAACAACTGCTTATTCTAAATACCTGCACCCCCTCACGTGCTGACAAATTCACTCATTTATTTAAGCGTACCTTCGATGATCTTAATCTCGTCGCCTTAGAAACTAAAAAACCAGGCCATGAGATGACTCAATGGCTACAACACAACAAACTACCAGGGGCTCTACACATCGAAAAATCTTGCGTACTTCAAGATCCTGAACAGCAGAACCGTATTATCCGCTGCCAACAACAGAACTTATTTGCTAGCAGCATTCAGTCTCTTGTGAAAGACGGTTGCCAAGTTAAACAGCTCGGGCTAAGTTTTGATGAGGACTTAAGTTTTATTTTGGATGATAACTTTCACATTCGCAGCATTCGTTATCAAGAAGAGCTACTTGCGGTAGCTAAAGAAACCTACGCTGAAACTCCTGAGCAACAGTTCGATGCTGACTTTGTTCTAATGACTGAAGCACTTGACCAGCTAATCGAGGATTTGCTCAAACACTTTGAGGCAAAACAAAACAAAGAAAAAGTGACAGAGCCCGCTTGAACATAGAATCCGAAGTTGATCGCATTAATCCAGTGTAGTCAATTGATTTGGTTGACGTATTGAAAGTGAGCGTGCACACCTTATTGGTAAAGAGCGAACCTTTCAAATAGTCAGGCAAATCAAGAGGCTGCGCTGGGTAGTGTGACTCAACTGCGGATTCTAGGTTGAACTACTCCTGACAACGTTGGCAAATACCATAGATTGTCATCACATGGTCAGTAATTTCGTAACCATATTTATCAGCGATAAACTGCTGACGTTGCTCTATTAGCTCATCGAAAAATTCAGCAACCTCGCCACACTTAACACATACCAAGTGATCATGGTGCTCACCTTGGTTTAATTCAAAGACTGAATGTCCACCTTCAAAATTGTGGCGAATAACCAAACCGGCTTCTTCAAACTGAGTCAATACACGATAAACCGTAGCCACACCAACCTCTTCACCAGCAGCTAACAAATGTTGATAAATTGCTTCAGCACTTAAGTGACGCAAGGGTGACTTTTCTAGAGCTTCTAAGATTTTTAAACGTGGCAAAGTAACCTTTAAG
The DNA here is from genome assembly GCA_965196985.1 of Gammaproteobacteria bacterium. Classification (GTDB taxonomy): domain Bacteria; phylum Pseudomonadota; class Gammaproteobacteria; order UBA12402; family UBA12402; genus 2-12-FULL-35-23. Next base: position 45,502 of record CBDALO010000183.1, on the reverse strand, counting down.
CCAACTTTGCGCAATTCTTGATTCCCCATTAATTTCTCCCAGCTAATCGAGCATCCATTCTATACCCCACCCCTACCGAAATCACTAAAATCCTGTATGATGTCGGCTAGATTGCTTTTATAAAAGGTCAGTTACACCATGCTAAGCTTATTAACTTTATTGATCACCTGCTTAAGCCTTGCTGCCTGCTCTTATCTACACCCCTACAGGCCAAATATCGAGCAAGGAAACATCATTACAGCAAAACAAGAAGCAAGCTTGCATGTTGGCATGAGTCAAAATGAAGTTATCAAATTACTGGGGGCACCTGTATTACGCAATACTTTTGATGACAACCTTATCGTTTACTCCTATCAGTACTTACCCAATAATGGCACTAAAATTCAAAAAACAATTACGCTATACATTAGGAATGGCCGAGTTAGCCGCATAGAAAAATAACTATCAACGAATACATGGTTACCAAAAATCCACTAACCATGTTCGCTCCGCCTTAAAACAGGCACCCCTTATTATCAAATAATAGGAAGCTTCCACCCTTTTTGAAAATATGAATACCTAGATGTCGGTAGCTCTACTAAAACAGGATCATCTTGCTGTTTTAAAGTCTTAACAATGTAAATTATATTGCGACTATCCATTGCTGTACAACCCGCTGTTCCTGAGTCTAAAGAACGCCATTGGTGCACAAAAATACAAGACCCTTCACCTGGTAAATGGGCAGGATTATAGTTAACTTGTAACCCTGTATTATACACAGGTACTTCTTTACTCATTATTTCAGCATGCGCCCAATCTTGATGTAACTTTGGAACAGCCTTGTTAATTATTTCATTGTAGAATTTAGAATTTTCATCATCAACACAAATGATGTTTTTGTTAATGTGAATATAAGGCATAAACGGATGCGGGTTATTTTCTATACCAAATGCCATTGGTAAAGTAAAAACACCCGCAGGAGAGCGATCATCACCTTCTTGCTTATATTTCATATTAGACGGCTTTTGAGCTAAATTTGGCGACCATGCTAAACCGTTCTTACCAATAACGACCGGAATACTTTGATAGCCATTAACACGAGATAAGTGCCAACTAGCATTAACACTTTGACGCTGGTAAAAACGCAATGTTGCATGAAAATCGTTGATATTGGGAACCGTCACAAGCAGTTGTTGCTTACTGTTATTTAATAACGCCTGTGGGCTAGCAATAGCATTACTAGCAAACATTATTAATAAAATAATATAAAAACAATATAACGTATTTTGATATTGATTAATTATACGCCTCATATAACACCTCATATCTAGACAAGCCAAGTGTTACAATTGTAATCACTCTAAAATAATAGCTAGTACTGCTCTTGTTCCAACATCGCCTCTGGGAACAGCATATGTTGTACATTAATTTGATTAGCTGCTGTAAGGTTGGTTGGCAACTGGTCTAAATAAGACACTTTAAAATAGCGCGCATGAGCCAGCGAAACCAATGTTTTATCTTCCGGGTACTGCTTTAACATCGGGAACAACGCTGACATGCCAACCACTGCACGACGGTTACGCGAAGCGGGTGCCAAACCCCATAGATTTTGATAAGTCATGGCCATTGGAGGACTGCCCGCTGCATGTGGGTTAGGATAATTACCGATATACATAATAATATGCCCACCAATGTAAATAACAGTCATCAACGGATGGCCCTGTCCCATTAAATAACTTAAGCGACCATCCATAGGTAGACTGGTTTTATCAACCGTGACTCCGCCACGTAACTGATCTGAGGAATGTCTAGGCAACCAAATTGCAAAAGGCGCATAGATGCTTTTCAGTTCTTGCGAACAATCATTATAAAAGAAACTGCCCCCCCAGCCGTAAGGCCGGCCGACCATTGTTTTAAACAACAAGGCCATATTTGCTTCTGTGGGTAACAATGGCATCACAGCTGCTTGAGTTGCATTAAGTGTAGCAATTTTAACCTGTGCTTGGCCATCTTGATCAGCAACCGGCACCATAATTTGTAATTGCGAACCAGAACTTCTACTAACTGGAAATACCGAACCCACATAAGCACTAAACAAAAAACGACCCTTGCTATCGACAATACTAGCTTTGGTTTTAGTGATTGCAGCCAGCTGATTTAAACCTGCTTGTTGCCAACTATTAATGAAAGTAGCATTTGCCCTTGCTACATCACTGCTATGCACCCAGCCAATAACGGCTGGCGTAGCAACAAAGTCCCAAACTTTATCTTGGGTTTGCCCCATAATATAGAGAGGTGTTCCGGCCCAAACTGCACTTACTTGTAAATTATCAAACGGAAAACCTTGTCCAGCCAGTTTATAGCTATAGAAATGTTTTGCATCGCTTGGTAAAGCACGCAGTTCCATGTTATGCACAGCAATAGCACGGTTTGCAGCATTATATTGAAAAGGATCAAACTGATCTAAATTCATATTCGCCTGTATTTGATCAAACCAGGCTTGTTTATGGGGTCTAAAGTTTTCACCATAACTTTGCATTTTCGGGTTATTCAACCAAGCAATCACTGCAAGCTCTTGCTGCTTCATAGACGTTGCAAATAAACGTTTAACAAAACCTTCACTCCAAGGCGATAAATCACCTAACCAGTGATCATCAAACATTTGCATACGTTTCTTCTGTATTGATTGATCGAACAATGGTTTATTGTAATTAGGGTCACTAGGCTTTAACCACTCTGAAACAGTCTGGTTATAATTCGCCATAGGAAACAATGAAATTAAATTAGTCGAAAAACTCGGTGATTGACTCGCAAATGCAGAGGTAATAAATACCGCACTAGACGTTAATGCTACTAACTGCTTAATCATCCTAATACTCCTTTTCCTACAGCGTAGTGAATATCAAACATATTGGTCGCATTTTAACGGACAGATTAACTTACAACACAGCAACCAAGAGGAGAGGTATGTGGCTTTTAACAGTTAACTTATTCTGAGTTAATTTGTTAATAGAAAAAACGAGGGATTGTCACTTTTCGTTGCAACACCCTGGCTTCACCCGACCTACCCACACAGCTAGGAAGAAATCCAAAAGTAAAAACTCAACTCACTCACTTTTTCTTCACTCGTTGTTTACGTGCCTGCTTAGGATCAATCGTTAGTGGGCGATAAATCTCAACCCGATCTCCTGCGGATAGGCGTGTTTGTAAAGTAGCAAGCTGGCCAAATAGACCAACCTTAACTTTGGTTAAATCAATTTCAGGAAAAGACGTTAAAATACTTGAAGCTAAGATAGCCTCTTCAATCGTTGCGTTTGGCAATACTTTAGCAGATAAAATAAGCTGCTTAGCTGGCGTTGCATAAGCAACCTCGACTGTAATCATCGATATAACTCATGGGCACGATTAGTAAATGACTCAACCAGCTCGTCAGCAACTTTTTTATATATTTTGCCAAAGAATAGACCTGATAAGCTGTTATGAACTTCAAAATCCAAGCTTAACTCAACAAAGCACCCGCCGGAAGGCAAGTTTTCAAAGGTCCAAGCACCACGCAAGTGTTTAAAAGGACCTTCAACGTGCTCCATTTCAATCCGAGTAGATGGGTATAGTGTGTTACGGGTTGTAAAGGATTTGCTCGCCCCCATTGCTGACAGCTCTAAACTCGCAACGACGTAGCCATCACCTTCTTCAATCACTTCACCTTTTGAGCAATAAGGTAGAAAGTTAGCATACTCTTTCACATCATTAACTAATTGATACATAGACTCTGCTGAGTAAGGCAGCTTAGCTGAGCGAGTTAATACCGTCATAACCTCTCGAATTCCCCTTTTTATTTGAGCGCTAAATGTACAGACTTATATCCTCAAAGTAAACTGCTTCTAGCTTATTTCCTTGTCTCATCGCAACTTAGCAACAGCTTTGTTATACTCGCCGGCTATGAACAAAAAAGCAAAGCCAAGCGACAATACGATCGCACTAAATAAAAAAGCCTTACATGATTACTTTATCGAACAGCGGCTAGAGGCAGGAATTGAGCTAGCTGGCTGGGAGGTAAAAAGTATCCGTGCTGGCCGCACTCAACTTAAAGAAAGCTACGTTATTATTAAGCATGGTGAAGCATGGCTTATTGGCGCACATATCAGCCCTTTACCTTCTGCTTCTACACATGTTAGCCCTGACCCCACCCGAACCCGAAAGTTACTTTTGCATCGGGAAGAACTCAATAAACTAATTGGTAAAATCGAACAGAAAGGTTACACCTTAGTAGCGCTCAATTTACACTGGAAAAATAGCTTAGTTAAATGTGAACTTGGACTAGCAAAAGGGAAGAAGCTACATGACAAACGCCAAAGCGCAAAACAGCGTGACTGGTACCGGCAAAAACAACGACTCACAAAGAACAGCTAGCTATGCCTATTAAAACTCAACTTAACCCAACTTTGCCCTTTCTAAAATTAAACCTATCCAAATCAATGACTTACATTTTAAAAAAACGTTTAGGGTCACTACAACTTAACAAATTGTTTTTTCAGTGTGCCCAGGTTGTGAATTCATGCCTAACGATTTATAGATCACAACTTGCTCTGGAGTTGCCTTTGAGGTTCTTCTAACAGAAAGTAGTTTATTATTTTCAAGCCGCATCGTAGTCGTGATACGAACCTGAGTGCTAAAAATCTGCCGTATAGTTTGCCAGCTACTATCAATGCTCTGCAATTTAAGTTGATGGCGAATAGTGTGTAGTAAGTGATAAGCAAGAATACTAATAAACAGATGGGCATCAACTCGCTCTGGCTTTTGATGGTAGATAGGACGCAGGCCTAACTCTGATTTTAATGATCTGAATGCCGATTCAACATCAGTTAGAGTTGTATAGATTCTCCAAATTGTTTTTTCATCTAAATCCATTCTGTTACTACGCAAACAATATGCGCCCAGATTCTCAGAGTTAACTTTACTCCAACTGATTTTCGTAACCTTATCAGCCTCTGAATCAAGCGTGATAGTGTATCGACCTGAAACACGTTTATGGCGCTCCTTTATTCGACCTAAACGCAAGGTTACTTTCTCAATTGCTTTCATTCCAGTTTTTTTAGTGAGTCCATTAGCTAACTTAATTAATTCCTCTTCGAAACGAGTCTCAGCCTTACTAATCATATTTAAGCTTTTTTCTTCCTTAGCCTGAGAATGGCAGTACAGTAAGACTTCATTTGCTTCAGTATCTTTAATTAATTGCGCTGTAACCGTATTATTTACTGATTCTTTTACTAGCACTTTATCAATGTTTTCATCGACAACAGGCAATGCTCTACGGCTCACTACAATATAATGGAAACCTTTTTCAGTAAGCCATGAAATATTTTCTTCAGTTGCAAAACCAGCATCTAAGATAATTGTTGCCTCTGGCTGTGCATGAAGCTCAGTTAGCATTTCGGATAATGTTTTAGGCTCGCTAACATTCCCTTTGAAAAATTCACTGCGTTGCGGGAACCCTGAGCCATCCAGCACGAGTCCTAGAGAAACAAGCGGACAATCAGACCGCTTCTCCTTTGATCGACCATGCTGTGCGTGATCATTCTGTAATGCTCTACCCTCAAAGTAGGTATTGGTTATATCGTAGAGAGTGATCACCTGATTTAAACTAAAGAGATTTTTCTCACGTTCGAATAATTGATCTTCAATCATTTGCTTATGTTTGAGTAACTCATCGATAGAGCGTTATTTTGTCTGTAAAAACCAACTTCAGTACTTAGAAAAACCTTTAAAATTCTAAATGGCACTCTATTGTACCTGTCTCATCGCATAATATCTTAAATTAATTATGCTAATCAATCTAAAAAATTATTTATACCTCAAATTTTTCTCCTCTCAAAATAAATTATTAACTTTTAGGTAATAGCAATTATATCTCGTTAATAAGAACAAGAATGATCTATCCTAAAACCCTATGAAGCCTTATTATTCACTTCAACTTAAGTATCTAGGTGATCCGCTCCACTGGTCATCAATTTCCACTAAAACAGCTGATACGAGCCTTAGGCACGATTCAGTATTAGGGAAAATTCCAACTGTATGCGTCCTTCTTTTTACCTCTCTGTTTACGCGCTCAGCTATGTTACTGGTTCTTAATCTTTTTTGATGCGGCCTGTCAAAGTTCATCACTACTAAGCCCTCCGGTATATTCACTTCCAACCAAGAAGAAAGCTCTGGTGCTGTTTGCTGATATTTATCTACCGCCATAGCCAATAGTCTTTCCGACTCATGAATGTTTGAGGCATTAAATATAGCTGTAATCTCCTCAGCTACTGGTTCCTTCATTGAGCGCTTTGGTATGTGAGCCTGAGCATTTTGCTGCAAATGAAATTGGCAGCGTTGCCAAGGAACACTGGGGAACACAGCTCTTCTAGCGGCTTTTAGGCCAGTATGAGCGTCGCTAGTAATCAACTCAATACCATGTATACCTCGCTCAACCAACTGCTGAAGAAAATCACGCCAATGTACCTCAGCCTCTGATAACGCAACAGAAACACCTAGCACTGTTCTCTTGCCGGTTGATTCATCAAAGCCATAGGCTATCAATACCGCACAGTCTTGTACTGTGCCGCTAGTGCGCACCTTCTCATAACGTGCATCTAGCCAAAGATATTTTATCTTTCCTAACGGCTTATTTCGCCATTTCTTTAAATCTTCATCCAACAATTTAGCGCAACGGCTTACCTCTGTGCTTGAAATATCTGTTCCACAGAGTTGCTTTAGCACCTTTTCAACTTTGCGCGTGGAAACCCCATGCACATACATTTCAGCGACAGCCAGCTTAAGTGCTCTATCAGAGCGTACACCTCGCTCTAAGACTGATGGATAGAAGGCTTCATTGGAGTCTCTAACCTGCGGTATCTGTAGCTCAAGCTGACCTTGACCTGTGTTAATTAACCTTGGTTTAAAGCCGTTCGCATATCCGTTTCTATCGCCAGTTCGCTCATAAGGACTGGCATTTAAATGGCGCTCCCTTTCTATTAACATAGCCTCATTCATCAACCTGGAGACAAGCTTAGGTAAAGCTTCAAACCCCTCCATCGCTAAAACATGTATGGCTTCTTCGATTAAGTTCTCATTTTTATAGCAGCTCATTGTCATTCCTCTTTTTTGGTTAAGTTTACCTTAAAAGGAATTTCTAATCTGACTGAGTCGCCTGCTTATTTTCAGCAAGTCAATGGAATTTACAGAAAGGATGGCGCACTAGCAACTCATCAGCAGTCTTATAGAATTTCTTGAGTGATAGTTCTGAGAAATCAGTACCCAGTAATTCATCTAACGCACTTTGATTGCTTAAATAATAGTGCGTACTTAAATCACTTCCTGGGGCAACTAGCCGCCCAATGATGGTAGCAAGCATCAGGTGACATTGTTTTTGATTAAAGCCCAAAGCCCTGAACAATTCCTCAAGTTGTAATTGCCTGGCAGCATGTAAGCCCAACGCCTCAGCTCCAACGTGTCGTATGTCCGCGCTCTCAATGGAGTTAACATCCACTGTTTTAAAGTCAGGTTCTACCGCGCTTACTGAATTAACAGCGATACTTGTCTCATTGTCATCAGCAAACCTAGAGCGAATGCGTTTTACATACATTTGCGCCTGTTTTTCGAGATGTGCTGGTATTGAAATTAACGTGCCTTGACCCGTTAAAATTTCCTCAATACGGTCAGCAAGCAATTTCCAACTGTCCTTCTTTACTGAAAAATTCGCACCAAGATTTAAAATCAGTCTTTGACGTACTTTGCCGTCAGCAGTGCGATGAGTATCAACAAGTCGGTAGGTTGCGTAAGACTTACCTGTCCGAGGACTCTTTTGTGTAGAGGTTCGAATATACATAACTCAATACTCTCATCACTTCACCAGCCCATGCAACCCCTTATTGCCATTATGTGTCACTACATTCGAGAATTCACGTTTCTAGGCAAGTAAAATCAATGGGTTGAGTTAAAAATAGTGATGAAATTTTTGATTTTCAGGGTGAAATGGCCAAACTTGGGTTAACCGCTTTTTTCAATTAGAAGCACACAATACTTCTATTCGCACCGAGGTTATCGCTGGGTTAACTACTTTTCTTATGATGTCATACATTATATTTGTTAATCCTTCTATTTTAAGTAACGCTGGAATGCCTTATGACGCTGTCTTTACTGCAACCTGCATTACAACCATTATTGGCTGCCTATTACTCGGTATACTTTCTAACCTACCAATTGCTATTGCACCGGGCCTAGGCATCAATGCTTACTTTGCTTATATGGTTGTACAAACCCAAGGCTTTAGTTGGGAATCTGCATTAGGTGCAGTTTTAATTGCTGGTATTGTTTTTTTATTATTAACATTATTTCAAATACGCCAATGGATTATAAACGCCATTCCACACTGCATTATCACGGGTGCTGCCTCTATATAATGTAGGCTATATTGCTGCTGGCACGCCAAAATCATTGACCTTCTCCCAAAACTGATCCCATCTGCCTTTAGTCTTTACTAGTGTTCTCAAGCATAAAACGATTTTCATTCCCTTGTCTTTCCAGCGCATTCCTGATCCGCCTAATCTTTGTTTAACAATTGTTTTACATGCTGCTTCAGTGACGCCAGAGCCAATTGGTGCATTCTGCTTAATCAAATTATGATACGACATTCGCTTTTCTTTAATATTATTTTCAAAATACGTAATTGTTCCTTCTAGCTTTTCTCTAAGCGATTTATTCAGTTTTTTATTTAGATGCTCTTTAAGCTCAGCAAGTATTCTACCTGCCGCACCTTTCTTGTGCTTTAAGTCATGACATCTCTCTTCGAGCCAAACATCACGCTCATCTCTTTCAGATTTTTTGGTAAATACTGCCTTTGATGCTTCGCCGAGATATTCAGTTGCATGCCAAAAATCTAAAATTTGCGTATCAGTATGTTTTTTTAGAAATGGCCAATTATTTTTTACTCCATCAGCAACGCCAATTGTTTTAGCATCAGGGTAATATTTCTTTTTCAGCTTTATTTCCTTTTCAAGCCTATTAAAGAATTCATCTTTTCCATATTCTGGTGATGCTGCAACGTAGGTTGTGTGCAGGCGTGCACCATGCTTATCATACATGGAAATAGTTCCAACCATGCTCTCTCTATAACCATCATCAACGGTGAGAACATATGCACCATCTAAGCTAATACTTAGCATCTCAATGCCTGCATCAAGCTTTGGCTCTTCATATTCCCACTCAGCCTCTTTGGCTTGTGCAATACCGCCAACAAAATCAGTTGCCCGTTGCAAGTATGAATGTGAGATTTTACGGTTATGATTGACCTTGAGATCATCAATAACACTAGGAGCAGGTAAGTTTGAGTATTTATGTGAGATTATTTTTGCAAATCGCGGTGTTGATCCTTGGATAATTCTAGCCTTATCTTCTAAAGGACAAAAGATCTTCCCGCCTTTAGAGGTTTGATAAACATAACGCTTAACTCGAGCAACTCCATAAGGCGTTTGGTAATTTGCTTCATCTCTACTTCGTGCTGTTAGCTTTATTTTTCCAACATGGATAGGAGAGCCATCTGCATCAAACTTACTTAATGCTTTTTCAGTGGCTAATGTTCCAACCTCATTAAGCCCATCAAGAATTGCGTCCTCACATTCAAGCATAGATCCTTTTAGTGGAAACTTGAGTTCAATAGTTAATTCATTATTTTCATCAGAGATAATTCTAGCTGACATCCAAACACCATCCTTCATCATGTTAAAGTGTATATTATGCTATATATTCTACATTATATAAAGGCAGCACCCATTATCACTGCTACTGCCGCAGGCATTGGCCTTTTTATTGGAATGATTGCTTTGCACAAAGCCGGCATTATTGCTGGGAATAAAGATACCTTACTACAACTGGGTAACATTGCCTCCCTCCCTGCTCTTTTAGCTTTACTCGGATTTTTTCTAACTGCCATGTTAGACCATTTTAAAATCCCAGGCTCGATTGTTATCGTTATTATTTTGCTCACCCTGCTAGCTCTTGGCTTTGGGCTAACTCACTACCAAGGTATTGTGTCAACTCCGCCTTCACTTTCCACCACCCTCTTTGCTGCCAACACACACTCTCTCTGGAGCGCACAAGGTATTGTTATTATTTTTACTTTCGTCATGGTTGCTCTTTTTGACAGCTCAGGAACTTTAATCGGTGTCTTACATGACACTAAACTAATTCAACATACCAAAGGCAAAAAACAGCTAAGCCGAGCTTTACTAGCTGATAGCTTTGCTTGTATTGCTGGCGCCTTACTTGGCACATCGACCACAACCACCTACATTGAAAGTTCTGCTGGCGTTAAAGCAGGTGGCCGCACCGGCCTAACAGCAATAACCATTGGACTGCTCTTCATTCTTGCCTTGTTTTTAGCACCACTTGCAAAACTAGTTCCTGACTTTGCAGCAACACCAGCCTTACTTTTTATCTCGTGTATGATGTTAAAAAACATGAAAGACATTCACTGGGATGACCTATCAGAGGCCATACCCAGTGCAATTACTATGATTATGATTCCTTTTAGCTTTTCTATTGCAGACGGCATTGGCCTAGGCTTTATTAGTTACGTTGTTATCAAACTCCTTTGTGGTCGCCTTAAAGAGCTACGCTTCACTCTCATCGTCTTAGCAGCAGCTTTTGCTTTTTATTTTCTACAAGTTCATTGATCCAGATCAATTACCTCCCAGGTTCCGCTTGCCATCACCGACCTAACTCCTTACCCTGCCCTGCGTCACAAACAACCACCCAATAAAAGGTCCTATATTATGAGAAATGTTTCAAAACTTGCTATAGCTTGCCTAATTGCAAGCTGAGCTCTAAGTACAGCTTATGCTGCTAGCTACACAGCGACCACCGCCACAACACCTAACTTGATATTAAGGAATTTCAATGTGTCAATTGGTAAAAATACCACCAATTAAAATGAGTAATTTTAGCACAGGTATTTTTTATAAAATCGATTTAGTGGTGGGGCAGGGTTAGTTATGACAAACAATAGCCAAAACTAGCTGTTATTTGTTGTTTTGGGCGGACTACCCCCCTAGGAAGTTATTAGATTTTTTTCAGTAAGGCGAGTTCACGATGCTTTGATAGCAATTTGTAACGGTTAGGTTGTCTATACCAGCAGTTAGCTAAAAACATTTGGCTACCGCATAGAACACATTCATAGGGGTCAATGTTAAAATTATTTTGCATTAAGGTGCGGTAATTGACCTGGGGTGTGTTTGGATCAGTTTCACCTAATAGGAGTCTGACTTTGGGTAGCATCTCACCTCGCACCCGGTTAGCAAGAAACCCATAATAACGCACCATACGAAAGCCAACATCAGGAATGTGTTGAATAAATCGAGCAATAAACTCTTCCGCGGTTAATTTAAATTGCTTGTAGGTTTTAGAGACGTGATCAAGATAATTAAAACTGAGGCTGCTCCCATCAAAGTTTTTAATTTTTGACTCAGCAATAGGAGGACGTTTGGTGTATCGACCTAAGTATTTAACGTTTTGTTTGTGATTCTTTGAGGGCTTTGCGCAATGTACTACCCATCGTTTTTGGTAAAGCTGATCAAGCAGTTGATTAAAGTTGAAAGTGTGGTTCAGTGTAGAGGCTAACTGATTTGGCAGAATAAGCCCTTTGTCCTGGTGGTGGTTTCTAAAAAGGTTAATGACCTCATAACGCCACATGGACATTAGTGTAGGTTGATGGAAGTAGAGGCTTTTCCATTGTGTTAACTCTTTGTTGATACCACCCAGAGTGATTGACGCATGAAGATGCACATTGCGCTTTAGATCTCTGCCAAAGGTGTGAAGCGCGATAAATACACCGGGTTTAACCCTCTTGTTTTTAGCAAGCTTGAGTAACACCTTTGCTGCTAATGGTGGGAGTAAATTAAGAAGCTCTCTGTTTGTCCAAAAGCAGTCCCAAAGAGTAGAGGGCATGGTGAATGTGATGTGTTGCCATGCAGTGTTGGGTAAGATTGCCATTTGTTGTTGTATCCATACTTCTGTGGCTTTTTTACCACACGATGAACAGCTTTTAGCTTTGCAGGTATGGCGGATGTATTTGACGTGTGAACAGTTTGGATTACTGCAATGATACTCTTTATGGCCACGCATAGGATGCTAGTGCGCCATCCTTTCTGTAAATTCCATTGACTTGCTGAAAATAAGCAGGCGACTCAGTCAGATTAGAAATTCCTTTTAAGGTAAACTTAACCAAAAAAGAGGAATGACAATGAGCTGCTATAAAAATGAGAACTTAATCGAAGAAGCCATACATGTTTTAGCGATGAAGGGGTTTGAAGCTTTACCTAAGCTTGTCTCCAGGTTGATGAATGAGGCTATGTTAATAGAAAGGGAGCGCCATTTAAATGCCAGTCCTTATGAGCGAACTGGCGATAGAAACGGATATGCGAACGGCTTTAAACCAAGGTTAATTAACACAGGTCAAGGTCAGCTTGAGCTACAGATACCGCAGGTTAGAGACTCCAATGAAGCCTTCTATCCATCAGTCTTAGAGCGAGGTGTACGCTCTGATAGAGCACTTAAGCTGGCTGTCGCTGAAATGTATGTGCATGGGGTTTCCACGCGCAAAGTTGAAAAGGTGCTAAAGCAACTCTGTGGAACAGATATTTCAAGCACAGAGGTAAGCCGTTGCGCTAAATTGTTGGATGAAGATTTAAAGAAATGGCGAAATAAGCCGTTAGGAAAGATAAAATATCTTTGGCTAGATGCACGTTATGAGAAGGTGCGCACTAGCGGCACAGTACAAGACTGTGCGGTATTGATAGCCTATGGCTTTGATGAATCAACCGGCAAGAGAACAGTGCTAGGTGTTTCTGTTGCGTTATCAGAGGCTGAGGTACATTGGCGTGATTTTCTTCAGCAGTTGGTTGAGCGAGGTATACATGGTATTGAGTTGATTACTAGCGACGCTCATACTGGCCTAAAAGCCGCTAGAAGAGCTGTGTTCCCCAGTGTTCCTTGGCAACGCTGCCAATTTCATTTGCAGCAAAATGCTCAGGCTCACATACCAAAGCGCTCAATGAAGGAACCAGTAGCTGAGGAGATTACAGCTATATTTAATGCCTCAAACATTCATGAGTCGGAAAGACTATTGGCTATGGCGGTAGATAAATATCAGCAAACAGCACCAGAGCTTTCTTCTTGGTTGGAAGTGAATATACCGGAGGGCTTAGTAGTGATGAACTTTGACAGGCCGCATCAAAAAAGATTAAGAACCAGTAACATAGCTGAGCGCGTAAACAGAGAGGTAAAAAGAAGGACGCATACAGTTGGAATTTTCCCTAATACTGAATCGTGCCTAAGGCTCGTATCAGCTGTTTTAGTGGAAATTGATGACCAGTGGAGCGGATCACCTAGATACTTAAGTTGAAGTGAATAATAAGCCTTCATAGGGTTTTAGGATAGATCATTCTTGTTCTTATTAACGAGATATAATTGCTATTACCTAAAAGTTAATAATTTATTTTGAGAGGAGAAAAATTTGAGGTATAAATAATTTTTTAGATTGATTAGCATAATTAATTTAAGATATTATGCGATGAGACAGGTACAATAGAGTGCCATTTAGAATTTTAAAGGTTTTTCTAAGTACTGAAGTTGGTTTTTACAGACAAAATAACGCTCTATCCATAGGATGTTTGCAGCTAAGCAGCTTAACAATGCCAATGACAATAGCTTCTCTGATTTTATCTTTGTACTTGGTGTGAAAGTTCCACCAGTTCTGATTGGTTACCAAGATTTGTTTGATACTAAAGCGTTTCATTATTCTTAGAGTAAAATGAGAAGCGCGTATAGTAGGTGAGTTATTGCTCAGCTACCTGAAGCAATTTCTATAGCAGGTGTGTTATTTTTATTCGTTATTATTCCATGGGTAGGTTTGACTAGTTTGAGACTTAATAATACTCGTGGCTTTGTAAAGACTAAACTCTTAGAGGCTTAGAAAGTTGCCGGCGAAGCCGGCCTGACTTGAATACAACAACCTTCAAACACTGGTTAGTACGCCTACGAGGCATTGACGTTGCACCTGATGTTCGTAGTAGCACCATCACGACAATTGGCGGGGAAGTAAACAACGTTACTTCAACTGTCGTTCCTGAATTAGATTTTAGCTACTTCTTTACACCACATATTTCTGCAGAATTAATTTTAGCAACAAGTCATCATGGCGTTAGAGCAAAAGGCACCGCCTTAGATACTGAAAACTACCCAAAATTTAAATCAGCAAAATAATGCTGAAATATTGTGTAAAAATGACTATGCTTTGTCTTTTTAACAAGACTAACGAGATGAGTATAAATGTTAAACTTCGCCGATTACGCTGCCCCTCTTTTTTCAAAATTAACTGGGAAAGTTGTTTTAAAAAAATCTATCGACGATTGTAGGAAAGCTATTAACTGAAGGTAGTTGTAAGTTGTTCAGTTCATCAAAAGATAACAATGAGTATAAAAAGATGATTCGTACACTTACCGGTGAAAATAAAAGCACCGATTTAGATCCAATAAAAACAAATGATGTATTGCTAGAACAGAGCTGTGAAAAACTTTCACACGCCAGTAAAATTGATGTTCTTCATGATCCTTCTGATATTAGAAAGCCACATAGCAAGCAAACTGAAAATCTAGGTAAAGTAAGGAGTCTGGACGGGGATATTATCAATGGTTACAGCACGCATAACGCAGTTGCATTAGTACCTGGTGATAAGGCTGTGCATCTACTATCGCATGTAAGCTACAGCAATAAAGACCCTAAGTTTTTAAAAGCTGAGCATATTAAGAAAATAGAGGCTGGAAAGCCATTTGAGGGAGATAAAGAGGCCAAGAGTCTTTATGAATCTGGTGATTACTTTAATAAAAAGCTGCTGTCTATTCGTGAAATAGAAAAAATAGGAATCTGCCTAAAATCAAAGAATGAAGATGCAACCATTACCCATATTCTAGATAGAGAGTTTGATGATAATGACTATCTCTCACTAATTGATACAAACCTAGATCAAGACTTTATTATTCGCTCAAAAATAACAAGAACAATAGAAGGTAGAGGTGATGATGGTAAAAAGCTTAAGCTGATTAACGCTGATTTTGATGCTCAAGGCGAAAAGCAATTCCAAAAGTTAACAGTTGGAAAGAATTGCGTACAAGACGGAAAAATAACTATTTATTTTGGAGAGTTTGAGAACTTCAATGCAATTAAAATCCAAATTACAGGCAGAGATGGTAGGAGAATTTTTAAGAATGACATGCTGCTATTAACTAATAAAAAAGTAACGACTTTTGATGAGGCGTATGAGGTATACATAGCCTATCTATCTCGTGCGAAAATTGAATATGTTTTTAAATTTCTCAAGGAAGGACTAGGCTGGGAAAATATGCAGATAAAAAATTTTAAAGGGATACAAAATCTACTGGCTGTATGTTTTTATGTGGCCTCATATTTGTATGAGATAGGTAAGGAAAAAGCTTATGACGATTACGCAATTATGCTAGCTAAATTAGGAGATGGTAAGGGCAAGGTGACACGACACTTTATTGCGAAGGGTATTAGAAAACTTCTAACGTATCACTTAGTAGAGCAATTTTTTAAAGAAAATAGTGTTTCTCAAGAAGAACAAAAAGAATTATCGAATTCAGTTCAGGTAGGGAGATAACAATTTTGGGTAGTTCTCAGTAGATACTAATGGCCAACTGAATTTAGGTAGCGTTAGTGTATTACCACCAACACTACTAGCACAATTTCACTTTCTACCTAACTACCGCGTAGATCCCTATATTGGTGCAGGTTTAAACTACACCTTGTTTTATCATATTCATAATGGCCCAGGTTTAACTGACACAACCTATACCAACAGCTGGGGCCCTGCTTTGCAAGTTGGCGCTGATATTCGGATAGCACCAAACTGGTATATCAACTTAGACGTGAAAAAAATCTATATCGAAACCACAGCCCATACCAGCAAAGGTGCAGCCCGGGTTTCAACCAAAGTACATTTAGATCCTTATCCCAACTTTGTCCGTTCTACAATTAAACCTATCCAAATCAATGACTTACGTTTTAAAAAAACGTTTAGGGTCACTACAACTTAACAAATTGTTTTTTCAGTGTCCCCAGGTTCTGAATTCATGCCTAACGATTTATAGATCACAACTTGCTCTGGAGTTGCCTTAGAGGTTCTTCTAATAGAAAGCAATTTATTATTTTCAAGCTGCATTGTAGTAGTGATACGAACCTGAGTGCTAAAAATCTGCCGTATAGTTTGCCAGCTACTATCAATGTTCTGCAATTTAAGTTGATGGCGAATAGTGTGTAGTAAGTGATAAGCAAGAATACTAATAAACAGATAGGCATCAACTCGCTCTTGCTTTTGATGGTAGATAGGACGCAGGCCTAACTCTGATTTTAATGATCTGAATGCCGATTCAACGTCAGTTAGAGTTGTATAAATTCTCAAAATTGTTTTTTCATCTAAATCCATTCTGTTACTACGCAAACAATATGCACCCAGATTCTCAGAGTTAACTTTACTCCAACTGATTTGCGTAACCTTATCACCCTCTGAATCAAGCGTGATAGTGTAGCGAGCTGAAACACGTTTATGCCGCTCTTTTATTCGACCTAAACGCAATGTTACTTTCTCAATTGCTTTCATGCCGGTTTTTTTAGTGAGTCCATTAGCTAACTTAATTAATTCCTCTTCGAAACGAGCCTCGGCCTTACTAATCATATTTAAGCTTTTTTCTTCCTTAGCCTGAGAATGGCAGTACAGTAAGACTTCATTTGCTTCAGTATCTTTAACTAATTGCGCTGTAACCGTATTATTTACTGATTCTTTTACTAGCACTTTATCAATGGTTTCATCGACATCAGGCAATGCTCTACGGCTGACTACGATATAATGGAAACCTTTTTCAGTAAGCCATGAAATATTTTCTTCAGTTGCAAAACCAGCATCTAGGACAATTGTTGCCTCTGGCTGTGCACGAAGCTCAGTTAGTATTTCGGGTAATGTTTTAGGCTCGCTAACATTTCCTTTGAAGAATTCACTCCGTTGCGGGAACCCTGATCCATCCAGCACAAGACCTAAAGAAACAAGCGGACAATCAGACCGCTTCTCCTTTGATCGCCCATGCTGTGCATGATCATTTTGTAATGCGCGACCTTCAAAGTAGGTATTGGTTATATCGTAGAGAGTGATCACCTGATTTAAACTAAACAGATTTTTCTCACGTTCAAATAATTGATCTTCAATCACTTGTTTATGTTTAAGTAACTCATCAGCAGTCTTATAGAATTTCTTGAGTGATAGTTCTGAGAAATCAGTACCCAGTAATTCATCTAGCGCACTTTGATTGCTTAAATAATAGTGCGTACTCAAATCACTTCCTGGAGCAACTAGCCGCCCAATGATGGTAGCAAGCATCAGGTGACATTGTTTTTGATTAAAGCCCAAAGCCCTGAACAATTCCTCAAGTTGTAATTGCCTGGCAGCATGTAAGCCCAACGCCTCAGCTCCAACGTGTCGTATGTCCGCGCTCTCAATGGAGTTAACATCCACTGTTTTAAAGTCAGGTTCTACCGCGCTTACTGAATTAACAGCGATACTTGTCTCATTGTCATCAGCAAACCTAGAGCGAATGCGTTTTACATACATTTGCGCCTGTTTTTCGAGATGTGCTGGTATTGAAATTAACGTGCCTTGACCCGTTAAAATTTCCTCAATACGGTCAGCAAGCAATTTCCAACTGTCCTTCTTTACTGAAAAATTCGCACCAAGATTTAAAATCAGTCTTTGACGTACTTTGCCGTCAGCAGTGCGATGAGTATCAACAAGTCGGTAGGTTGCGTAAGACTTACCTGTCCGAGGACTCTTTTGTGTAGAGGTTCGAATATACATAACTCAATACTCTCATCACTTCACCAGCCCATGCAACCCCTTATTGCCATTATGTGTCACTACATTCGAGAATTCACGTTTCTAGGCAAGTAAAATCAATGGGTTGAGTTAAAAATAGTGATGAAATTTTTGATTTTCAGGGTGAAATGGCCAAACTTGGGTTATGTCTATGGTATTGGTGTTGGTTATCGGTTCTAAAAAGACAAAGCTAATAATTAAAGCCGCCCCCTGAAATGGTCAATAATAAAACTAGAAACGAGCAAAATAATCCGTATAATAGGGGGTTGCTTTTGGGGGCGTCATGGCTTCGACGCGGATTACGAAACCAAAGGTGCATGTCGAGGATGTAGCTGACCTCGTAAATAACGCTGCAAAATGATAGTTGCAAACGACAACATCTTTGCTGCTAACGACGAAGTACGCGCTGCTGCCTAACCGCAGCGGTTGCGACAGCAATCGTTAACCGTCGCTCTAAACAAGCGACACAGCCCAATCATTGCGTAAGCTTGCGTACGTGGTTGATTGGTCATACTTAGCAAGCTCGCTGCTTGGGGCGCCTGAACTTAAGCAGTTAAAACTTTCAGGCTCACAACAAGCTTACCCTGTCGGTCGGGTTACTTGTTGTTAATCCAATAGACCAGACTAAACATGTAGAGCTGATGGCAGAGGATTGGCGGACGCGGGTTCAACTCCCGCCGCCTCCACCAAATTAAATTAAAAAAACACCCTTGCGGTGTTTTTTTAATTTAACATTGCGGCAGTAGAGCCCACGTCCGGAACGGACGTGGGGTGAGGCGGAAAGTGAAAAAGCGTAGCTTTTTCCCGCCGAACGCAAGGCATGGACGCCGAGCTGGCGTAAACTACAAGGATGTACCTGGCACTGAGCTTGCTTAGCCGCCTCCACCAAATTAGCATTCCATAACTTCCAATAACACCCATTAGCAACCACAGTAGCCCCCCATACCTTTGACAGAACCAGGGAGCTACCTATCAAGGACACACTAGTGTTGGCGGCGATCCATTAAAATCTGCACCAGAGCCCAAACCATCAGATGTCTCAACCACCTCTAACCCACAAGATTTACGAGAAAACACACCTGCACTTGCCGGGCTAGGTGAACCTCCGTCACCACTAGCGCCAAGCGGCTGAGAGCCTCCTTGATGAGATGGCAACCCTGCAGCACTATGTGAGCTTGCGGTAAGTATGTGTGAACCAATAAGTTGGATAAGGTAAACTTTCGTTGCCGAGTACTTTATTGGGCTTGATAATTATCCATTATCTTCATTAACCTATTGACTTAGAAAAGAAAATTATTTTATTGTGACGACAGTTTCTTACGCATCACGTGAAATAATTATGCCAACCGCAACTGAAATACCGGATATAGCGACTAAACCAGAGCATGAAATTGCAGAATTTCGTGCTCGCTTGAATCAGTCCAATCTTGGTGATGAGGATAAGGAGCTTGCAGGTGGTTGTTTGGACCTTGCTCTTTGGTTGCCCGAGGTGCTTCAACAGCAGAAAATTACAATTAAACAATTACGTGAACTTATTTTTGGAGCTGACAGTAATCAGTCACCCAAGAAGAATCAGGAGAATAAGGGCCAAGAATCTGAAAATAATATTGAGGGTGTTGGCAATAACTCTGACGATAATACATCAGGCAATAAAAAAGGTGATAGCCAATCAGATAAGAAAGGGAAATCCGGTCATGGCAGGCGAGGTAATCAGGATTACCGGAATGCCACTGATGTTTATTGCCATGTTGCTGACCATGCATGTGGCGATGCCTGTCCTGGAGGATGTGGTGGGAAACTGTATAAGGTTAAAAAAGCCGGTGTAGTTATTCGTATAACTGGCAACTCATTAGGCACGGCAACACGGTATCATTTGGAAAAGCTTCGCTGCGCCTTGTGTGGGCTTATTATCACTGCCCAGTTACCCACGGATGTTAGGAAGCAACCAAAGTATGACGCTAAGTTTAAAGCAATGCTGTGCTTGCAAAAGTATTACATTGGCGTGCCTTTTTACCGTCAAGAAAAGTTCCAAGAGTTACTAGGCTTTCCGTTACCCTCAAGTACACAGTTCGAGCTTTGTGAGCAGGTGGCTGATATCGGCTATCGTGTGTTTGATGTTTTAGAACAGTATGGCGCGAACGGTGATATTATTCAGCATGATGACACATTCGCAAAGATACTTTCGATACTATCTGATAACAAGGCGGACCTTAATAAACCAAGAAAAGGGATGTATACAACAGCCATTTTAAGCAAGACTATTGGTGCTCACCAGGTTGCTCTATTTTATGCAGGCGAGCATCACGGCGGCGAAAACTTATCACAACTATTAGCAAACAGGGTGGCTGAAAAAAAGAAGGTGATTCAAATGTGTGATGCGTTAGCAGCCAACATGCCGAAAGAGTTACAAACTATCATCTGCAATTGCTTAGCTCATGGTTTTAGAAAGTTTCGTGATTTACTTGAATATTATCCTGAGCCTTGTTTGCACGTTATGCAAATCCTGGGTGAGGTTTATCGAAATGATGAGCAAACAAAGCAAATGGACCCACATCAACGCTTACTTTATCATCGAAAGCATAGCAAACCATTGATGCTTAAACTGCATGGTTGGCTCAATAAGCAATTATCTAACAAAGTGGTAGAACCAAATAGTCACCTTGGTAAGGCGATGAAGTATATGTTAAAGCACTGGAAAAAGCTTCGGCGATTCTTAACGACACCAGGAGCGCCACTAGATAACAACATTGTCGAGGCGATACTAAAGATTCCTATTCGCATTAGAAAAGCTGCAATGTTTTATAAAACTCAGCATGGCGCTAACATCGGTAGCATCTTATTATCTCTTATTGTTACAGCTCAATTGTGCGGGGAAAACCCACTCGATTACTTAGTTGCCTTGCAGGAAAATAAATCAAGTGTTTTTAAGGATCCCTCCTTATGGTTGCCATGGAATTACCAGATTGAAGATAAAGGAGGTTTGGTCGATGAAGAGGCCGCTTGACTTATTACAGGAGGTTGACTAGCGAGCCTTCTCCATGGCTCACCGAGATGACTAGTGATAGGGTTACCTTGGTTAAGCAGAATCATTAGCTGCGTGCTATCGATATGGTACGTGGCTGAGTGGGAGTTTGGCCACCATTGTAACTTTCCTTGCGAAAAACGCTTTAGACAAAGCCAGAATCCATTGCCATCATAAACTAGAAGTTTCACTGAGGTACGGCGGCTATTCGTAAAAGCAAAGACCGTACCAGAGAATGGATCCTCACCCAGCGGTTGCTGGCAAAGCGCAACTAAAGCATCAATACCCTTTCTAAAATCAGCAGGTCTGACTGATAACAATAGCCTCATTTGAGGCGTGAATTGCAGCATACACTACCCCTTGCAAAAAGTAAGAATCAGATTAATGGTTTCAGCATACTCCGGCTTAGGCAGTTGTAACACGACGCCATCAGTTCTTGTAATGCTAATCAGTTGCTGTGAAAGCACAACTGAATCCTGAATAGTGGCTTCAACAAAACATTCATCGGCTTGGTCATCATCAGAATTGGCAACTGATGTACTGCTGGCTAATAATTCTTTTTCATTAATTTTTTTGTTGAGCCGTTTAGAGCTGATTGATAATCGTTCAGTAATGTCCTTTTTTGTATAAGCAGGATAGAGCGCAATAATTTTCACCCAAAGGTCTTCTGGAATCTCCCATGGCTCTTTTGATGATGAACGCCATGACTTGAGCGATTGAGCAATATTATCTAGTGTTGAAGGTGTTGCTGACTTGGGTGTAACGACTTTTTTATCAAATGTTTTGCCAAACATAATAGGACCTTTCTAAATAGTTTTACTATCGGTCCTTTAGGATAAAGTAACTAGCTGACCTAATGCACGCTAGTGCGCACCTTCTCATAACGTGCATCTAGCCAAAGATATTTTATCTTTCCTAACGGCTTATTTCGCCATTTCTTTAAATCTTCATCCAACAATTTAGCGCAACGGCTTACCTCTGTGCTTGAAATATCTGTTCCACAGAGTTGCTTTAGCACCTTTTCAACTTTGCGCGTGGAAACCCCATGCACATACATTTCAGCGACAGCCAGCTTAAGTGCTCTATCAGAGCGTACACCTCGCTCTAAGACTGATGGATAGAAGGCTTCATTGGAGTCTCTAACCTGCGGTATCTGTAGCTCAAGCTGACCTTGACCTGTGTTAATTAACCTTGGTTTAAAGCCGTTCGCATATCCGTTTCTATCGCCAGTTCGCTCATAAGGACTGGCATTTAAATGGCGCTCCCTTTCTATTAACATAGCCTCATTCATCAACCTGGAGACAAGCTTAGGTAAAGCTTCAAACCCCTCCATCGCTAAAACATGTATGGCTTCTTCGATTAAGTTCTCATTTTTATAGCAGCTCATTGTCATTCCTCTTTTTTGGTTAAGTTTACCTTAAAAGGAATTTCTAATCTGACTGAGTCGCCTGCTTATTTTCAGCAAGTCAATGGAATTTACAGAAAGGATGGCGCACTAGCTCAGCAACCTTCGTGCTCCTGTAATAGTTATATGCGGCCCCTACAAAACTAACCGCAGAAGCTGCAGCCAATGCACCAGTAAATAACAGTGGTGTTAACCCACCGGCAAGCCCCAGAACCGCCGCCTTAAAAACTGAGGCTTTAGCTACAGATCCAGTTACAGCCGTTACAATTGCTGCTGTCTTTAAACCTTCAAAGGCCACATGAGCGGCTCCTTTCAAAGTTTTAATAGAGCCATCCTCAACGGCCTCTGCTACTGTTAGCCCAAACTCTATAACTTCAATAGCAGCTGCTGAAATAAACAAAGGAACACCTGCAACAGCAATCAATACCAAATTAGCAAAGGAAGGATTTATGAAAGCACCTAAAATAGTCGTTAAAAGTAATGATTTCAAATTTACAACAGCCCATTTTGCTGCTCTAAGACCTGCCAAATGTGGTGATACATAGGGCGACACATAACCAGGAGTGCTTTCTTCAATAATTTTTCTAACAGCAGAGAGGGAATCATAGGATCTCATCATAGGACTATCCTCAGATTGCATCAACCCTGCATCAGAACTTAAAAGGGCAGCTGTTGAACTGATGCCCCCCTCATTATCATTTAAAGCTACTGGAAGACTACCAGTAGCAAGAACTAATGGATCAACTCCACCAACGCCTGGAGGATAACTTTTCGATCTAGATAGGTTACGCCCAGCACCCTTTGAAGGATTTAATTCTGATAAAAGCCTTATTCTTATCTCTACTTCTTCCTCCTCTGTTATTATTCTATCCACAACTTCACTTTGGAATTCCTCTTGCGTACCAACAACTTGTGGCACATTGTTTGGGAAAAAGAAACTAATTGTCGCGGTTAAGCAGAGGTCAACAGCAAAACTTTTACAGCTTCTTTTTCCTCGCCCCACCTCTTCCATAAGTGAATTTAATGCTTGTTTTGTTTTACCAGAAATACTTATACCACCCAATGCCTCATCAACTAGCTCTCCCAATTTTTCAAATGCCTCATCACCACCAACTGACTGAAAAGACCCTCTTCCTTGAATCACAACACCAGCCTCTACAGCAAGGTTAAAGGCTGTTTAAATAACTCCCCCCTTGTTTTTTTTATTTTGAGCAACCCAAAAGTTAATAAAAGCCTGTCGAAATTTTCTCTGAACCTCTTTCATAGAACACCTCTCACTATTATTACATTAACAACAAATGAAATTCTCCAAACGACACAAAGTACACATCCATAAAGAAACCATACCAAATTAAAATGAAGACAGCCTAAAGTGAATAAAAAACAACATGTGGAAAATTTCTAGAGACCGGTTGGGAGACCTCTACCTATAAAGCAAAGCAATTAAGCACACTGCCTGCTCTCTATTCCCAATTCACTAAAACGCACCAGCCCATACAATGCGCCTCCTACTTTCCCATAAAAATGAGAGGTAACTAAAATTGAAAATAACTGTGCACGGATCTGGTTACGTTGGACTAGTCTTAGCCGTTTGCTTAGCTAATCAAGGCCACGACGTACTATGTGTAGACATTAACCCTGAAAGGATTAAAACACTAAACGCAGGTGAAGTCCCTTTTTTTGAGCCTAAAGTAAGCGAACTCTTATTAGAAGGCCTAGCTAATGGAAAACTACATTTCATTACAAATATAGCTGAAGCCGTTAAACACGGAGAAATACAGTTTATCGCTGTTGGCACACCGCCACTTCTTACAGGAAAAGCTAATCTTCAATATATTGATTCAGTAGCTGAATCAATCGGCAAGCACCTAGAATTTCCAGCAACTATTGTAACCAAGTCGACTGTACCTGTTGGCACAGCAACTCGCATTAAAAGCACCATAACCCGTCAATTAAACTCCCGACAAGTAGATATTGATTTCGACGTAGCTTCCAACCCTGAATTTCTACGCGAAGGATCTGCAGTAAGCGATTTTATGAAGCCAGACAGAACAGTTATAGGAGTTTATAATTCTAAAGTAACTGAAGTATTAAAAGAAGTTTTTTCATTCCTAGATGAAGAAAATTTTATAGACACTAATACAGCAACATCAGAGCTAGCAAAGTATGGAGCTAATACCTATTTGGCTATGAAAATCAGCTTTATCAATGAAATGGCACGCCTTGCTGGTGCTCTAGATATTGACGTTAAGGAACTAATAGACCATATCCCTAGTAAATCTATTAGTAAAGGGCATCTAAACCCAGGCTGTGGTTATGGTGGCTCTTGTTTCCCTAAAGATGTTGCTGCATTAGCCCACCAAGCAGATGATCTCAGACTTCAACTCAACATTATTCCCTCAATAACAACGACCAACAAAAAGCAACAATTAATTTTAGTTGATAAGCTAAAGGCTTTTTTTAATGGAAACATAGTAGGAAAAACTATTGCCATTTGGGGACTTGCTTTTAAAGCCAACACAGATGACTCTCGTTTTTCACCTAGTCTAGCAATTATTGACGCCCTTCTAGCTGAAGGCTGTATTATTAAAGCCTATGATCCTCAAGCAAGAACCTCCATTGACAACTACTACCAAAGCACAGAAAAGCAACCTCTACTTAAGTCTCCTGTCGAAGCCACACAAGATGCTGATGTGCTCTTCGTATTAACAGAGCGGCCTGAATTTAAAGTCCAAAATTTTTCAGAAATTGCCGACAATTTAAAAGCAAAAGTTGTCTTTGATGGCCGTAACTTCCTAAATCAAACTCTAATAGAGGAGGCAGGCTGCCGATACTTTGGCATAGGGCGAGGAAGAACCCAACTACTATCTCCAAAGCTACCTCTAACGACAATAACAAAACCTCTCTTTAGCACCGATAAAACAGTACGAACAATAGCACTAGCAAGCCTTGCCACTGAAGTTTTCTTTGCAATGGAAGCAAGCTTTCTACATGAAGCAACACAGATTGCCGAGCTTTCATTTGCCAATATCGATGACATTAAAAAAATATTGATATCTGACCATCGTATTAGCTCTGCTTTTCTAACTAAAGAAACATGCAACGATAACTTCTTTTTCTTAGAGAGAGTTATGAACTTAGCCTTACTTGCTTCCGAGCTAAAAGTCGATCTTCATTTAATTCCTGCAATTTTAAAGACAGCTATAGCTTGTAAAGCATCACACGAGCAAGATAGCCCACGAATCCAACGATCTAAGTCTATACCAAATTTAACCAGTGCATACTCTAGCTTCTTCCTTCACAAACCTGCTCACTCAAACCCAAAGCAAACACTCAGCCAATCTCTTTCACAGATAAAACCAACTTGACTGAGACAATGAACTAGCTAGTGTGGCTAATTGGAAATTAAAAATAAAACTCTCGACTAATGTCTATACTGCCCGAGTTTTTACACCATACAAATGAGGATAGAGCGTTATTTTGTCTGTAAAAACCAACTTCAGTACTTAGAAAAACCTTTAAAATTCTAAATGGCACTCTATTGTACCTGTCTCATCGCATAATATCTTAAATTAATTATGCTAATCAATCTAAAAAATTATTTATACCTCAAATTTTTCTCCTCTCAAAATAAATTATTAACTTTTAGGTAATAGCAATTATATCTCGTTAATAAGAACAAGAATGATCTATCCTAAAACCCTATGAAGCCTTATTATTCACTTCAACTTAAGTATCTAGGTGATCCGCTCCACTGGTCATCAATTTCCACTAAAACAGCTGATACGAGCCTTAGGCACGATTCAGTATTAGGGAAAATTCCAACTGTATGCGTCCTTCTTTTTACCTCTCTGTTTACGCGCTCAGCTATGTTACTGGTTCTTAATCTTTTTTGATGCGGCCTGTCAAAGTTCATCACTACTAAGCCCTCCGGTATATTCACTTCCAACCAAGAAGAAAGCTCTGGTGCTGTTTGCTGATATTTATCTACCGCCATAGCCAATAGTCTTTCCGACTCATGAATGTTTGAGGCATTAAATATAGCTGTAATCTCCTCAGCTACTGGTTCCTTCATTGAGCGCTTTGGTATGTGAGCCTGAGCATTTTGCTGCAAATGAAATTGGCAGCGTTGCCAAGGAACACTGGGGAACACAGCTCTTCTAGCGGCTTTTAGGCCAGTATGAGCGTCGCTAGTAATCAACTCAATACCATGTATACCTCGCTCAACCAACTGCTGAAGAAAATCACGCCAATGTACCTCAGCCTCTGATAACGCAACAGAAACACCTAGCACTGTTCTCTTGCCGATTGATTCATCAAAGCCATAGGCTATCAATACCGCACAGTCTTGTACTGTGCCGCTAGTGCGCACCTTCTCATAACGTGCATCTAGCCAAAGATATTTTATCTTTCCTAACGGCTTATTTCAGCATGATGCTCATGCTGCGCTCTCTTTAGTTTACTGCGCCTGTGATGAGCGGATGGTAATTAATTCCGCTAGCGAAGGCATAGAATAGTTTTTTGTAATTCTGTCATATATATAATCGAAGACATTAACTGCTAGCTTTTTACATGTCTCAGTAATTGTAACCATTGTATCCTTAGCTTTCGTTCCTTCTTCACTCATAGTATGAAGGTGTACATCGCGCATTCTAGCCTGCTTCCGAGCCATCAACTCTGCTGGATTGTTATGTAGAGGAAGCTCTGGCTTTTCCAGCACTAACAATAGCTGCCTTTTCTTTTTTAAGGTGAGCTCAATTTGTTTATCTAGTTTCTCGTAGCCAGTGATTGTTGAGAATAACTCAGTAAACTCATTGGATAGCTTATCTATCTCATCTTGCCCTGGGTTCTTTTTATATTCAATGAGCTTATGATAATAATCCCAAAACCTATCCAAGAAGCTGTCAACAGAGTCTTGGTGCTTCTTAAAAATTGGCGTCAGCTTTTTATAATGCCTACCCTCATGAACCCAGCACAAGGCGAGTGATTCAGTAATGAGCTTAAACTGTGGCGCATCATCGGTAATGAGTGTTTCTATCGCATAAGGACTCTTTCTATATGTTGAGATAGCTGCCGCATCAGTAATCAGCTTTCTATATTTTGGAAATTTTTTATCACCTAATACCTTATCAAGAATAACTTCCAGCTCCTTACTGTTTAAGATAGTCGATGAGTGAAATACCTTTAAGCTTTCGATTACCTTGTGGGGTAAGTTCATAGTAGCCAGTAAATTAAAAGCGGCCTCATTTAATGTGAACCCAAAGTGGTCTTTGCTTAACATTTCAATGACGCTTAATCGACTTTTACTGGTCAGCGTAAAGTAAGCTGAATAATACTCATTACCCAATACATTAACATAACGGTTTTTCCCATCCTCTCTAGCGTTGGTGTCATCTAGGTGCTGGTAGTTCGTGGATTGTAAACCTGCCTTCACAACTTCTACCTTCTCGGGCTCAAGTATCGTAGGTGTTTTAATTGTGAAGCTATGGATGGTTGATTTACTAATATCTATGTTGGCGGTTTTATAAAATGTCTCAAGGCTTTCTAGCGTCATACCACCTTGAGTATTTAGGAAGCTTGTCCAGCTTTTAATAGTAGGGCCGAACTGGCCCTCATAACCAGTTGGCAGAGGTGCTGTATAGTGTTTGTTTTCAGAAGGGGAGTAATATTGTTGGCGCAAAAAAAGAGTGTTATTAGCAGCAATTTTTATATCCTGGATAAGTGTTTTCTTAGAGCCATTTGGCACAGCATCGCTGGGCAACGAATCTGGATTAATTGTTAGTGTCACTGTATTAGAGACTTCGAGATTTTTTTTACTAGATTTTGGCTTTCTAGTTTTATTGGTTTTATTTCCTTTTCTATCCTTCTCGGAGGAATGATCCTTGTCCTTGTTAGCGCGCGTTTGCTTTCTAACATTAGGCTTTCCTTGCTCACCTTTATATTTATTTAATGCGTTATTTAACGATTGCACCTTGTCTTCTAGCGGGTGCTGCCTCTATATAATGTAGGCTATATTACTGCTGGCACGCCAAAATCATTAACCTTCTCCCAAAACTGATCCCATCTTCCTTTAGTCTTTACTAGTGTTCTCAAGCATAAAACAATTTTCATTGCCTTGTCTTTCCAGCGCATTCCTGATCCGCCTAATCTTTGTTTAACAATTGTTTTACATGCTGCTTCAGTGACGCCAGAGCCAATTGGTGCATTCTGCTTAATCAAATTATGATACGACATTCGCTTTTCTTTAATATTATTTTCAAAATACGTAATTGTTCCTTCTAGCTTTTCTCTAAGCGATTTATTCAGTTTTTTATTTACATGCTCTTTAAGCTCAGCAAGTATTCTACCTGCCGCACCTTTCTTGTGCTTTAAGTCATGACATCGCTCTTGGAGCCAAACATCACGCTCATCTCTTTCAGATTTTTTGGTAAATATTGCCTTTGATGCTTCACCGAGATATTCAGTTGCATGCCAAAAATCTAAAATTTGCGTATCAGTATGTTTTTTTAGAAATGGCCAATTATTTTTTGCTCCATCAGCAACGCCAATTGTTTTAGCATCAGGGTAATATTTCTTTTTCAGCTTTATTTCCTTTTCAAGCCTATTAAAGAATTCATCTTTTCCATATTCTGGTGATGCTGCAACGTAGGTTGTGTGCAGGCGTGCACCATGCTTATCATACATGGAAATAGTTCCAACCATGCTCTCTCTATAACCATCATCAACGGTGAGAACATATGCACCATCTAAGCTAATACTTAGCATCTCAATGCCTGCATCAAGCTTTGGCTCTTCATATTCCCACTCAGCCTCTTTGGCTTGTGCAATACCGCCAACAAAATCAGTTGCCCGTTGCAAGTATGAATGTGAGATTTTACGGTTATGATTGACCTTGAGATCATCAATAACACTAGGAGCAGGTAAGTTTGAGTATTTATGTGAGATTATTTTTGCAAATCGCGGTGTTGATCCTTGGATAATTCTAGCCTTATCTTCTAAAGGACAAAAGATCTTCCCGCCTTTAGAGGTTTGATAAACATAACGCTTAACTCGAGCAACTCCATAAGGCGTTTGGTAATTTGCTTCATCTCTACTTCGTGCTGTTAGCTTTATTTTTCCAACATGGATAGGAGAGCCATCTGCATCAAACTTACTTAATGCTTTTTCAGTGGCTAATGTTCCAACCTCATTAAGCCCATCAAGAATTGCGTCCTCACATTCAAGCATAGATCCTTTTAGTGGAAGCTTGAGTTCAATAGTTAATTCATTATTTTCATCAGAGATAATTCTAGCTGACATCCAAACACCATCCTTCATCATGTTAAAGTGTATATTATGCTATATATTCTACATTATATAAAGGCAGCACCCCTTCTAGCTTTATGATTTTCTCAGCCTGACTTTCACATACATTGCTAAAATCTGTTTCTAGTGCTGTTGGTGTAACAGTATTATTAAATCTCTCAATGAGATCGGCTAAAACTGATTTGTCAGGTTGTTTTTTCATAGGAAGAGTATACCACGGGTTTGAAAAGGTAAATTTTCCCCACACAGATGGCCGTACTGCTGAAATTATTTTTAAGCCATGAACCTGATCGATGAAAAAATAATCCGAGCATACAGCGTTGTTATAGAGCGCACATCATGCTTTTATGACACACGATGATTCCAATATAAAATTTCCAAATTTGCACGAAAAAGCTGTCAAGAACTTTTTGAATTATTTTCAAATCATGCTGATATTGAACGGATACTTTTATCTTTCCTAACGGCTTATTTCGCCATTTCTTTAAATCTTCATCCAACAATTTAGCGCAACGGCTTACCTCTGTGCTTGAAATATCTGTTCCACAGAGTTGCTTTAGCACCTTTTCAACTTTGCGCGTGGAAACCCCATGCACATACATTTCAGCGACAGCCAGCTTAAGTGCTCTATCAGAGCGTACACCTCGCTCTAAGACTGATGGATAGAAGGCTTCATTGGAGTCTCTAACCTGCGGTATCTGTAGCTCAAGCTGACCTTGACCTGTGTTAATTAACCTTGGTTTAAAGCCGTTCGCATATCCGTTTCTATCGCCAGTTCGCTCATAAGGACTGGCATTTAAATGGCGCTCCCTTTCTATTAACATAGCCTCATTCATCAACCTGGAGACAAGCTTAGGTAAAGCTTCAAACCCCTCCATCGCTAAAACATGTATGGCTTCTTCGATTAAGTTCTCATTTTTATAGCAGCTCATTGTCATTCCTCTTTTTTGGTTAAGTTTACCTTAAAAGGAATTTCTAATCTGACTGAGTCGCCTGCTTATTTTCAGCAAGTCAATGGAATTTACAGAAAGGATGGCGCACTAGCCAAATGAGGCTCTTATGAAAAAGCTTAATCTAATAATCTTATCCACTGCTTTATCACTATTTTTACCTATGCTTTATGCTAGCCCGGCACAGTGCCTTTTAGATAGACTAAAGGCTAACAAGACATTGCTACAGCAACAAAACATTAATTTCCAAGTTAATCAGAGTGCTACGCTAGTAACAATAGCCTATAGCTTTAGTGGGAAAAATTTATATGAACAAGGCTTCTATTATTCAAACCCATTTGGAATGAGGATGTACAAACTAACAAGTCTAGGGCAAACCATTTCATCATGGCCACAATATTGCGGATGTTCCCAGTTTAATGAGTCAACAAGTGGGCCTGGACTAGATATAAAGACTGCTGGAGTTTGCGACAAGTTTTAATAACTAACAGTATTTTTCACGTACCTTAAAATGCCAGTGACCACGATGAACTTATTACTGGCATTTTATTTAATAAAACTCCCTAAAAAAATTTCAACGTGCGCCATTAACCACATATAACAGTACTTTGCTAAATAAAAAATTAAGCTACGCTTGTTGTATCAGCTATGGATACACAAGGAAAACCATCATGACTACTAACTCTGTATATTTAACTTTTGATGATGGCCCAACACTTGGCACAAAAGTGGTACTAGATGTTTTAAAAAAATTTTCAGCCCATGCTACTTTTTTTGTCACTGGCTCTAATGCTGGAGCTGCAGGCGGAGAAGCACAACAAAGGCTAATCATGGGGGCGAATCCTAGATGAAGAACATTGGGTAGGAAATCATTGTTTTAAACACTTTCCAACCCGCAAACAAGACTATCAAGAGCTCTATGGTGACCTAAAAGAACCAAAGCAAATTGCCTTATTTAAAAAGAATTATGATGACAATCGAAATTATTTTGCCAACTTACTTGGTGATAGCTCCTTCGAATTTGACATTGCCAGGCTACCAGGTGATGGGCGCTTTGTTAAAGCCTGTGTAGAGGAAACAGAGCGCCTTGGTATGAAGCACATTGGCTTGATAAAAAAATCGAGCTGATTAACTTCATGCAAGTGTTAGCTGATAATGGCATTGCTTTTGGAGCACTACAAAATCTAGTATTTCAAGTAACAAAATAGCAGCAGCACAAAGCTTACACTTACGTTAGGCGGCTAAAAACCTAGCCAGTTAAAACTGGTGACTAGCTTCGTCAATTACCACTGGCCAAAACCTAATTGTAAAAAAGCTTCTTCTTCAACGGTTGATTTGCGACCCAAGGCAATATTTCTTTGCGGAAAACGCCCAAATCGATAAATTACATCCAGGTGATCTCTTGTATATGGAATATTTTTTGCAGGGCCGTGAGTTAAAAAGAGATCCAAACACCGTTGCTGCTCAACAAAGTCTTCACTGTGCATAAATGGCATATATAAAAAAGCTCGCCAACTCGCAGGTCTATTTTGCTTAAACCAGAGATCATCACCAAAACGTAATGTTTGTTTTACTACGGCTAGCGCCCTAGCATCTAACTCAAAAGCTTTCGCCTGGCCTCGGTAAAGATTACGTGAAAACTGATCCATAATAATAACTAAAGCTAACCTACCATCACGTGTCGTTAACCACTCATTAAGCTCACCATTTGCCACTTTAGTATGTAGCGTCAAGAATCTCTCACGCAAATCTTGATCAAACGATTCGCCACCAGCGAACCACTTAACCTCCATACCCTCAGCAAACCAAAACTCTAGCACCTCACTAAAACCCAACTCAGCGTTCATCACATTACCTCATAAAATCACAAGTGATCACCAGCTCAAAGCAGTAATCATTTGGAGCTACCACAATGTCAGCTATAATCTTACTGCCCACCCGAATTAAGGTTAACCAATGCCAGCATAGCTTGAACTAAAAAGTGAGATTGCTGTATTTGTTTTGCTAATTGTCTTTTATCTTCTACATAAGTAGTTGATCCTTTATCCAAACTTGCATAACGCTGTTTCAGCTTACTCAAATGAATCTCTTGGCTCATCACTTGCTTTGCATAATTTTCAGCTACTGACAAGTAATAACGATCGACCCCAGCTAATTCACTTTGAATTTGATCTCGCAGTTGCTTACTTTGCCCAGCCTGTGCTACTAGCATTTGATAGTGTTGCATTGCTTGAGCTGCATTAGGAAAACGCTGCGCTTGAATTTGCTGTACTTCTGAAAATAAGCTTAGCGCTTTAGCAACAGCTTGAGCACGCTGACAACTAATGCTCTGAGTTGAACTTCCGCATGCTTGCAACTTAGCCTGCAAACGCTGCTGATTTTTTAATAAGCTCATGTAATCAGACTGATCACTACAAGCTGAGAGTGATAATGCAAGCAATGAAATAAATAAAATAGAAAGTAATCGTAATAGCATAAAAAGGTCTTCACATCGAAATAAACTAAATAACCAGCCAAAGGCCGGGCGGTGAATGCTCACAATATAACTATTTACCCCTTTAAGCAAGCTGATTTTACTTAACTAATAGGCACTTTAGACCAGTTGCAAAAGCAAATGATCAATGATTTGTTTAGAATAAAATCGAGCCACTTCAGCAGTGAATTTAGGAAAATTAATCGGTGCTGCATGGTCAGCTCGATCAGAAATCGTTCTAACTACCACATAGGGAATAGCATAGTCATAGCATACTTGCGCTACTGCAGCCCCTTCCATTTCAACGGCTAATGTATCAGGCCGCTCAGAAAGAATTGTTGCAGTCTGCTCATCACTTGAAACAAAAAGGTCTCCACTGGCAATAGTACCCAACAAGCACTTTGGATTTGTTATAGCAAACTCTGCAAGCACAGAACTAGATAAGTAGCTATCAATGTTTTCCAGCAATTTTTGTGCCGATACTTCAGCCTTTTTAACCAAGCTTTTATCTGCAGAAAAAAGTGTCACGCCTGTTAGTGGCACCTCATGTTTAGCAAAAAAAGGTCGGTCATCTAAATCATGCTGATAAAGCTCGCTTGAAATAACTATATCACCAATATTCAGTCCGAGCGACGTTGCACCCGCAACACCTGTAAAAACTAATTTATCTATATTAAAGTGGGCAATAAGCATTGATGCCGTAGTAGCTGCTGCCACTTTTCCCCAACGAGAAAAAACAAGCACAACTTCAACACCATGAATCTTTCCTTGATAATAATTTCTACCACCTAATTCAGCTACCTGGATATCTGTCATTAGCTCACGAATCAAATCAATTTCTTCGGGCACAGCACCCATAATGCCTAACTTCATCACTTCACCTCTATATTTAAAAGTAGAGGCAAACTTAAACAAAATCAGTACAAGTTACAAGCCTACATCCAATTACAAGACAGTGTTTTTAGAGAACATTTTCGTTATAATCCTCTCATCAGAGAAAAGCACGCCTAGCAAGGACCACCCATGAAAATAGATCGCATAGAAATTTTTGATAGCTTTTGCCCAGAACGTCCAGCCTGGAACCCTGTTTTTGTTCGCATTTTTACTGATACAGGAATTAGCGGAGTTGGTGAAGCTGGCTTGGCCTATGATTTAGGCCATAGCGCAGCAACAGCAATGATTAAAGAATTTGCTGAAGAAATTATTCTAGGTGAGAATCCTATGGACAACGAAAGGCTCTGGTCTCGTATGTTTCGTGAAAGCTTTTGGGCCCTAGGAGGTGGACCAGTTGTTTACGCAGCAATGAGTGCAATTGACACTGCTTTATGGGATATAAAAGGTAAGGTACTAGGCGTACCAGTTTACCAACTGCTCGGTGGCAAAGTTAATGAAAAGCTCAGAACTTATGCTAGTCAATTACAATTTGATTGGGATACAACGACTAGAGAAAAATTAACAACTCCAGAAGATTATGCTAAGGCCACAGAAAAAGCAGTGAAAGAAGGTTACGATAGTGTCAAACTCGACCCTATGATGTTTGACCAACAAGGCAATACGCTCTATGACTGCACCAAACCATTCAACAAAAGCTACTTGCGATTAATCAAAGCACGAATGGCAGCGGTCAGATCAACCTTAGGTGAAGATGGCGATATTATCTTAGAGTGCCATAGCTTACCAGGACTTATGGCCGCCATGCAACTGGCTGAAGTTGCTGAGGAATTTAACTGCATGGCAATTGAAGAACCGGTTAACTACCTCAACTCAAAACTCCACCGTCCTTTAAAAGAAAAATTTAATATCCCCATTGCTGCAGGAGAACGGCTTTATCTGCGTCATGGAATTAGGCCTTACCTAGAAGAACAAACTATCGATATATTACAACCTGATATTGGCCTATGCGGTGGGCTAACAGAAGCAAAAAAAATCTGCGATTATGCTGATATGTATGACATCCAAATACAAGCCCACGTTTGTGGTGGACCAGTAGCGACTGCCGCTGCCCTACATTTAGAGACAGCCATACCCAACTTCATTATTCACGAACACCATACTTACGCTATTAAATCATTTAATAGGGAACTATGCCTACCAGATCTCCAACCTAATAACGGCTACTTTACTGCTCCTGATCAGCCCGGTTTAGGCATTGAGTTAAATGACAAAGTAATCTTTAAGTCACCACACTTTATTGTAACAAGCTCAGGTACAAAATCAGTGCAACCTAGTAAACCTGAAACTATAACTTTATGAGCAAAAGGGCTTCTAACATGAACGCGCAGAAAATTACACCTGAAGAAAGAGAGCTACGCATAAAACTAGCAGCTTCACATCATATTATTCACTATTGCGGCTGGGATGACTTATTGGCAACACATTTAAGTGCTCGCATCCCAGGCACTGATCACTTACTCATTACGCCAATGAATATTCCCTTTGAGGAAGTTTCAGCTTCAAAACTTATTAAGTGTGACTTTGATGGCAATATTGTTACTAACAATAAGCAAGCCCTTATGCCACAAGCAAAAAATATTCATGGCGAACTGTATAAAGCAAGCCCCAAAATAATGAGCGCTATGCATACGCATAGTATTTATGGTGTTGCGGTAGCTTCACTTCAAGAAGGACTGCTATTTCTTAATCAACGCTCGCTTCGGTTTTATGAAGACGTGGCTTACTGTGACTTTGCTGGTTTAGCCTTAGAGGATGAAGGTAAACGTATCGTGGAATCCATGAATAACAAAAAAGTGATGATCCTGCGCAATCATGGCCTACTAACCACAGGCAGCTCCATAGAAGAGGCCCTCTACCTACTTTACTACTTAGAAAAAACCTGTGAAACTCAGATTAAAATTCTATCTACTAATAGCCCCACAATAAAAATCCCTACTGAGCTTTGCAAAAAAACCAAGCTTCAGTTTGAATCTATTAGAACAGTTGAAATAGAGTTTCAAACACTAACAAGACGAATTGAAAATCGTTCTAAGATAAATTACAAGGACTAATCGTATGAAATTTAATTCTTTCGCTTTCATTTTCCTTTCTCCAGGATTTTCACCTGAAGAAAACTCTGTTACCACTGAAAAAAATGGCTATCGCTTTAAAGCAGTAGGAATAGATATGACATACAAAGAAAAAGCTCTAGAGGTTGCCGAAAATTTAGCTGATGACGGCTACCAGATGGTTGAGCTATGTGGCGGATTTGGCCCTGAGTGGGCACACAAGATTGCCAAGAAACTAGAAAACAAAGTTCCTGTTGGTGCCGTTTATTACGGCCCTCAGTTTAGACAGCAGCTTGCAGACTTAATGAAATAGCAATTAACTTTAAAACTAATTTTTAATTAAAGTAAAGTAGCAAGTCACAGCTAACAAGCCTAAAACAACATAGGATACAGCTAAAGAGGCGGTACCTAAGTGAGGAAAGCTAGCCACAACCGCACTAAAAACAAAAGAAATTAGCAACTGAAAAGAACCAAGTAAAGCCCCCAGCACTACCACGCTTATCATGGAAAGGACTAAGCGCCATTGCCATAGTTGTACTACTAACCATGGCAAAAGAAAAAAATGCGATAGCTACTCCAAACAAAACAACTGGAATACTCATAAACTTAATTACGCCAAAGAAAGTAAGAAAGACCCCTCTAATTAATAATAATACAGCACCAACTAACGTGGTTTTTTGATTTCGCAATCGTATGATAACAAAAGGGGAAACCAGCTTACCAACGACACTTGCCAGACCAACAACAGCTGTTAACCAACCAAAAATAATTGGTGAGGTATGAAATTGTTGTTGAAAAATAAATGAGCTTATTGTCATGTAAATAATATTTGCGGACATAACAACACCAGTCAGCAACGTACTCCCCATAAATAATCGATGACGAAAAAAAGAACCATAGGTGCTAATTAAATTTTTCAAAACAAAAGCATTTTCTCGTTTATTTAAGTTAGTTTCATCAAAATAGAAAATAAATAACAGCAAAACTAAGAAAACAATTCCTCCAAGTACAATAAAGTTTACTTGCCAACCAAACCAATGTTGGATATAGCCGCCTAACGCTGGTGCTAATAGTGGTGACAAACTAAGGAACAGCGTAAAGTAAGAACCAATAGCGGCTAAGCGCTCATCCTGCATCACATCAGCAGCAATAATTCTCCCTATCCCCCAACAAACTCCACTACCAACTCCTTGTAGAAACCTCAGCACTAAAAAGGGAACGATAGCTTGAGCAGAAGATGCAGCAAAACTCGCCAAACAAGCCAAACTCAAACCAAATAACACAACAGGTTTACGCCCCACCCTGTCAGACTGTAACGTCCCACAATAATTTAGAGAAACCATCTCAACCTATTTTGCGTGAGATGGTGTCAAATAGTTAACCTTTTAGCTCATGAATTGCCTGATTAATGACATCATCCGGTATATGGTTTAAATTCATATTAGCGGCGATTAGCAACGCATGTCGCATGAGCCTATCAACATAACGAAGCCTACCTTTTGTGGCCATGTGTACTGCACGAATACCTGTTTCAGTGGGTGCTGCCTCTATATAATGTAGGCTATATTGCTGCTGGCACGCCAAAATCATTGACCTTCTCCCAAAACTGATCCCATCTGCCTTTAGTCTTTACTAGTGTTCTCAAGCATAAAACGATTTTCATTCCCTTGTCTTTCCAGCGCATTCCTGATCCGCCTAATCTTTGTTTAACAATTGTTTTACATGCTGCTTCAGTGACGCCAGAGCCAATTGGTGCATTCTGCTTAATCAAATTATGATACGACATTCGCTTTTCTTTAATATTATTTTCAAAATACGTAATTGTTCCTTCTAGCTTTTCTCTAAGCGATTTATTCAGTTTTTTATTTAGATGCTCTTTAAGCTCAGCAAGTATTCTACCTGCCGCACCTTTCTTGTGCTTTAAGTCATGACATCTCTCTTCGAGCCAAACATCACGCTCATCTCTTTCAGATTTTTTGGTAAATATTGCCTTTGATGCTTCACCGAGATATTCAGTTGCATGCCAAAAATCTAAAATTTGCGTATCAGTATGTTTTTTTAGAAATGGCCAATTATTTTTTGCTCCATCAGCAACGCCAATTGTTTTAGCATCAGGGTAATATTTCTTTTTCAGCTTTATTTCCTTTTCAAGCCTATTAAAGAATTCATCTTTTCCATATTCTGGTGATGCTGCAACGTAGGTTGTGTGCAGGCGTGCACCATGCTTATCATACATGGAAATAGTTCCAACCATGCTCTCTCTATAACCATCATCAACGGTGAGAACATATGCACCATCTAAGCTAATACTTAGCATCTCAATGCCTGCATCAAGCTTTGGCTCTTCATATTCCCACTCAGCCTCTTTGGCTTGTGCAATACCGCCAACAAAATCAGTTGCCCGTTGCAAGTATGAATGTGAGATTTTACGGTTATGATTGACCTTGAGATCATCAATAACACTAGGAGCAGGTAAGTTTGAGTATTTATGTGAGATTATTTTTGCAAATCGCGGTGTTGATCCTTGGATAATTCTAGCCTTATCTTCTAAAGGACAAAAGATCTTCCCGCCTTTAGAGGTTTGATAAACATAACGCTTAACTCGAGCAACTCCATAAGGCGTTTGGTAATTTGCTTCATCTCTACTTCGTGCTGTTAGCTTTATTTTTCCAACATGGATAGGAGAGCCATCTGCATCAAACTTACTTAAAGCTTTTTCAGTGGCTAATGTTCCAACCTCATTAAGGCCGTCAAGAATTGCATCCTCACATTCAAGCATGGATCCTTTTAGTGGAAGCTTGAGCTCAATAGTTAATTCATTATTTTCATCAGAGAGAATTCTAGCTAACATCCAAACACCATCCGTAACCAAGTTAAAGTGTATATTATGCTATATTTTCTA
This sequence comes from Gammaproteobacteria bacterium, assembly GCA_965196985.1. GTDB lineage: Bacteria > Pseudomonadota > Gammaproteobacteria > UBA12402 > UBA12402 > 2-12-FULL-35-23. The sequence goes on along the minus strand of CBDALO010000183.1, from coordinate 6,490 downwards.
CATTATATAAAGGCAGCACCCGTTTCAGTGAATAAGCTGCTGCTCATTTCTGCCTTCTCAAAAGCAGCGTGAATAATGCTCTCAAAATCCCTGCTATCTTCAATTGCATGCCACCTAATAAAGCACTGAATTCTAGAGTTGATAGGTTCATAGGCTGGTCTCTGCAATGTTGCTAGAAGTGATGGGAGTCCACATAAGATAATCGTCATGACGTCTTTGCTGTCAAAACTGAAATTAAGGAAGTCAGGTAATCGTAGAATGAAATCATTACTAAGCTGATGCGCCTCGTCTAGGATCCAAATAGGCTGAACGTTTTTATCATGGTAGAGCGCGATCAAGCTCTGCTTCAAGTCTCTCCAAAGTTTAGAGAATCGGTAATAGTTTTCTAAACCTAGATTTTCGGCAAGCTGAGAGTACACATCAAATGACCGAAAGTGAGTGTCTGATTGATAAATGACTTGATGGGTCAGCGGGTTGAGTTTATTGCTCCAGTATCTTAGCGCCGTGGTCTTTCCTGTCCCTGAGTCGCCAGTAATCACTGCTAAGCCGCGTGTTTCTAGCAAACCATTAAGTTGCTGTTCTAGTCGCTTTGACTGCGCCAATTCAATAATGTTTGATTTACCCAATGGATCAAATTTCAAGCCAAAATGTTGAAGATACATCTTACTCATCCTTGTATCTTAAATAACTGTAGAGATATGACAATATTGCTACAATCCCAAGGATGCTTGGGTAGGCGGAAGGTGAAGCCGTGTTCGTCCTTAGGATTTAATCCTGTTGAGGAGATTTAGCTCCCTTCCACCCTCATAAGTTCATGAGATCGAACGGTATCTTAGGCCATTGTGAGCCTGTATTTGCAAGGTTGATCCGAACTATGATTTCCCAAGTTTGTTAGTGTAATAAAATTTAAGAGGCTCTAGCAAATGAAAAAAAATTGTGTTGGTATTGATATTGCAAAATCTGATTTTGTTGCTGCTATCACCACTAGCGGAAAAGATCACGTTAAACATTTTAATAATAATCCTGAGGGCTTTTCTGAGTTATTAGAATGGACGCAATCTTTATCTGATCAGTCACTTCATTTTTGCATGGAATCAACAGGTAAATACGGTAATGCATTGGCTCTTTATTTACATAGTGAGAAGTGTGATGTCAGTATAATTAATCCTGCACGAATAAAGTTTTTTATGAAAGGACAGCTAATACGAAACAAGACCGACAAGGCCGATGCGGTCAGTATTAAGGACTATTCAAATCATTTTACTCCAACGCTATGGCAGCCTTTGCCAGCTAATATAGAGGCTCTAAGAGCTTTGATACAGAGATCTGAAGTATTAACCTCCCAAGTCAGCAATGAACAAAACAGGCTGGAGCTAGCGGAAGAAACAATTATTAGCTCTATACAAAATCATATCGATTATATGGAAAAAGAAATTTTACGACTGCAGGAAGAAATTAGTAAGCTGATCGCGAGTGATGATGATCTGAAGAATAACACAGAGCTGCTTAAAAGCATCCCAGGCATTGGTGATAAAACCGCTCAAACACTAACTGCTTTTTTTAATAATATTGAAAGATTTTCTGGCGCAAAACAATTGGCTGCTCATATTGGTTTAAATCCCAGCCAGTCACAATCAGGCACTTCATTGAATTCATCACGGCTCTCAAAGGTTGGTAGTGCTTGGTTGCGAAAGGCGCTTTACATGCCGGCATTAGTGGCTATAAGGCATAATCCTATTTTGAAGAAATTTTATGAAAAGCTGCTCAAAAAAGGCAAGCCAAAGAAGCTAGCCATTTGTGCTGTTATGAGAAAAATGGTGCATATGATTTATGGCATCCTAAAAACACAGCAGCCATTTTCAGCGGATGCCTAGTAAAAATTTTACAATTTATTGTTGACGTTTAAGACGGTATCTCCTCAGTGATATCCAAATCCTCTTTAACTTGGTTATAAACAATCTCAACTAGCGAGGTTTTTCTTGCTGGTTGTTCCGGCATCTGAGGTCTAGCTCGGGTTCTAGAAAGGTTGTTATGTTTGTCCAGCTCTCCCACTGCACCAAGGTATTGATATTCCAATGATTCGACGTGACGGGCGGAGTCACTATGCGGATCAACCACTAAATAAACCTCTTGTTGAGCCAGTTCAAATGGAACTTCAAAGAGTCGATTATTCCAGCTTACCGTGCCATCCTTCCTGACTCGGCGCTTAATGCGATGCAGGAAGTAATCATCTAGCTTATCGGCCAAACAACCTAACGGCTGAATTTTAGTGAGGTCTTGCTGATAGCGTTGTAACGGGGTCATCTTGTCAGGCAGGGCGCTTTGCGAGGCTTGATGATAAACACGCTCAACCCAAGCCCAAAATCGATCATTCAGCGCATTGAAACTATGAATGGAATCCAGGTTGCATTCAGCTAGGAATTGCTCGCGTACTGTTCTATGCCAACGCTCTAGTTTGCCTTTGCTTTGCGGTTCATAGGGCCTGCCGTAAATCAATTGAATTTTCAAACGAGCACAAATGGTTTGCAACGTTTTAGCACGGTAGGCAGGGCCGTTGTCAATGATGAGCTTAACAGGAAGCCCACGTTTGAGTAATGCCTCTTTCAACACATGCTCAATAGTAATGGCACTCTCATCAGTACAAAATTTACTGTGACAGACCAACCTTGAGGCATCATCAAAAATACTCACCAAATAGCTTTTAACTCTTCTTTGGCCATCGTAAATCGTTGGACCATGCATGACATCGCCATACCAAATATCACAAGCTGTGAGCGCCTCAAATGAGCGGCGCTCAATTTGGTTAGAAGGTGTGACTGTTCTTTTAGACAGGCCGTGTTTTACTAATAAGCGGTGAACTGTTGCGTGAGATAATTCACCTCGTGCTACCTTCCCTTGAGTTTCTAAGAGTTTAATCACGGTCGGAATTGATCTTGAAGGGCTTTCCTGTTTAGTGGAAATAATTAACTCTTGTAGCTCTGGATTGATGTGACACTGGCCTTTGTCTCGTCGAGTTTTAGGAACTAATCCATCAATACCCTGCTTTAACCAGGCGTAATACCAATTCTCAATTGTTTTAGCACTGAGGTGAACACGCTTACTACCTGGAATGTTGTAGGTTTGCTGGGACAACCTTTTAATAATGCTCTTGAGCTCACCATGCTCAAAACTATTTCGGCTACATAGCTCACCTAAAACACTTAGGCGAAACAGTGCTGTTGGGTGAATGGGCTTGGTCATTTTGCAATTCCTGTGTGATTTAACTACTTGCAATGAGTTAATCACAACTTGAGTTGAGAATGCTACGCTCAAACTGTGTGGGGTCGTGAGGTTTACAGAAAATATCCATCTCAACTTTTTTTCACGTTAATTAATTATGGGATGCTCACTCCTGTGTTGTTAAGAAAAAGCATGATGCTCGATAAATCATGCTCACCAAGGCAGGCCAACCAAAACGCTTGTGGATCACTATGTCGCCCAAGCTGTAACCACAACGGATGTGCTTGATATGGAAGGAGTAATCAACGAAGTGGTCAACCAACCAGTGAAACCACCTAGCAACGGTGTGTCGACTAACACCTTGCTCCTGACCTGATGAGCTAATACTTTTCCCAGGAGCACGCTCATTAACACTGCCTGCTGAACTGACCAGCAATACCAACGCTTTGGAGAAAGTATCTCAGGTAGGGTTGAACAAGTACGTTTACATTGATGACAATAAAATCTCAAAACAGGGGTGGGATTTAAAGAGCGTCCTTTACCTGGGTTCCTATCTGGTTTTCGATCATATGATCCATGTGACCATAGTCCACCTGCACCGCAATGGCTGCACTGCTCTGGCCTTAGTAGCTCTGGATTTTTTTTCAGCAGGATCAGGTAATCACTCAGGCTTTTAATCGCTTTTATGATTCTGCGCATGACTAATTTCACTATAGTTTTTATATCAAGTTATTTTACCTTGATAGGTTACTAAAAACCTTGTTTATTATGAGATAAAACTAGCTCAATTCCCCTAAATAAAGATAGACGTAACAGTCAGACAAAGGACCATAGGCTAAGATACTCAAGGCTACACCTAGAATAAAAAGTGTCACTGATTGTTGCATAGCCTGCTTTGTCGTATGCATATAAGCCATAATGTGTGGCAAAGAGGCTAAATGAATATCGATACCCAATGAACCACAAATTGCCAACAAGATTGACAGACCAAGTAATTTTATCTCTTGTTTAGAGACAATGGATTTTCTTAACATTACTTTTCCAGTAAAAAATAATAAAGCTAATGCAGTTTATCATAGCCAAGCCGTTAAACTAGACCAGCAGCAGTGGAATGGAAAATTTAAGTAATAATAAAAAGGAAAAACCTATGGAAAGAAAAGTTAAAGCTAAAAACGATCCTATCTTAAAGTTATTAAAACAAGCTAGCGACAAACTTACCACACTAGCGGATTCAAAACAGAGAACCCCCACTCGCAGACCTCGCAGTTCATGTACTGTAGGCAAAACTAAACGAACTCCCACCATCAGGGGAACCCGGCCATTTAGCAATCCTCTTTTAAAAAAGCCAACTGTAAATCCAAACGACATGGAAAGCTCCTCGCTTTATAAACGGCGTATTAGCCGCCCAACTTCAGCAAACAGAATAAAGGGGCATCGTAAGCTACCCTTTGCATTTAGCCCAGAAGCTACTGCTGCACTCAAGGCATTCAAAACCACCCTAACCACAAGCCCTACACAAACTATTCAACCCGCCTGGACACAACAAGACTCTAGCTTAGCAACCCTTAGCACAGCCAAACTTGCAGCCAGCTATCAGCATAGGCGTTATTTAAAAAGCCCTATGGCTTATAGCAATAGCAATTCCGCCTTTAGTAAAATAGCAGCAACCAGCAAGCCCACCGGACGCACTTACCTAGAACCACTTCCTAAAAGGGATACAAAAACACAAAGCTTACCATTACCCAAAGCCAAACATGCATCACTAAAAAAATTATCAAGGGTAAGCAAAGGCAGTTTTGCTGCTATACAAAATGATTACGATAGAAATACTTGCACCTCACACTCTGCACCTACAGGTGGTCAGTCGTGTTTTTTCACCTCACCAGCTAGACAGAAAGCAACGCTAACCTTTAAGGAAAAGACAGCAAGGGGGCAAAGAACTACCAGCCCATCTAAAAGCTAATTACTATAAGATAAAAACCCCAGCTTCTCTTAAGAGAAGCTGGGGAGAGACAAATTATACTAAACTATTCAAGGCCATATTAGCTGTATCCAACGAGGTTGAAGAAAAATCGCCACCAACACCCCTACAGCTCTCGAAGAATCCTGTAGCACTTACATCACACAAGGTTACTTTCTCCTCAGGATTGGGACCAATAAGATAATTTAAAGTCATATAGGCTCGACTACCTTGTGTATTAAGCCTAACAGCAGAAGTTACCCTATTACCATTATCTCGCGTTTCTATACACTGATCAATTCCACCATCACTTAGCATGGTACAGCGATTAACTTTACCAAACTGCGTAGAAACATAAACGAGGTCACCTACCATGTTAAAAGTCGCTCCTGTTGCATACCTAACCGCACTTGGGCCACTTGCCACACAACTATCTAACACTCCAGTTGCTGAATAAACCTCACAAACCGTTACTTTTGAAAAACCATTGTTACCAACGTAAGCAAGTTCACCAGAGCCCTGTTTTCTAAAGGTCACATCGTAAGGAACACTAAAACCAGAGCCCGTAGAGGCACAACCACTAAGCGTACCATCGGCCGGATCAACTGCACATAGACTAACTGTATCATTACCTGAGTTTGCTACATAGGCGAAAGTATTTGCACCAACCGTATGCAAGGCAATATTCTTAGGCTTATTAAAATTACTTCCCGTAGAAGCGCAACCACTAAAACCGCCATCACTGTCAATAGTACACAGGACAACGGTATTGTCTGTACTATTAGTAATATAAGCTCTTGTATTAGCACTATTCAACGTAACACCATAACTTCCTATTGCAAAGCTATGTCCAGAGTTCGTGCAATTAGTTAAGTTACCAGTAGATTGATCTACACGGCAATACTTCACTGCCTCCACATTGCTATTATTGCTCACCACATAAGCAAGTGGATACCTCACCCTTACTGATAGTCCACGTGGGCTATTATCAGCGCCAGTTCCTTGAGCCTCAACATTAAAGGTGCCCAATGTTGGGTTGCTTGATATGGCATAGTGCAAATCACAACTTCCATTTTTCACAATGCTTGTTGCAGTTAAACAACTCCCACTATCAAAACCACCAAAACCACCCAACGACAAGGAAAAACCCGTAATATCACTACCACCAGTATTCTTTAACGTTATTGTCCCTTGGTCACCAGGCTTAAGATCTAAACTTGAAAGATTATCGCCAGCAGCATTTTCAAACTCAAAATGCCCCTGCGTTGAAACTTTTGTTGTTAAAGTTGTAGGACTATTATCAGCATCAGT
>CBDALO010000182.1:0-56287 GCA_965196985.1 Gammaproteobacteria bacterium | reverse complement strand
GTGAACTGGATTATTTCACCGGCTAAAGGGTTATTACAAGCGGGGCAAAGTGGTTACTTACCACGTTTCTTTTTAAAGGAAAATAAACATGGTGTGGCGAGTAACTTATTAATTACTCAGGCCGTGTTGGTTAGCTTCGTTTGCTTAGCCTTTTTATTGATGCCTAGTGTGAATGGCTCTTACTGGTTATTAACTGATTTAAGTACCCAGCTTTACCTCGTGATGTACGTGTTGATGTTTGTGGCGGCGATTGGATTAAAGTTTAAAAACCCATTTGCTAAAGCTGGTTTTTTGATTCCTGGTGGTCGAGTGGGTATGACGCTAGTTTGTCTGCTGGGTGTGATTGGTTGCGGTATTACCATTGTGGTGGGTTTTTTTTCACCAGCAGGTATTAATGTCGGTGGTTTTGCTCATTATGAGCGTGTCTTTGTCACTGGTATGGTGCTTATGTGTGCTCCAGCACTATTCTTCTACGCCTATAAATTTTTAACTCGTTAAGAAGTTGGGTACAATATTGCTTTTTGGCGATGGTGTGCCCTAAAAGCTAAAGGAATTTGATTGTTTTTATAATCCACCCTGACCCTCCTTATTCTAAGGAGGGGACGTGCTGGTCAGATATCAGTTGCTAAGGAACAGGATGCAGGTTTAAAAATGTAGGTCGGACCTGAGGTGGCATAGTTAAGGGCTTGATAATTTACTGAGTACTACGCCACCGAAGGCCGACACGGGGTGCGAATAGAGCTCAGTGTCGGCCCGCGCTACGCTTGGGACCGACCTACCGTACTAAGCTATTAGTGCGTAGCCCGGATTGAAAATCCGGGGAAACAGGTCAAGCCGCGCTACAAACTATAAACCAACACTTACAAAGACGAGGATCCCACGATGTCAGCACAACGAATTCACTTACTTTCCCTCCAGCTTGCCAACCAAATTGCTGCGGGTGAAGTTGTTGAGCGACCAGCATCAGTTATAAAAGAGCTTATTGAAAATAGTATCGATGCTGGTGCGACCTCCATAGAAATTGAAGTGGAAAATGGAGGCGTTCGCCTGATTCGGGTAAGTGATAACGGTGGTGGTATTAGTAAAGAGGATTTGCCATTAGCGCTTAGCCGTCATGCAACTAGCAAGATTCACAATCTAGATGACCTAGAAGGCATTATGACACTCGGTTTTCGTGGTGAAGCCTTAGCAAGTATTGGTTCGGTATCACGCTTTACAATTAGCTCAGCCACTACTGGACAGCAGTCCGGCTGGTCGGTAAGGGCAGAAGGTGAGGTTGAACCTCAATTGGCACCAACGCCGCACCCTGAAGGAACCACAGTTGAAATTCGTGATTTATTCTTTAATACACCAGCACGGCGTAAGTTCCTCAAAGCAGAGCGCACCGAATTTAATCATATCGAAGAAGCATTTCGCCGCATTGCCATGAGCCATTTCAATGTTGCTATGAGCCTGCGCCATAACCAAAAACTAATTTATAACTTCAAGCCAGCCTTAACTGAACTTGATCAAGAGCTACGTATTGCTGAGGTCTGTGGTAAGAACTTCGTAGAGAACTCTATGCGTTTAGAGTCATCGGCAGCAGGTATGCAGTTGCAGGGTTGGGTTTCATTGCCAACCTTTTCTCGTAGCCAATCAGACTTGCAATATCTCTATGTTAATGGCCGTATTATTAAAGATAAGATGATCAATCATGCTATCAGGCGTGCCTATCAAGATGTTTTATACAATGGTCGTTACCCTGCCTATGTATTGTATTTAGACATTGATCCAAAAACAGTTGACGTCAATGTGCATCCGACTAAGCATGAGGTGCGCTTTAGAGAGCAGCGCCTAATTTACGATTTTGTTTTTAAAAGCTTGCATGATGCGATTGCACAAACCAAGCCTGAACCAAGTGCAGAGCCTGCTTTTCAACCAGCGAATACCATGACGCCACAAACAGGCTTTGATAAGGAAGTAAGTCCGCAAGCTTGGCAAAGTTACCGTCCACAGCAAAATGCAATGCCATTTCGAGTTGAAGAAAAAACAGCAGCTTATCAAACACTTTATCAAGCTGAGTCGCAAGGCGAAATTGCCGTTGCCGAAGCTCCCTCTTCTGGCCAGGCAGCACAACAGGTAGTGCCGCCATTAGGTTTTGCCATTGCGCAGTTACACGGAATTTATATTTTGGCGCAAAATGAACAAGGATTGGTAGTCGTTGATATGCATGCTGCTCATGAGCGTATTACTTATGAGCGCATGAAAATAGCCTTTGCAGAACAGGGTTTAGCCACACAGCCATTACTGTTGCCACTAAATTTAGCTGTTAGCGAAAAAGAAGCACAGTTAGCTGAGGAATTAGAAACATTTTTCCAACAACTTGGTATGACGCTAGAGCGTATGGGTCCTGAAAGTTTAGTGGTGCGTGAGAAGCCAGTCTTAATCCCTGATAATCAAGTTGAACAATTAGTAAGAGATGTTTTAGCTGATTGTATTGAGTATGGTAGCAGTAGCAGAGTTGAAGAACACGTTAATGAAATCCTATCGACAATGGCTTGCCATGGTGCGGTGCGTGCTAATCGTTTGCTAACTATTCCTGAGATGAATCAACTCTTGCGTGATATGGAGCAAACCGAGCGCAGTGCTCAGTGTAATCATGGCCGGCCAACTTGGACTCAAATGAGTATGACAGAGCTCGATAAGCTATTTTTACGGGGTCGTTAGATGGCGCAGGTATTTTGTTTATTGGGCCCGACTGCTTCTGGCAAGACAGACTTAGCTGCCCAATTGTTGGAGTATTACCCTCAGTTAGAATTAATAAGTGTTGATTCTGCCTTGGTGTATCGTGAGCTAACTATTGGTGCAGCTAAACCAAACGAAGAAGAATTAGCGAAGACGCCAACGCATTTAATCGATGTTCGCTCTATTTCAGAGCCTTATTCAGCTGCTGATTTTGTTACTGATGTGACGGTATTAATTAAGGATATTATTTCAAGAGGCAGGCAGCCTTTATTGGTTGGTGGTACCATGCTTTATTTTAAAGCTTTGCAGCAGGGGTTAGCTGATTTACCAGCAGCTGATGAAGCTGTACGTCAAAAACTGCTTGATGAAGCAGAGCGGTTAGGTTGGGCTGCTTTGCATAATCGACTGCAACAAATTGATCCTGAGTCAGCACAACGGATCCATCCTAATGACCCGCAGCGCTTGCAGCGTGCTTTAGAAGTTTATGAGACAACAGGCAAGCCATTATCAGAGCATTTTAATCAGCAAAGTGAAGCTCAGAGCGATTGGCAGTTTATTAATTTAGGTTTGTTGCCTGAAGATAGAGCCTGGTTGCATAATCGTATTGCGCAACGGCTAGAAAAAATGTTTGCTGCTGGTTTTGTCGATGAGGTGAGAGCGTTATATGAGCGTGGAGATTTGTCACCTGATTTACCTGCGTTACGTAGTGTTGGTTATCGTCAGGTTTGGCAATATTTAGCAAATGAGATTGATGAAGTAGCTATGAGGGAAAAAGCGCTTGCCGCAACTCGCCAGCTAGCTAAGCGTCAAATTACTTGGTTGCGAAGCTGGCCTGGATTGATTGCACTTCAACCTGAAAAAGATGACTTAATAACTTCTATTGTAAAAACAATAACCCCCTTTTTTTAAAGGGGGCTGCCTCGTGCAGTGAGCGGGGGGTATTAGATTAACATTAGGCGTGTAGCCCGGATTGAACGAGGTGATAATCCGGGGTAGTAACTTAAACTTAACCCCGGGTTTTCGCTTTCGCTCAACCCGGGCTACGAGTTAGGTGTCAGTAGGTAGGAAACAGGATGCGGGTTTTAAATTTCCCCCAAACTCAATTTGCATAAACAAAAAAATGTTCTAACATCAAAAGCTTTAATTCCTACAAACCAAGTGCGGCATTATTATAAAAAATAAGGCTGGTCATTATGAAAAAGCCTCTAACGCTTATTCAAAAGATCCTATTAAACTTAAAAAATTACCTTGCTGAGCTTTTGGTGAGTTTCGATCAATTGCCTGTTGGTTTAGCCCGTGTGGGGCACTCTAAAGTTTTTTGTCAGGATTTTGCAATATTACGTATTAGCGGTAAACGACTTAGTTTATCTGTGCCTTTGCAAGAACTTATTGCTCGCAATGATATTTTAATGCATATGCATCCATTGGAGGTAACGTTAGTACGGCTGCTAGTAGAAGAAGAGCGGCGTCTTAATGGAGATGATCAACAAGTACCGGTATGGCGTAGTGGTTTGTTGGGGTTACCAAGTTTAGAGTGTTTTGCACAAATTGAACGTCAATTTATCTGTCCTTATACACAGTGCTTACGTGTGGTGTTGTTGTTACCTGGTCAAGATCAGCAGGAGTGTTTGACTATTCATGAGCTTGTTAACGACTCTGAATTGTTGGCTGTGCTTAAATCTTATAGTTCTTATAGTTATCAGCTTCTCGATGCTGACTGGAGTGTTGAGCAGCGGGTGATTGGATAGAAAAAAGTTGTAGTTGAGTTTTGGAGTTTGTGTCAATGGAAGGTTGTTCATACGTTTATATTTTAGCGAGTGGTCGTAATGGCACGTTATATGTTGGGGTAACCTCAGATTTAATTAAGCGAGTTTGGGAGCATAAGTCTAAGGCTGTGGCGGAGGATCCAGAGGATAGGAGCTGGGATTTAGACAGTATGATTATAAAGATAGAAGTGTGGAAGTGATTCAGTGTCGGCCCGCGCTAAGCTTGGGACCCACCTACCGTACTAAGCTGATTAGAAAGTTATCTCCCTTTTTCAAAAGGGGCAGCTCGCGCAGCGAGCGGAGGATTTATTGGATTAACATTAAGTTGTTCTGCCTAATAATGTCTGCTATCGTCTCTCCATGCAAAGAAAGACCATCAATTCTTATCGTCAAATAGTGACTAACTTCCTTAGTGAAGTGCTAAATTCTTCGCCTGATAATGAACTAATAGAGCAACTCTTAAGGGTTGTAATTAGTAGTGACTTTGTTTTAGATCAATTGCAACGTTATCCTGAAACATTTCTTTCTTTATTAAATTCAAAAGACTTGAACAATGGTTATGAAGCTGGTGTTTTAGCAACAAGCCTTATGCGTTTAACGGAAAAAGTTGATTCAATTGCAAGTATGGAGAAAGCCTTAAGAGATTTTCGCCGTCGAGAAATGATTCGTCTAATTTGGCGAGATGCGCTTGATCTAGCTGATATTGAAGAAACTATGCGTGATACAGCCTGGCTTGCAGAGACTTGTTTAAGTGTGGCGGTAGGTTGGGCTCAGCCACAGCTTGAGCAACGTTATGGGCAGCCGTGTTCATTGCAAGGTGAACCACAAAAATTACAAGTAATTGCGATGGGTAAGCTGGGTGGAGGAGAGCTTAATCTCTCTTCTGATATTGATTATATCTTGTGTTATCCGGAATCAGGACAGACAAATAACCCTAATGATTCAATAGAAAACCAATGGTTCTTTGTCAAGTTAGCTAAGCAATTAAGCTTACTGTTAAATCGTGTTACTCAAGATGGGTTTGTTTTTCGTGTTGATATGCGCTTGCGGCCTTTTGGGGATAGTGGCCCTTTGGTAATGAATCATATCGCATTACGTAATTATTTTGCTACTTCAGCTAGACAGTGGGAGCGTTATGCTTTTGTAAAGGCTAAAGTCTTATGTGGTGAACCACAAGCAAATGAAGCGCTGTTAACACTATGCCAATCCTTCGCTTATCAGCAAACAGCCGATGAGCAGATTATAAAAGTGCTAAAGGAGATTAAAGTTAAAATCTGTCAACAGGTTATGCGTCATTCGTCGGAACGTAATATTAAGTTAGGAGAGGGTGGTATTCGTGAGGCTGAGTTTATCGTACAGGCTTTTCAATTAATCTATGGTGATAAAGATTTTGATCTTCGCCACCAAAATTTTTTGCAAGTCTTATCTGCTTTACAGTTAAAACAATATATTGCCCCTTTAGTTGCTGAACAGTTGCAAGATGCCTATCTCTTATTGAGGCGAGTTGAAAATCGTTTGCAAGCAGTTAATGATCAGCAGGAGCATCGTTTGCCACAACAGGTGGATTTAAGGGAGCGGCTTGCTTATGGATTGCATTATGCAAATTGGGATGATTTAAATATGACTTTAGAGCAGGCAAGAAGTTTTATTTCCAAACAATTCGCCAAAGTAGTTAACCAGTCATTAGAAGAGATTTCGCTATCTAAAGCCGAGACAATTCGAAACATTCATTACAAGAAAAAGTTGGCTTTACAAGAAGCCACAGAGACTTGGCGTGAACAAAGCCAAACTTTAGCTAAGCCAGCAGCTTATGAGCAATGGCGACCATTTTTAACGAGCTTAGAAAAAGAAGTCCTCAAGTATAGCCATGCCGACCAAGTTATAGATCGTGTTTTAGCATTATTGTCTGTGCTATTGGAACAGTTTGCTGATCAGTATGAGGTATTAGAGCGACAAATAGGAAAGCTGGTTAAGGTCTGTTCTGCTAGTGAGTGGTTAGCTGAAGAACTAACTCAACGGCCTGAATTGGTTATGGAGTTATTATTAGCCGAGAAATTTGGTTTGCCTGAAAACTTAATCTTAATGCAAGTGCTATTGCAAAAACGTTTACTGAATGACTTAGGCGAAAAAGATCAAGCGACTTTCGTTACTTTGCTTAATGCTTTTAAGTATGAATATACCATGCGTATTGCTGTTGCTGATGTGTTGGGCTATTTGTCCGTTATGCGAGTGAGCGATTTATTAACTGATTTAGCTATTGCTTTATTGCGGCAAGGATTGCGTTGGGTGTGGGATGAGTTTATAGCAGAATATGGCTTGCCAAAACGTAGTGATGGTAAGCTTTGTGAGTTTGATTTTATTATTGTTGCTTACGGCAAGCTAGGCGGTATTGAGCTTAGTTATACTTCTGATTTGGATTTAGTTTTCTTGCACGGTGCTGATGAAGATGAATTAACTAATGGTAAGGAGTCAATTACTGGTGGACAATTTTATCAGCGGTTAGGTAAGCGTTTGGTTGAATTGCTTAGTATGCAAACTGTTAATGGGCGACTTTATAAGATTGATACACAATTAAAGCCAATGGGTAAGGGTGGGATGCTGGTTAATTCCTTTGCGCGTTATGCTAATTATCAACGTGATAATGCCTGGACTTGGGAGCATCAGGCTTTAGTGAGGGCGCGTGCCATTGCTGGTGATGAGAAACTAATGGGCTCTTTCTCTCAGTTGCGGCATGAGATTTTAAACAAACCACGCAATATTGCCGAGCTAACCAAAGACGTCGTTATGATGCGTGAACGGATGATGGCAGAAAAAATAATTGATCCACAACTTTTTCATTTAAAAGATGATCCGGGTGGTATTACGGATATTGAGTTTATGGCACAGTTTGTGGTGTTGGCTTGGTCGCAGCATCAAGCTTTATTGTTAATGTTTCCTGATAATATTCGTATCTTTGAAACGGCAGAGAGTGCTGGGTTATTAGCAAGGCGCACGGCAGATTTGCTGTGTGAGGCCTATCGAATTTATCGTAAAGCGATGCATCACTTGGCTTTAGAGGGAAAGTCAGCAGTTGTTTCAAAAGGAACCTTCCTTAGCTTGCGTCAACAGGTTTGTGAGGTGTGGCGAGTTTTATTGGGTGAGGATAGATAAGGGCGAGGTTTTTTTTAAAAGGAGTTTGATTGCTTTTAAAAGGAAGTTATTTGTTTTTATAATCCACCCTAACCCTCCTTATTCTAAGGAGGGGACGTGCTACGGAAGCTTGATGCATGCTCTCTAAGGAGGGGACGTACTTGTTAGCGCGTAGCCCGGATTGAAAATGCGAAGCATTTGATAATCCGGGGGAACAAGTTATATGCAGTCCCGGCTTATCGCTAACGCTCAAGCCGGGCTACGGGTTAGGTGTTAGTTGGCTGGGAATAGGAAGCGGGGTTTTGTAAAAACAATAGCCCCCTTTTTTAAAGGGGGCGGCTCGCGCAGCGAGCGGGGGATTTAAAGGTGTTTGGTTTAAAAAGGAGTTTGATTGCTTTTAAAAGGAAGTTATTTGTTTTTATAATCCACCCTAACCCTCCTTATTCTAAGGAGGGGACGTGCTACGGAAGCTTGATGCATGCTCTCTAAGGAGGGGACGTGCTAGTTAGGTATCAATGCGTAGAGTGATTACATCTGAGCCCCTGGTGTTTGTGGAGCGGTACTTTCAGGTGGGGTCTGTTTTTGCGCTTGAGTTTTTCTTAATTGCCTTAATAGGTCTCTTTGTAAATTTTGAGTCTCAGTAGCTCTTGAGCTCCTTCGTCTTTTATTTTTTTTCTTGGGGGTTCTTTTTAATACGCGACATGGAGAATTTTGCGAGGGTGTTGATTGAGACTGGCGAGATGTTCTAGTTGGTGCCGGCCGTACGACTTGATGTAATGCTGTAGTGATCGCATCAGTTGAGGTTTTTTCTGGGTCATAAATAATCGTCATACGCTCTGACCTGCTTCTTTCTTCAATAGGACTACGTGGGTGTTGGTACTGCTTATAACGCTCAGTGGCCATGGCTAGCAGAGAATCAAGCAGTTGTAGAGTAACATAAGCGATAAATCCTTTTAGCAGTATTGATACAAAACCAGTAGTTGCAGTGATTTTTTCTGAACCAGCACAAAAGAGTTTCATATTATTTGTCGTCCAGGGTGAGAGTCCTGAAGCTTGGCAGGTCGAGTTAATGCCTGGTGTAATAGCCTGCATGCTGGCTTGTAATGAAGGTTCATTAACGAATTGATTAATTAACCAGATGGTTAAAATAAAGGCGATGCTATTAACGACTGGTCTAGAGACTTTTGTTGGCGTACTTGCGCAAGGGCATTTACAAAGTGTTTCAATATTATCAGCACGGCTTGCTAAGGCATTAGCTGCTTCATTAAAGTTCTTCATCAGTGCTGCACTAGCACGAAAGATAAATGATGAACTAATTAGTGCATAGCCGCTGGTGCTTGTGATAACTGAATGAAAAGTTAGGCTTGATGAGGCAAGGCTGTCGGCAAAAAACTGTAGAAAAGGATCAGTTAAACTGCGTAAGAATTGCTGTTCATTTACAGATGCTCCCATGGTTGTAAACAAGGCATCGATAGAGGCTTGTGCTTCGGAGCGGTTAATAAACTGCATTGCTAGTAACAATAAAGTGAGATTGCTAACCCGGTGTAGCAACGTAACGAAGTGCTGGTTGAACTGTGGGGTTTCACGTTTAACTAAGCCTTGTTGCGTGAGTATGCTAACCGATACTTCGTTAATAAGTCGCAGCTGACGAAAGAGTTTTAATGGGTGGCGAGTGGTTTTATACAAGTAGTGTTGTTCTTCATTGATATCATTAATAGTGACAGGTTGTCCGGTAGGGATAGAGCGTTATTTTGTCTGTAAAAACCAACTTCAGTACTTAGAAAAACCTTTAAAATTCTAAATGGCACTCTATTGTACCTGTCTCATCGCATAATATCTTAAATTAATTATGCTAATCAATCTAAAAAATTATTTATACCTCAAATTTTTCTCCTCTCAAAATAAATTATTAACTTTTAGGTAATAGCAATTATATCTCGTTAATAAGAACAAGAATGATCTATCCTAAAACCCTATGAAGCCTTATTATTCACTTCAACTTAAGTATCTAGGTGATCCGCTCCACTGGTCATCAATTTCCACTAAAACAGCTGATACGAGCCTTAGGCACGATTCAGTATTAGGGAAAATTCCAACTGTATGCGTCCTTCTTTTTACCTCTCTGTTTACGCGCTCAGCTATGTTACTGGTTCTTAATCTTTTTTGATGCGGCCTGTCAAAGTTCATCACTACTAAGCCCTCCGGTATATTCACTTCCAACCAAGAAGAAAGCTCTGGTGCTGTTTGCTGATATTTATCTACCGCCATAGCCAATAGTCTTTCCGACTCATGAATGTTTGAGGCATTAAATATAGCTGTAATCTCCTCAGCTACTGGTTCCTTCATTGAGCGCTTTGGTATGTGAGCCTGAGCATTTTGCTGCAAATGAAATTGGCAGCGTTGCCAAGGAACACTGGGGAACACAGCTCTTCTAGCGGCTTTTAGGCCAGTATGAGCGTCGCTAGTAATCAACTCAATACCATGTATACCTCGCTCAACCAACTGCTGAAGAAAATCACGCCAATGTACCTCAGCCTCTGATAACGCAACAGAAACACCTAGCACTGTTCTCTTGCCGGTTGATTCATCAAAGCCATAGGCTATCAATACCGCACAGTCTTGTACTGTGCCGCTAGTGCGCACCTTCTCATAACGTGCATCTAGCCAAAGATATTTTATCTTTCCTAACGGCTTATTTCGCCATTTCTTTAAATCTTCATCCAACAATTTAGCGCAACGGCTTACCTCTGTGCTTGAAATATCTGTTCCACAGAGTTGCTTTAGCACCTTTTCAACTTTGCGCGTGGAAACCCCATGCACATACATTTCAGCGACAGCCAGCTTAAGTGCTCTATCAGAGCGTACACCTCGCTCTAAGACTGATGGATAGAAGGCTTCATTGGAGTCTCTAACCTGCGGTATCTGTAGCTCAAGCTGACCTTGACCTGTGTTAATTAACCTTGGTTTAAAGCCGTTCGCATATCCGTTTCTATCGCCAGTTCGCTCATAAGGACTGGCATTTAAATGGCGCTCCCTTTCTATTAACATAGCCTCATTCATCAACCTGGAGACAAGCTTAGGTAAAGCTTCAAACCCCTCCATCGCTAAAACATGTATGGCTTCTTCGATTAAGTTCTCATTTTTATAGCAGCTCATTGTCATTCCTCTTTTTTGGTTAAGTTTACCTTAAAAGGAATTTCTAATCTGACTGAGTCGCCTGCTTATTTTCAGCAAGTCAATGGAATTTACAGAAAGGATGGCGCACTAGCCCGGTAGGGATGGGTTCATAGTTGCCATTGCTTTTACGTTCGCCTGTTTCTAAGTCGCTAACTTTTGATTCTCTTTGATCTTTAGATGAATATGTGGGCATGCTGTCCTCACTTATGGTTTTTTGTCAAGCGCCTAAGCTAGCAGGCCAAGCTTAATAAGAGCTTAAGGATTCGGATAGTTGGATTGTTTTGAGTAAATGGTACTTGCTCAGGTGTCAATAAGCAGAGGATGGTAGAGAGCAGATGGCAGATGGCAGATGGCAGATAGTAGATGGTAAATGGTAGAGAGCAGGGTGGGGTTTGAAAAACAAAGCCCCCCTTTTTTAAAGGGGGCGGCTCGCGCAGCGAGCGGGGGATTTAAAGGTGTTTGGTTTAAAAAGGAGTTTGATCGCTTTTAAAAGGAAGTTGGTTGTTTTTATAATCCACCCTGGCCCTCCTTATTCTAAGGAGGGGACGTGCTAGGAGAGATTGATGCTTGCTCTCTGAGGAGGAGGCGTACTACGGAAGTTTGATGCATGCTCTTTGAGGAAGGGACGTGCTTGTTAGCGCGTAGCCCGGATTGAAAATGCGAAGCATTTGATAATCCGGGGGAACAAGTTATATGCAGTCCCGGCTTATCGCTAACGCTCAAGCCGGGCTACGGGTTAGGTGTTAGTTGGCGGGGAATAGGAAGCTGGGTCCAGTACGATGCCATGGATGGCAAATGGTAGAATGGTGAAATTAATACCATTTCTCCCTGGATCCTCCGCCGCAGCCTGCCCTCTGCGAAGGCAGGGGGGGCGGAGGATGACGTGCTAAAAAAGGATTTATGCAACAACACCTTTTTTAAAGGGGGCGGCTCGCGCAGCGAGCGGGGGATTATTTACTTCCGCTTCTTGATCTTGGAGAGGGAGTTGGTGAAGCAGGAGCATCACTTGAAGGAGGTGAGATAGTTGCCGCAGTACAGCCAGTAAATAATGCTGCCGCAGCCTTACTTGCTGCCACGCTGCTAGCCGCCGTAGCTCTTGCGCTGCTATCACTATCAGAGCTGCTAGAAGAGAATTCGAGTCGAGCACTAAAAGCATCTGAGCCAGCGGCAGTTCTCCCTGCAGTAGTTTGTAGTTTGCTACCAGCTCGTCGCGGGGAGGGTTTCATTAAATCGAGGGGGGGGGTGGTGATGGTGTATAACGACCTGTATGGCTACTATCACTACTCGAGCTGTCACTTGAGTCTGCATTAGCTTTTCTGTCCTGGAACCTTCTAGCAGGTGCTGCTGCTCTAGCTCTTCTAATGCGTCGCAATCCAGCAGAGCCTACGCGCCCTTTTCCATTAGCATTCATTCCTATAGGAAGGGTGGATGGCCTTACTTTTTCTGTCGTTGCGCGGTGTACTGATGAATCAGAATCATTACCGCTAGCCTCACCTAAATTTGCTAATGCGCCAGCAGCGCTAGTTTGTCGACCACTACTTCTCTTTTGTGATACATCAATAGTAACTCCACCTTTTATTAAAAGCTCATGGAGTGCTTCTGCCATGGGTGCTGCCTCTATATAATGTAGGCTATATTGCTGCTGGCACGCCAAAATCATTGACCTTCTCCCAAAACTGATCCCATCTGCCTTTAGTCTTTACTAGTGTTCTCAAGCATAAAACGATTTTCATTCCCTTGTCTTTCCAGCGCATTCCTGATCCGCCTAATCTTTGTTTAACAATTGTTTTACATGCTGCTTCAGTGACGCCAGAGCCAATTGGTGCATTCTGCTTAATCAAATTATGATACGACATTCGCTTTTCTTTAATATTATTTTCAAAATACGTAATTGTTCCTTCTAGCTTTTCTCTAAGCGATTTATTCAGTTTTTTATTTACATGCTCTTTAAGCTCAGCAAGTATTCTACCTGCCGCACCTTTCTTGTGCTTTAAGTCATGACATCGCTCTTGGAGCCAAACATCACGCTCATCTCTTTCAGATTTTTTGGTAAATACTGCCTTTGATGCTTCGCCGAGATATTCAGTTGCATGCCAAAAATCTAAAATTTGCGTATCAGTATGTTTTTTTAGAAATGGCCAATTATTTTTTGCTCCATCAGCAACGCCAATTGTTTTAGCATCAGGGTAATATTTCTTTTTCAGCTTTATTTCCTTTTCAAGCCTATTAAAGAATTCATCTTTTCCATATTCTGGTGATGCTGCAACGTAGGTTGTGTGCAGGCGTGCACCATGCTTATCATACATGGAAATAGTTCCAACCATGCTCTCTCTATAACCATCATTAACGGTGAGAACATATGCACCATCTAAGCTAATACTTAGCATCTCAATGCCTGCATCAAGCTTTGGCTCTTCATATTCCCACTCAGCCTCTTTGGCTTGTGCAATACCGCCAACAAAATCAGTTGCCCGTTGCAAGTATGAATGTGAGATTTTACGGTTATGATTGACCTTGAGATCATCAATAACACTAGGAGCAGGTAAGTTTGAGTATTTATGTGAGATTATTTTTGCAAATCGCGGTGTTGATCCTTGGATAATTCTAGCCTTATCTTCTAAAGGACAAAAGATCTTCCCGCCTTTAGAGGTTTGATAAACATAACGCTTAACTCGAGCAACTCCATAAGGCGTTTGGTAATTTGCTTCATCTCTACTTCGTGCTGTTAGCTTTATTTTTCCAACATGGATAGGAGAGCCATCTGCATCAAACTTACTTAAAGCTTTTTCAGTGGCTAATGTTCCAACCTCATTAAGGCCGTCAAGAATTGCATCCTCACATTCAAGCATGGATCCTTTTAGTGGAAGCTTGAGCTCAATAGTTAATTCATTATTTTCATCAGAGAGAATTCTAGCTAACATCCAAACACCATCCGTAATCAAGTTAAAGTGTATATTATGCTATATTTTCTACATTATATAAAGGCAGCACCCTCTGCCATGACTTCCCATGGGTTTTAGGTCTAAATCTATGCTGGCAACAAAGTATTTTTTCTAAAAGAGGTAAGGCAACTACTTGTATGCCAGCTAAGCCTACAGAGATAAGCGCTGCTTCTTTGCACTCTAAAAAAGGTTGCATAAGGTTGGTAAGCAAGCTTTCTAGAGCACAAAAAGCTTGACTATCCTGTTCGGTAAATGGAGAGAAGGGCGAAGCAGGGCAAGTTAGCGCATCTGTTTCAGCAAGCTCTAGAGAGTCAGCAAAGTTTGGTGCATTGCCAACAGCAAGCATCGCCTCAACAAAACACGTGATGAATATAAGCTTGGCAGCACGACTAAAGATTCGGCCTTCATAAAAAATTCGATAAAGTGTGTGTTTCCAAGCAGCTCGTTTTCGCATTCTTTCATGTACACTGAGTATTCTGGGTTTATCGCTGATGGCTTTGGCTATTTCACTGGTTTCTTGCAGATAAAGGCAGGCTAATAGTACGATCAAACTAACTTTTGTAGTAATGTCAGCAGCAAATTTCTGAAAGCCAATGCCAAGTTGTCCGGCTTTTGCGAGCAACGAAGTGATTGCTTCGCCCCATGATTCAAACCACGCTTCACGACTTTCAGTACGAAAAGCCTCAGTAACAAAGCTTGAGTCAGCTTCCCGATAAGCTTCAAAAAGCTTATAGAGCAGTAACAAAGCAAAGAGGTACATAGCACCTGTGGTTACTATGGTGACGTTGTGGTAAGCCTTTTGCCAACGAGGGGGTTTGGCTGCTTTTAGAGAGGCTCTTCGTAAACCTTCAATGCGGGTTTTAAGGCTATCAGTTTTAGCTTTTTGTTGTTTAGTTAGGCGAGTCTGTTTTGCTAGTTTGGTTTGAAGTTCAGCAGCGCTTTTTTTAGCAGTAGCGAGCTTGCGCTTTAAGCCGACACTGTCTGCTACTTTGCTATCGAGCAACGTCTCCAGTTCCCGAATTTCAGCTTGGGCAGCAGCAAGACTTCGCATTAGCCTCTGAATTTCAGCTTGAGTAGCTCTGAGCTGGTGTATTACTGCTGGTGGAACTGGAGGTCTAGCTCCTCGAGGTCTAAAAGATGGCAGTCCACGTCGGGGGCGTGCCCCACTAGGAGGAGGTATGGTCGGGGGACCTTTACCAGCAGGCCTGCGGCCTGATGGGCGCGGGTGGTTTAAACGCGGAGCACCTCGTCCACTACGTTGTCTTGTTAAAGCAGCCCCGCGTGGTGGGCGACCTTGGCCTTGCCCAGCACGTGGCGCTGCCTCCGGTTCCGAGGACTCTTCACCTGAAGAAGAGTCTGAAGACCGGCGTAGCCATGACCTATCATCTTTGCCCTTAGGCATATCACAATTCTCCGGGGTTAAATTTATCTACTATTAGCAGTTCCTAGGGCTCCCAACCGTTGTCCAGTAGAAGCTACTCTTCGTGGTTGTTGTCCTGGACGAGGAGCACGATGTGCTGAACTATAGCTGGGTTCGGCAAAGAAGGTATTGGGGTCTGTTGTTACGAGCGTAGCGCTATGAGTATGTGGTTTGTAGTAACCACAAGCGCTAGCCAGTTGACGTCCCATAGAAAAAAGCAGCGCCCCCATAAATAAACCAGCTCCGGCAAGAAGTAAAGCAGTTGCAGGGCTGGTGCTTAAAAAATCAGAAACCACATCAGCTAGCGCACAAAGTACCCATTGGTCATAGGATCTGAGAGGTGATTCACCAGAAACTTGACAGTCATAGGGGTTAGTAGCATTAACTAAAGCGAAGTTGCCACTTGTCTGATTTGCAGCACTAGTGGCCTCTTGTAAGAGACTTGCAGCGGAAGGGGTATTGGCAGCAGTTTCTATTGACTGATAAAGTCCTACTATAAAGCAAAGTAAAGCGGCAGGGTTTAAATATCCATCAAGATTTGCAAGGAGTTGCCCTGCAAGCATTGGCAAGAAAGAACGCCTTTGGAAATGATACCTAACTTCTGCGATCTGATAGTCTTTAACTGCGCGAGTGGCGAGCTGAGCCCCCGCTAGCAAAGTAAGCGAAATAAATGGAGTTTGAAAAAGAGCAGAACCTGCTGAGCTATTGAGTGCCCCTTGAAGGGTGACTAGTGCTTGTGCTAGTTTTGCTAATAAATAACCGTAAGAAGGGCTAATCGCATTTAGCCAAGGATCACTAGCGGTATAGTCGGTATTATCTATTAGTGCGTTTCTATTAGTTTCTGCGAGTTCTTTTAGCTCTGCCAACCATGGCATTAAAGCGATAGCAGCAGCGAGCAATGCCCCTTTTTGGATAAACTTTTCGTTTAGGTTGTATTTTTCAATAGCGTATGTTTTGCCTGCTCTATCTTTGTATAGATAGAATTCTTTTTTAATTAGACCAAGTTTCTCGAGTTTAGTTAAGAGTTCGTTACAACGAGAGTGACGTTTAGGCAGAAGTGTTATAGCAGCTGGTGGTTGGCCGGCAGTACCGTAGCTTGGTGGTTGACTGCCTCTTCTTGCTGGGCCTGTTGCACCCTGTGTAAAATCTCTTCTTGGTCTACCTGACGTTCTCGGTTCAGTTGGTGCCGCAGCTGGTCTAGGTGCTCCTCTTCTTGGTGCTCCAGTTGATCCAGGTCTTGGTGGTGCTCCAGTTGGTCTAGGAGGTACTCCTCCTCTTGGTGCTCCAGCTGGTCTAGGTCTTGGTGGTGCGGCAGGTGGTCTAGCTCCTCTTGGTGCTCCAGTTGATCCAGGTCTTGGTGTCGTAACGCTGGGTAAACGTGTTTGGTCGGTGCCTGCTCTTTCGCGGACAGGCGGGGGCTCAGCAGGAGGTGTTGGGAGGGGGGCAGAAGGTGCTGCCCTGCGAGAATGAGGAGGGGTGGTAGGCGGTGCAGGTGGTGCACTGCGAGGGGCTCCTGCCATTTGACTAGCAATCACAGAACCAGCTCCTCCTTCTGCTGTTGCTGTGATTGCGCTTGCAAGGGAAGGAGCACCAGTAGCTGCTGATGCTCTAGGTCTTAAGGGGCTTGTTGTTGGTACTTCTCCACGACTGGTTCTGGGCATAACTCATTCTCCCAAAGTTATTATTGAATTGCGCACAATATAACAAGCTAGGCTTAAGGAATGCTTAAGGGATAGAGCGTTATTTTGTCTGTAAAAACCAACTTCAGTACTTAGAAAAACCTTTAAAATTCTAAATGGCACTCTATTGTACCTGTTTCATCGCATAATATCTTAAATTAATTATGCTAATCAATCTAAAAAATTATTTATACCTCAAATTTTTCTCCTCTCAAAATAAATTATTAACTTTTAGGTAATAGCAATTATATCTCGTTAATAAGAACAAGAATGATCTATCCTAAAACCCTATGAAGCCTTATTATTCACTTCAACTTAAGTATCTAGGTGATCCGCTCCACTGGTCATCAATTTCCACTAAAACAGCTGATACGAGCCTTAGGCACGATTCAGTATTAGGGAAAATTCCAACTGTATGCGTCCTTCTTTTTACCTCTCTGTTTACGCGCTCAGCTATGTTACTGGTTCTTAATCTTTTTTGATGCGGCCTGTCAAAGTTCATCACTACTAAGCCCTCCGGTATATTCACTTCCAACCAAGAAGAAAGCTCTGGTGCTGTTTGCTGATATTTATTTACCGCCATAGCCAATAGTCTTTCCGACTCATGAATGTTTGAGGCATTAAATATAGCTGTAATCTCCTCAGCTACTGGTTCCTTCATTGAGCGCTTTGGTATGTGAGCCTGAGCATTTTGCTGCAAATGAAATTGGCAGCGTTGCCAAGGAACACTGGGGAACACAGCTCTTCTAGCGGCTTTTAGGCCAGTATGAGCGTCGCTAGTAATCAACTCAATACCATGTATACCTCGCTCAACCAACTGCTGAAGAAAATCACGCCAATGTACCTCAGCCTCTGATAACGCAACAGAAACACCTAGCACTGTTCTCTTGCCGGTTGATTCATCAAAGCCATAGGCTATCAATACCGCACAGTCTTGTACTGTGCCGCTAGTGCGCACCTTCTCATAACGTGCATATAGCCAAAGATATTTTATCTTTCCTAACGGCTTATTTCGCCATTTCTTTAAATCTTCATCCAACAATTTAGCGCAACGGCTTACCTCTGTGCTTGAAATATCTGTTCCACAGAGTTGCTTTAGCACCTTTTCAACTTTGCGCGTGGAAACCCCATGCACATACATTTCAGCGACAGCCAGCTTAAGTGCTCTATCAGAGCGTACACCTCGCTCTAAGACTGATGGATAGAAGGCTTCATTGGAGTCTCTAACCTGCGGTATCTGTAGCTCAAGCTGACCTTGACCTGTGTTAATTAACCTTGGTTTAAAGCCGTTCGCATATCCGTTTCTATCGCCAGTTCGCTCATAAGGACTGGCATTTAAATGGCGCTCCCTTTCTATTAACATAGCCTCATTCATCAACCTGGAGACAAGCTTAGGTAAAGCTTCAAACCCCTCCATCGCTAAAACATGTATGGCTTCTTCGATTAAGTTCTCATTTTTATAGCAGCTCATTGTCATTCCTCTTTTTTGGTTAAGTTTACCTTAAAAGGAATTTCTAATCTGACTGAGTCGCCTGCTTATTTTCAGCAAGTCAATGGAATTTACAGAAAGGATGGCGCACTAGCGCTTAAGGGGCTGGGTATTTTTTACTTTTTGATTGTTGTATAGGTAAGGGGTTGGATTTATGAATAAGCAGTTTGCTTAATCGTTAATAATTCTTCACCTCAGTTCCTTTGGCTAGGAGTTTGAAGAACAATAGCCCCCTTTTCTAAGGTATTGTTGCATAAAACCTTTCTCATACCTTGTCTTACTGATTTGTGTGTTACTTTTGCTCCATGGCTCGCTACGCTGCGCTTTACTTACGCAAAAGCAACACACAAATCAGTTTAAGTCGAGTTACCTATCCTGTTCTGCTATGTATGCAACAACGCCCTTTTCTGTTTGTTTATCTGTCTTTTTCCAACTCATCTCTAATACCTCCAAATCACTTTTTGAAAGTGTTACCTATGTGCCCGGCTGTATAAGGAGAGCTTTTTCGAAGGAGGCGTGCTAGGAGAATTTTTCAAAAAGGTTTGCTAAATAAATTTAATTTTTGTTATAGGGTTTTGTAAAAACAATGCCCCCTTTTTTAAAGGGGGCAGCTCGCGTAGCGAGCGGGGGATTTAAAGCTGATTGGTTTTAAAAGGAAGTTATTTGTTTTTATAATCCACCCTGTCCCTCCTTATTCTAAGGAGATACCGTCTTAAACGTCAACAATAAATTGTAAAATTTTTACTAGGCATCCGCTGAAAATGGCTGCTGTGTTTTTAGGATGCCATAAATCATATGCACCATTTTTCTCATAACAGCACAAATGGCTAGCTTCTTTGGCTTGCCTTTTTTGAGCAGCTTTTCATAAAATTTCTTCAAAATAGGATTATGCCTTATAGCCACTAATGCCGGCATGTAAAGCGCCTTTCGCAACCAAGCACTACCAACCTTTGAGAGCCGTGATGAATTCAATGAAGTGCCTGATTGTGACTGGCTGGGATTTAAACCAATATGAGCAGCCAATTGTTTTGCGCCAGAAAATCTTTCAATATTATTAAAAAAAGCAGTTAGTGTTTGAGCGGTTTTATCACCAATGCCTGGGATGCTTTTAAGCAGCTCTGTGTTATTCTTCAGATCATCATCACTCGCGATCAGCTTACTAATTTCTTCCTGCAGTCGTAAAATTTCTTTTTCCATATAATCGATATGATTTTGTATAGAGCTAATAATTGTTTCTTCCGCTAGCTCCAGCCTGTTTTGTTCATTGCTGACTTGGGAGGTTAATACTTCAGATCTCTGTATCAAAGCTCTTAGAGCCTCTATATTAGCTGGCAAAGGCTGCCATAACGTTGGAGTAAAATGATTTGAATAGTCCTTAATACTGACCGCATCGGCCTTGTCGGTCTTGTTTCGTATTAGCTGTCCTTTCATAAAAAACTTTATTCGTGCAGGATTAATTATACTGACATCACACTTCTCACTATGTAAATAAAGAGCCAATGCATTACCGTATTTACCTGTTGATTCCATGCAAAAATGAAGTGACTGATCAGATAAAGATTGCGTCCATTCTAATAACTCAGAAAAGCCCTCAGGATTATTATTAAAATGTTTAACGTGATCTTTTCCGCTAGTGGTGATAGCAGCAACAAAATCAGATTTTGCAATATCAATACCAACACAATTTTTTTTCATTTGCTAGAGCCTCTTAAATTTTATTACACTAACAAACTTGGGAAATCATAGTTCGGATCAACCTTGCAAATACAGGCTCACAATGGCCTAAGATACCGTTCGATCTCATGAACTTATGAGGGTGGAAGGGAGCTAAATCTCCTCAACAGGATTAAATCCTAAGGACGAACACGGCTTCACCTTCCGCCTACCCAAGCATCCTTGGGATTGTAGCAATATTGTCATATCTCTACAGTTATTTAAGATACAAGGAAGTTATTTGTTTTTATAATCCACCCTGTCCCTCCTTATTCTAAGGAGGGGACGTACTAGGAGAGTCCTTGCGAAAGGGACGTGCTAGGAGAGTCCTTGCAAAAGTTGCGAGTTACTTCTTATTTCTTAAAAGGGCTATTTTTAACCGCGCCCCGTTCTCGGAGAGCAGAGTTCTGTTCTTCGAGTGTTCCATCGCGAAAGACTGTAGAAGCTCTTCTTTCGGCAAATAGCCCAGCTTGGTTGGCAGCTACAGAGCTTCCTGCCGCTGCTTGTGGAGCTGGGCTGGGGGTGGCCGTAGTTGTACCTGCACCCACATGCATTTCAGAGCTAAGAGGTGAGCTACTAACGGCTGCGGTTTGGAGACTAATGGCTTCAACAGCGGCTGCATCCAAAGGCTGAGCTTGTGGTGCAGCCGCAGCAGCTAGTGAGTTTCCAGTCTCAGAGCTTGCTGGGCGTGGTTGAGGTGAAGTTGTGTGTAAGTCTACTCTTTTTTTGCTGAGGTTTCTTAGCCGTTGCATGCGATCCCTATGAGCGATTTCTCGTGTGGAAGGGCTGTGACTTCTTCCTCGCCTTCTGTCTCTGGTGCCCCTTGCCCTAGTAGAGCCTGAACCACTGCCAGGCCGAAGGTTACTGGTTGCAGTCACGCCAGACCGAGCTTGTGGAGCAGCTGTAGCGTTTCCTCTGGGTGAAGATGACTGTAGAGGTTGTGGTGTGCTAGTGATAGCAGCTGCTGGAGGTGGGTTGCTACTAGCAGCAAGTTGTTCTTGTAAGTCACGTCCAGAGCCAGCTTCAGATGAAGGGTGAGCTTGCGGCAAGCATGTGTGCATTAGGTCAGCTAGTTACTTTATCCTAAAGGACCGATAGTAAAACTACTGAAAACTACCCAAAATTTAAATCAGCAAAATAATGCTGAAATATTGTGTAAAAATGACTATGCTTTGTCTTTTTAACAAGACTAACGAGATGAGT
Organism: Gammaproteobacteria bacterium; assembly: GCA_965196985.1. Lineage (GTDB taxonomy): Bacteria > Pseudomonadota > Gammaproteobacteria > UBA12402 > UBA12402 > 2-12-FULL-35-23. Next base: position 35,045 of record CBDALO010000182.1, on the reverse strand, counting down.
ATAAATGTTAAACTTCGCCGATTACGCTGCCCCTCTTTTTTCAAAATTAACTGGGAAAGTTGTTTTAAAAAAATCTATCGACGATTGTAGGAAAGCTATTAACTGAAGGTAGTTGTAAGTTGTTCAGTTCATCAAAAGATAACAATGAGTATAAAAAGATGATTCGTACACTTACCGGTGAAAATAAAAGCACCGATTTAGATCCAATAAAAACAAATGATGTATTGCTAGAACAGAGCTGTGAAAAACTTTCACACGCCAGTAAAATTGATGTTCTTCATGATCCTTCTGATATTAGAAAGCCACATAGCAAGCAAACTGAAAATCTAGGTAAAGTAAGGAGTCTGGACGGGTGCTGCCTCTATATAATGTAGGCTATATTGCTGCTGGCACGCCAAAATCATTGACCTTCTCCCAAAACTGATCCCATCTGCCTTTAGTCTTTACTAGTGTTCTCAAGCATAAAACGATTTTCATTCCCTTGTCTTTCCAGCGCATTCCTGATCCGCCTAATCTTTGTTTAACAATTGTTTTACATGCTGCTTCAGTGACGCCAGAGCCAATTGGTGCATTCTGCTTAATCAAATTATGATACGACATTCGCTTTTCTTTAATATTATTTTCAAAATACGTAATTGTTCCTTCTAGCTTTTCTCTAAGCGATTTATTCAGTTTTTTATTTAGATGCTCTTTAAGCTCAGCAAGTATTCTACCTGCCGCACCTTTCTTGTGCTTTAAGTCATGACATCTCTCTTCGAGCCAAACATCACGCTCATCTCTTTCAGATTTTTTGGTAAATATTGCCTTTGATGCTTCACCGAGATATTCAGTTGCATGCCAAAAATCTAAAATTTGCGTATCAGTATGTTTTTTTAGAAATGGCCAATTATTTTTTGCTCCATCAGCAACGCCAATTGTTTTAGCATCAGGGTAATATTTCTTTTTCAGCTTTATTTCCTTTTCAAGCCTATTAAAGAATTCATCTTTTCCATATTCTGGTGATGCTGCAACGTAGGTTGTGTGCAGGCGTGCACCATGCTTATCATACATGGAAATAGTTCCAACCATGCTCTCTCTATAACCATCATCAACGGTGAGAACATATGCACCATCTAAGCTAATACTTAGCATCTCAATGCCTGCATCAAGCTTTGGCTCTTCATATTCCCACTCAGCCTCTTTGGCTTGTGCAATACCGCCAACAAAATCAGTTGCCCGTTGCAAGTATGAATGTGAGATTTTACGGTTATGATTGACCTTGAGATCATCAATAACACTAGGAGCAGGTAAGTTTGAGTATTTATGTGAGATTATTTTTGCAAATCGCGGTGTTGATCCTTGGATAATTCTAGCCTTATCTTCTAAAGGACAAAAGATCTTCCCGCCTTTAGAGGTTTGATAAACATAACGCTTAACTCGAGCAACTCCATAAGGCGTTTGGTAATTTGCTTCATCTCTACTTCGTGCTGTTAGCTTTATTTTTCCAACATGGATAGGAGAGCCATCTGCATCAAACTTACTTAAAGCTTTTTCAGTGGCTAATGTTCCAACCTCATTAAGGCCGTCAAGAATTGCATCCTCACATTCAAGCATGGATCCTTTTAGTGGAAGCTTGAGCTCAATAGTTAATTCATTATTTTCATCAGAGAGAATTCTAGCTAACATCCAAACACCATCCGTAATCAAGTTAAAGTGTATATTATGCTATATTTTCTACATTATATAAAGGCAGCACCCGTCTGGACGGGGATATTATCAATGGTTACAGCACGCATAACGCAGTTGCATTAGTACCTGGTGATAAGGCTGTGCATCTACTATCGCATGTAAGCTACAGCAATAAAGACCCTAAGTTTTTAAAAGCTGAGCATATTAAGAAAATAGAGGCTGGAAAGCCATTTGAGGGAGATAAAGAGGCCAAGAGTCTTTATGAATCTGGTGATTACTTTAATAAAAAGCTGCTGTCTATTCGTGAAATAGAAAAAATAGGAATCTGCCTAAAATCAAAGAATGAAGATGCAACCATTACCCATATTCTAGATAGAGAGTTTGATGATAATGACTATCTCTCACTAATTGATACAAACCTAGATCAAGACTTTATTATTCGCTCAAAAATAACAAGAACAATAGAAGGTAGAGGTGATGATGGTAAAAAGCTTAAGCTGATTAACGCTGATTTTGATGCTCAAGGCGAAAAGCAATTCCAAAAGTTAACAGTTGGAAAGAATTGCGTACAAGACGGAAAAATAACTATTTATTTTGGAGAGTTTGAGAACTTCAATGCAATTAAAATCCAAATTACAGGCAGAGATGGTAGGAGAATTTTTAAGAATGACATGCTGCTATTAACTAATAAAAAAGTAACGACTTTTGATGAGGCGTATGAGGTATACATAGCCTATCTATCTCGTGCGAAAATTGAATATGTTTTTAAATTTCTCAAGGAAGGACTAGGCTGGGAAAATATGCAGATAAAAAATTTTAAAGGGATACAAAATCTACTGGCTGTATGTTTTTATGTGGCCTCATATTTGTATGAGATAGGTAAGGAAAAAGCTTATGACGATTACGCAATTATGCTAGCTAAATTAGGAGATGGTAAGGGCAAGGTGACACGACACTTTATTGCGAAGGGTATTAGAAAACTTCTAACGTATCACTTAGTAGAGCAATTTTTTAAAGAAAATAGTGTTTCTCAAGAAGAACAAAAAGAATTATCGAATTCAGTTCAGGTAGGGAGATAACAATTTTGGGTAGTTCTCAGTAAAACTATTTAGAAAGGTCCTATTATGTTTGGCAAAACATTTGATAAAAAAGTCGTTACACCCAAGTCAGCAACACCTTCAACACTAGATAATATTGCTCAATCGCTCAAGTCATGGCGTTCATCATCAAAAGAGCCATGGGAGATTCCAGAAGACCTTTGGGTGAAAATTATTGCGCTCTATCCTGCTTATACAAAAAAGGACATTACTGAACGATTATCAATCAGCTCTAAACGGCTCAACAAAAAAATTAATGAAAAAGAATTATTAGCCAGCAGTACATCAGTTGCCAATTCTGATGATGACCAAGCCGATGAATGTTTTGTTGAAGCCACTATTCAGGATTCAGTTGTGCTTTCACAGCAACTGATTAGCATTACAAGAACTGATGGCGTCGTGTTACAACTGCCTAAGCCGGAGTATGCTGAAACCATTAATCTGATTCTTACTTTTTGCAAGGGGTAGTGTATGCTGCAATTCACGCCTCAAATGAGGCTATTGTTATCAGTCAGACCTGCTGATTTTAGAAAGGGTATTGATGCTTTAGTTGCGCTTTGCCAGCAACGGCTGGGTGAGGATCCATTCTCTGGTACGGTCTTTGCTTTTACGAATAGCCGCCGTACCTCAGTGAAACTTCTAGTTTATGATGGCAATGGATTCTGGCTTTGTCTAAAGCGTTTTTCGCAAGGAAAGTTACAATGGTGGCCAAACTCCCACTCAGCCACGTACCATATCGATAGCACGCAGCTAATGATTCTGCTTAACCAAGGTAACCCTATCACTAGTCATCTCGGTGAGCCATGGAGAAGGCTCGCTAGTCAACCTCCTGTAATAAGTCAAGCGGCCTCTTCATCGACCAAACCTCCTTTATCTTCAATCTGGTAATTCCATGGCAACCATAAGGAGGGATCCTTAAAAACACTTGATTTATTTTCCTGCAAGGCAACTAAGTAATCGAGTGGGTTTTCCCCGCACAATTGAGCTGTAACAATAAGAGATAATAAGATGCTACCGATGTTAGCGCCATGCTGAGTTTTATAAAACATTGCAGCTTTTCTAATGCGAATAGGAATCTTTAGTATCGCCTCGACAATGTTGTTATCTAGTGGCGCTCCTGGTGTCGTTAAGAATCGCCGAAGCTTTTTCCAGTGCTTTAACATATACTTCATCGCCTTACCAAGGTGACTATTTGGTTCTACCACTTTGTTAGATAATTGCTTATTGAGCCAACCATGCAGTTTAAGCATCAATGGTTTGCTATGCTTTCGATGATAAAGTAAGCGTTGATGTGGGTCCATTTGCTTTGTTTGCTCATCATTTCGATAAACCTCACCCAGGATTTGCATAACGTGCAAACAAGGCTCAGGATAATATTCAAGTAAATCACGAAACTTTCTAAAACCATGAGCTAAGCAATTGCAGATGATAGTTTGTAACTCTTTCGGCATGTTGGCTGCTAACGCATCACACATTTGAATCACCTTCTTTTTTTCAGCCACCCTGTTTGCTAATAGTTGTGATAAGTTTTCGCCGCCGTGATGCTCGCCTGCATAAAATAGAGCAACCTGGTGAGCACCAATAGTCTTGCTTAAAATGGCTGTTGTATACATCCCTTTTCTTGGTTTATTAAGGTCCGCCTTGTTATCAGATAGTATCGAAAGTATCTTTGCGAATGTGTCATCATGCTGAATAATATCACCGTTCGCGCCATACTGTTCTAAAACATCAAACACACGATAGCCGATATCAGCCACCTGCTCACAAAGCTCGAACTGTGTACTTGAGGGTAACGGAAAGCCTAGTAACTCTTGGAACTTTTCTTGACGGTAAAAAGGCACACCAATGTAATACTTTTGCAAGCACAGCATTGCTTTAAACTTAGCGTCATACTTTGGTTGCTTCCTAACATCCGTGGGTAACTGGGCAGTGATAATAAGCCCACACAAGGCGCAGCGAAGCTTTTCCAAATGATACCGTGTTGCCGTGCCTAATGAGTTGCCAGTTATACGAATAACTACACCGGCTTTTTTAACCTTATACAGTTTCCCACCACATCCTCCAGGACAGGCATCGCCACATGCATGGTCAGCAACATGGCAATAAACATCAGTGGCATTCCGGTAATCCTGATTACCTCGCCTGCCATGACCGGATTTCCCTTTCTTATCTGATTGACTATCACCTTTTTTATTGCCTGATGTATTATCGTCAGAGTTATTGCCAACACCCTCAATATTACTTTCAGATTCTTGGCCCTTATTCTCCTGATTCTTCTTGGGTGACTGATTACTGTCAGCTCCAAAAATAAGTTCACGTAATTGTTTAATTGTAATTTTCTGCTGTTGAAGCACCTCGGGCAACCAAAGAGCAAGGTCCAAACAACCACCTGCAAGCTCCTTATCCTCATCACCAAGATTGGACTGATTCAAGCGAGCACGAAATTCTGCAATTTCATGCTCTGATTTAGTCGCTATATCCGGTATTTCAGTTGCGGTTGGCATAATTATTTCACGTGATGCGTAAGAAACTGTCGTCACAATAAAATAATTTTCTTTTCTAAGTCAATAGGTTAATGAAGATAATGGATAATTATCAAGCCCAATAAAGTACTCGGCAACGAAAGTTTACCTTATCCAACTTATTGGTTCACACATACTTACCGCAAGCTCACGATGAAGGTACTCCAGTTGCTATAGGTGCTGGTAAGGGCCCTGCTGGAGGTGGCGGTGGAATTGGGCTAGCAGTATGGCTACTCGAATTACTGCTAGAGCGGCGGTGCTCTGCCTCATGATGACCTGCTGCTATTCCCCCTTGTCCCGTTTCGAGGTCTGGGTTGTTAGTAAAGCTACCTTCTCCTGCTTCAGGTTCTTTTGTATCGAGATTAGGGGGGGGGGCGACGAGTTACCTCGGGTGGACGGTATGACGCAGAAGTATCAGCTGAACCATAATTTGGGTGACCAGCCACTTGATAAGGGTTGCTCGAAGTCCTTGGAAAATCCCGGGTCGGTGTGCCGCTGGCTAGCAGCACAGCACGTTGTTCTGGGGGGTGGCCGTTTAGGCAGTATTTGACCTTTCTGAGTAAAGGAACAACAGCAAGACTAATAAAACCTAGCACGACGGCTACCGTTACCATGGTCTCTTGTGCACTGGCTGCTGAGCTTAAGTTGTCTACTAGCTGAGTTAGGGCACAAAATGCCTTATTGTCTTGAGTGCTAAAAGGTGATGGCGTGGGGGTAGTGCAATTGTTTTGTTCTGCCGTAAGTAGTTCAGCTGTTACGTCTATCTTTATTTAGGGGAATTGAGCTAGTTTTATCTCATAATAAACAAGGTTTTTAGTAACCTATCAAGGTAAAATAACTTGATATAAAAACTATAGTGAAATTAGTCATGCGCAGAATCATAAAAGCGATTAAAAGCCTGAGTGATTACCTGATCCTGCTGAAAAAAAATCCAGAGCTACTAAGGCCAGAGCAGTGCAGCCATTGCGGTGCAGGTGGACTATGGTCACATGGATCATATGATCGAAAACCAGATAGGAACCCAGGTAAAGGACGCTCTTTAAATCCCACCCCTGTTTTGAGATTTTATTGTCATCAATGTAAACGTACTTGTTCAACCCTACCTGAGATACTTTCTCCAAAGCGTTGGTATTGCTGGTCAGTTCAGCAGGCAGTGTTAATGAGCGTGCTCCTGGGAAAAGTATTAGCTCATCAGGTCAGGAGCAAGGTGTTAGTCGACACACCGTTGCTAGGTGGTTTCACTGGTTGGTTGACCACTTCGTTGATTACTCCTTCCATATCAAAGCACATCCGTTGTGGTTACAGCTTGGGCGACATAGTGATCCACAAGCGTTTTGGTTGGCCTGCCTTGGTGAGCATGATTTATCGAGCATCATGCTTTTTCTTAACAACACAGGAGTGAGCATCCCATAATTAATTAACGTGAAAAAAAGTTGAGATGGATATTTTCTGTAAACCTCACGACCCCACACAGTTTGAGCGTAGCATTCTCAACTCAAGTTGTGATTAACTCATTGCAAGTAGTTAAATCACACAGGAATTGCAAAATGACCAAGCCCATTCACCCAACAGCACTGTTTCGCCTAAGTGTTTTAGGTGAGCTATGTAGCCGAAATAGTTTTGAGCATGGTGAGCTCAAGAGCATTATTAAAAGGTTGTCCCAGCAAACCTACAACATTCCAGGTAGTAAGCGTGTTCACCTCAGTGCTAAAACAATTGAGAATTGGTATTACGCCTGGTTAAAGCAGGGTATTGATGGATTAGTTCCTAAAACTCGACGAGACAAAGGCCAGTGTCACATCAATCCAGAGCTACAAGAGTTAATTATTTCCACTAAACAGGAAAGCCCTTCAAGATCAATTCCGACCGTGATTAAACTCTTAGAAACTCAAGGGAAGGTAGCACGAGGTGAATTATCTCACGCAACAGTTCACCGCTTATTAGTAAAACACGGCCTGTCTAAAAGAACAGTCACACCTTCTAACCAAATTGAGCGCCGCTCATTTGAGGCGCTCACAGCTTGTGATATTTGGTATGGCGATGTCATGCATGGTCCAACGATTTACGATGGCCAAAGAAGAGTTAAAAGCTATTTGGTGAGTATTTTTGATGATGCCTCAAGGTTGGTCTGTCACAGTAAATTTTGTACTGATGAGAGTGCCATTACTATTGAGCATGTGTTGAAAGAGGCATTACTCAAACGTGGGCTTCCTGTTAAGCTCATCATTGACAACGGCCCTGCCTACCGTGCTAAAACGTTGCAAACCATTTGTGCTCGTTTGAAAATTCAATTGATTTACGGCAGGCCCTATGAACCGCAAAGCAAAGGCAAACTAGAGCGTTGGCATAGAACAGTACGCGAGCAATTCCTAGCTGAATGCAACCTGGATTCCATTCATAGTTTCAATGCGCTGAATGATCGATTTTGGGCTTGGGTTGAGCGTGTTTATCATCAAGCCTCGCAAAGCGCCCTGCCTGACAAGATGACCCCGTTACAACGCTATCAGCAAGACCTCACTAAAATTCAGCCGTTAGGTTGTTTGGCCGATAAGCTAGATGATTACTTCCTGCATCGCATTAAGCGCCGAGTCAGGAAGGATGGCACGGTAAGCTGGAATAATCGACTCTTTGAAGTTCCATTTGAACTGGCTCAACAAGAGGTTTATTTAGTGGTTGATCCGCATAGTGACTCCGCCCGTCACGTCGAATCATTGGAATATCAATACCTTGGTGCAGTGGGAGAGCTGGACAAACATAACAACCTTTCTAGAACCCGAGCTAGACCTCAGATGCCGGAACAACCAGCAAGAAAAACCTCGCTAGTTGAGATTGTTTATAACCAAGTTAAAGAGGATTTGGATATCACTGAGGAGATACCGTCTTAAACGTCAACAATAAATTGTAAAATTTTTACTAGGCATCCGCTGAAAATGGCTGCTGTGTTTTTAGGATGCCATAAATCATATGCACCATTTTTCTCATAACAGCACAAATGGCTAGCTTCTTTGGCTTGCCTTTTTTGAGCAGCTTTTCATAAAATTTCTTCAAAATAGGATTATGCCTTATAGCCACTAATGCCGGCATGTAAAGCGCCTTTCGCAACCAAGCACTACCAACCTTTGAGAGCCGTGATGAATTCAATGAAGTGCCTGATTGTGACTGGCTGGGATTTAAACCAATATGAGCAGCCAATTGTTTTGCGCCAGAAAATCTTTCAATATTATTAAAAAAAGCAGTTAGTGTTTGAGCGGTTTTATCACCAATGCCTGGGATGCTTTTAAGCAGCTCTGTGTTATTCTTCAGATCATCATCACTCGCGATCAGCTTACTAATTTCTTCCTGCAGTCGTAAAATTTCTTTTTCCATATAATCGATATGATTTTGTATAGAGCTAATAATTGTTTCTTCCGCTAGCTCCAGCCTGTTTTGTTCATTGCTGACTTGGGAGGTTAATACTTCAGATCTCTGTATCAAAGCTCTTAGAGCCTCTATATTAGCTGGCAAAGGCTGCCATAGCGTTGGAGTAAAATGATTTGAATAGTCCTTAATACTGACCGCATCGGCCTTGTCGGTCTTGTTTCGTATTAGCTGTCCTTTCATAAAAAACTTTATTCGTGCAGGATTAATTATACTGACATCACACTTCTCACTATGTAAATAAAGAGCCAATGCATTACCGTATTTACCTGTTGATTCCATGCAAAAATGAAGTGACTGATCAGATAAAGATTGCGTCCATTCTAATAACTCAGAAAAGCCCTCAGGATTATTATTAAAATGTTTAACGTGATCTTTTCCGCTAGTGGTGATAGCAGCAACAAAATCAGATTTTGCAATATCAATACCAACACAATTTTTTTTCATTTGCTAGAGCCTCTTAAATTTTATTACACTAACAAACTTGGGAAATCATAGTTCGGATCAACCTTGCAAATACAGGCTCACAATGGCCTAAGATACCGTTCGATCTCATGAACTTATGAGGGTGGAAGGGAGCTAAATCTCCTCAACAGGATTAAATCCTAAGGACGAACACGGCTTCACCTTCCGCCTACCCAAGCATCCTTGGGATTGTAGCAATATTGTCATATCTCTACAGTTATTTAAGATACAAGGATGAGTAAGATGTATCTTCAACATTTTGGCTTGAAATTTGATCCATTGGGTAAATCAAACATTATTGAATTGGCGCAGTCAAAGCGACTAGAACAGCAACTTAATGGTTTGCTAGAAACACGCGGCTTAGCAGTGATTACTGGCGACTCAGGGACAGGAAAGACCACGGCGCTAAGATACTGGAGCAATAAACTCAACCCGCTGACCCATCAAGTCATTTATCAATCAGACACTCACTTTCTGTCATTTGATGTGTACTCTCAGCTTGCCGAAAATCTAGGTTTAGAAAACTATTACCGATTCTCTAAACTTTGGAGAGACTTGAAGCAGAGCTTGATCGCGCTCTACCATGATAAAAACGTTCAGCCTATTTGGATCCTAGACGAGGCGCATCAGCTTAGTAATGATTTCATTCTACGATTACCTGACTTCCTTAATTTCAGTTTTGACAGCAAAGACGTCATGACGATTATCTTATGTGGACTCCCATCACTTCTAGCAACATTGCAGAGACCAGCCTATGAACCTATCAACTCTAGAATTCAGTGCTTTATTAGGTGGCATGCAATTGAAGATAGCAGGGATTTTGAGAGCATTATTCACGCTGCTTTTGAGAAGGCAGGAATGAGCAGCAGCTTATTCACTGAAACAGGTATTCGTGCAGTACACATGGCCACAAAAGGTAGGCTTCGTTATGTTGATAGGCTCATGCGACATGCGTTGCTAATCGCCGCTAATATGAATTTAAACCATATACCGGATGATGTCATTAATCAGGCAATTCATGAGCTAAAAGGTTAACTATTTGACACCATCTCACGCAAAATAGGTTGAGATGGTTTCTCTAAATTATTGTGGGACGTTACAGTTCAGCAAAGCTAGGCGAATCAGCAACGCTATTCATAAAGTGATAGGCGGCAATGATCGCAGCGAGCTTTGCAGCAGGTTTGGTGAATTTGTCTAGGTGTAGCAGGATTTGTTTAAAAAAGTGGTTATGGAGTTGGTCGTATTTTGCAACTTGATAGCGCTTAATGCCTTCGGCAGTTAGTTGGCCGAGCCCGTCTAATGTAAATAGGGCTAATAATGCCTTAAGGCTATGGTAGCCTGCTGGATTGGCTAAGGTTTTTTGTAGGCCATCAGTAAATTGGGCTGTTTTTAGTAATAAGTTATCAAGTGGCGTGCCCCATGAATCAAACCAAGCTGTGTTGATATTAGTATCAGTTGTAAAAACTTGCGCTGCTTCGCGGGTTGTGTCTAATAGGGTGAAAAACAAAATAGCACCGCAGATTGTTGTGCCTAGGGTAACTAGTAAAGAGAGATTGTCAGTATCTAGGTTGTGGTAGCTGTGTTTACGGTATTCGTGGTCGCTTTCGGTAGTGAAAATGCTTTCTTCTCGAGTAAGATTAGTTCGTGTTAATAAGCGCTGCGTGCGAGGGGCTTCTCTTCGCCTTGCTGTTGTTGATGCGCTTGATACTAAAGGGGTGGTTCGGTTGGCTGACTGCTGCATTATGTTTCCTTCATAACCCCAGTTCGGAGTTATGGCAGCCTTGGATTTAGTGAAAAACTTATATAACCTTTTGAAATTATTACTAATAATGGATGTGGTTATGATACATGAGCGCGAGGTTATAGAGTTATTTTGTCGCATAGATGATTTTGCTGAGGAATTTGCAGCACTTGAGCGCAAAGATCTACTCCCTTCATCTGCAGAAAAAAAGTCAGGTCCACCTTGTTGTTTAGCTTATAGCGAGATTATGACAATCATGATTTTGTTCCAAATGATCGGCTATAGAAACTTTAAATATTTTTATACTGGCTTTCTAAAAACATACTGGGGACATTACTTCCCCAATTTACCCAGTTACTCACGTTTTATTGAATTGATGCCTAGAGCGCTAATGCCACTGACAATTTTTATTACTCTCAACGGTGGCAGGCGTAGTGGCATTTACTACATTGACTCAAGTTGCCTACCAAACTGTCACATTAAACGCACTAAACGCCACCGCACATTTAAAGCGGTTGCAAAACTTGGAAAAACATCTGTTGGTTGGTTTTTTGGTCTGAAACTTCATTTAGTAATCAATGACATAGGTGAGTTAATCGCCTTTAAAGTCACGCCCGGCAATCATCATGATTTAGCTGCAGGTGTCTCATTGTTTGAAGGGCTGGAGGGTTTGGCCTTCGGAGATAAAGGCTATATTGGGAAGGCTGTTTTTGAAAAACTACTTGATAGCGGTTTGAAGTTAATTACACGCAAAAGAAAAAATATGAAAAATGCGCAGCCACTTAGCGATCACGAGCAACAGTTATTAAATCAGCGAGGGATCATTGAGACTGTTTTTGGCTGCTTGAAACATAAGTTTCATATTTGGCACACCAGACATCGCTCGGTTGCAAATGCTATTACACATCTTGTTGCTGGGTTGGCTGCTTATATTATTGAGCCATTAACAATTACTGCAGTGAAAAGGTTGCCAAGCAATTAGAATTTAATTACTTGATCACTATTAACTCCGAACTGGGGTTTCATATTGTTTTTCTAATTAAGGCTAACTGTAGTGGGCTTAGCTTAAGAGTGGCTTAAGGGTTATCGGATTTAGGCTTTTGGCAGGGATATTGAGTAATTTTTGCTTTTTAATTTAAATTAATTTGCAGGATGACTGAGCAAGGGTTTTAGAGGATAATAGCGCTTTTGTTGGCTAGGATGATGAGTGGTTTAACCAAAGGAGTAATCCATGAGAACTTTAACTTTAGCAGCAGTCGCTTCTTTATTGTCATTACAGTTTATGACGGCGGGGGCGCAGGTAGTAACGCCTAAACCTAAGCCAGTTCCTTCACCTGCTGATACACAATGGTTAATTGGCAAAATTGTTAACAATAGTAATTTATTGGCTTATCTAAAAGCGGGAGGTATCTCTGGTCAGGGTCTACATCTTTCTAATATGACTCTTACTAAGGCTCGATTTCCGTTTGGTATCCATGGGCTCTTTCCAGCACGGATAATTTATAAGTATGGAACCAATGGCACCTCACAAACTTGGTCAGGGACAAGTTTGGCTGCTAATAATGGTGTTGGGCAAGATTTTAGTTACACGTTGACCTGTTGGTTAGGTCCTGGGCTACTTAATGATAGTTTTCATTGTACTTTGAAAGCAGTTGGTCAGTTGGGGCACGATGCTAAAGGTAATGCTCAAGCGTTAAATTGCATTAAATCAGTGTCGGGGATTTTAATTGGGGGTGAGATAAGTTTGTCACCTGTGTCACCGTTTGAGCCGTGTCAAAATGTTTCTGAGAGTCAGTTAACTGGGGCTTAAAGTTGGTTGGTTTTAAAAGGAAGTTATTTATTTTTATAATCCACCCTGACCCTCCTTATTCTAAGGAGGGGACGTGCTATGGAAGCTTGATGCATGCTCTTTGAGGAGGGGACGTGCTGGTTAGCGCGTAGCCCGGATTGAAAATGCGAAGCATTTGATAATCCGGGGGAACAAGTTACATGCAGTCCCGGCTTATCGCTAACGCTCAAGCCGGGCTACGGGTTAGGTGTTAGTTGGCAGGGAACAGGATACAAAATAGTTTGAAAAACAGAGGTAGTGAATGAACAAAGATACCGGTTTGCGCGCTAGTGAGGCGCGACATTATGACATTACTAAAGCTGATTTGCCTTTAGCTTGTCCGTTGCCAAAGCAGCGAGTTTGGGATGCACATCCACGAGTTGCGTTGACTTTAGATGCGTCGGGTAAGGCGGTTTGTCCTTATTGCAGCGCAAAATACACTTTAGTTGAAAAAACTTAAAAGACCCTACATGATGAATAAAATTCTTATTATCGGGCCAGCCTGGGTAGGTGATATGGTGATGGCTCAGACTTTGTTTAAGTTGTTAAAAAAGGCTAACCCTGATGCTGTCATTGATGTGCTAGCTCCTGACTGGACGCGGGCATTATTAACGCGGATGCCAGAGGTTAATCAGGCGATTAGTATGCCGTTAGGGCATGGGCAGTTTCAGTGGCGTGTGCGTAGAGCGTTGGGCAAAGAGTTACGTAGCGCAGCCTATGACCAGGCCTTGGTGCTACCAAATTCTTGGAAGTCAGCGTTAATTCCTTTTTTTGCTGGTATTAAGCGTCGTACTGGCTGGCGTGGTGAGATGCGTTATGGCTTGCTCAATGATGTGCGAGTGTTGGATAAGGCTCGTTACCCTTTGATGATTGAGCGATTTATGGCGTTGGGTTTACCGCGTGATGTGAAGTTAGCTGAGCCTTATCCTTTACCAGAGTTGGTGATTGATCAGGCTTCATTGCAACGGGTTCTTACTCAATATCAACTATCAACTGAAAAGTCAGTGGTTGCTCTGTGTCCGGGTGCGGCTTTTGGCCCATCGAAACGTTGGCCTGCAGAGTATTTTGCTGAGGTGGCACGAGCTGTGTTAGCGCAAGGTAAGCAGGTGTGGTTGTTTGGTTCTAAAGCTGATCAAGAGCTAACCGCGATTATTCAGGAAAGAACTAATCAGGCTTGCGTTGACCTTGCTGGTAAGACAAGTTTGGCTGAGGCGATAGATTTATTGTCGTTGGCTCAGGTGGTAGTGACTAATGATTCGGGGTTGATGCATATTAGTGCTGCCTTGCAACGTCCGGTAGTCGCTTTGTATGGTTCGACTTCGACTGAATTTACTCCGCCACTGGGTAAGCAGGTTAAGGTGTTGAATTTGAATTTAGATTGTAGCCCGTGCTTTAAGCGTGAGTGTCCGTTGGGGCATTGGCGTTGTATGTTGGATTTGAAACCTGCAATGGCTATTGCGGCGATGAGGGAGTTGGTTGGGGATTAGAGAGGGTTGGTTTTCAAGGAAGGTGTTGATTGGTTTTAAAAGGAAATTATTTGTTTTTATAATCCACCCTAACCCTCCTTATCCTAAGGAGGGGACGTGCTATGGAAGCTTGATGCATGCTCTTTGAGGAGGGGACGTGCTGGTTAGCGCGTAGCCCGGATTGAAAATGCGAAGCATTTGATAATCCGGGGGAACAAGTTACATGCAGTCCCGGCTTATCGCTAACGCTCAAGCCGGGCTACGAGTTAGGTGTTAGTTGGCGAGGAACAGGATGCAGGCTTTAAATTTTATTATGAGCGTCTGCTTACTTATCGACTTAGAAAAGCGCGCTTGCTGCGCTAGTTTTTATCGGGTAACCAGGTCAGGATGGCCTGGTTAGCAAACTCAAACAGGAAGTTTGTTTTTTGCGACCCGATAAAAACCAGCAGCAAGCGAAACGAGCTTTTCCAGGAGATAAGTAAGTAGAGGCGAAAGTTGGGGCAGCTCGCGTAGCGAGCGGGGGATTTAAAGAGGGTAATTATGAAAGTGCTAATCACTAAAATGTCATCCTTAGGGGATGTGTTGCACACCTTGCCAGCGCTAACCGATGCGGGTGAAGCGATACCTGGCATTGAATTTGACTGGGTGGTTGAAGAATCCTTTGCACAGTTGCCTAGCTGGCACCCATTAGTTAAGAAAGTAATCCCGTTAGCGTTTCGGCGTTTGCGAAAGACGCCGCTTAAATCATTATTTAGTAAAGAATGGCGTGCCTTTAAACGTGAACTAAGAAAAACTCATTACGATTTAGTCATCGATGCGCAAGGCTTGATAAAAAGCGCTTTGATTGCTCGTTTGGCCCGCGGACCTAAGGCTGGTTTAGATAAAAACTCTATTTGGGAAAAACCTGCTTGTTTGGCTTATCAACATTGTTATGCGGTTAATCCTGAACTGCATGCGGTGCAGCGTGTGCGCGGATTGTTTGCTCAGGCACTAGGTTATGATCTGCCAACAACGTCAGCTAGCTATGGTATTGACCGGCAGCAGTTTGTTACCAATTCTAATGAAAGTTATTTTATTTTGTTACATGGTACGACTTGGGTTACCAAGCTTTGGCCGGAAGCTTATTGGATTGAATTGGCTAAGTTAATGACTGCAGCAGGCTATCAAGTACGTTTGCCCTGGGGTAATGAGGAAGAGAAAGCCCGAGCTGAGCGTATTGCTGCACAGTGCGAGCAAGCAATAGTACTGCCAAAGTTAAGTTTAAATGCAGTGACTCAAGAGCTGGCTGGTGCCAAAGGAATCGTTGCCGTTGATACGGGTCTAGGCCATGTGGCGGCGGCTTTAGCTGTGCCGACTGTTTCAATTTATGGTCCAACTGACCCTAACAAGACCGGGACGGTTGGTGATAACCAGATCCATCTAGCAGCGCAATTTGAGTGTGCGCCGTGTCTACAACGCCAATGTCAGTACCGTGGGGCAAGTGAAGTTACTCCTGCTTGCTTTACCACTGTGACTCCGCAGCAGGTGTGGGGAAGTTTGCGCCCAATTATTTAACTTTTCCTGCTTTCTGTTAGATAGCATAAATGCTATTATGAGGTTGATTTAATGAAATGGACTATTGATTACTACAGTAAAAAGGTGGCTGATAGTATTACTAAGCTTCCAAAAAAATTAGTAGCGCGGTATTTCAGGGTGACTGAGGTAATGCTTGAATATGGTGCTGACCTTGGTATGCCACATACACGTAGCTTAGAGGTGGGTTGTTTGAATTGCGCTTAAAAGGGCGGGAAGGCATCGCACGGGTTCTTTACTGCACTGTTGTCCATAAACGTATTGTGATGTTGCATTGCTTCATTAAGAAAACTCAAAAAACACCAGCAAAGGAGTTAAAGCTAGCAAGGCAACGCTTAAAAGAGGTAGAGGAGAATGACTAAACAATCACTTCATGAGCAACTAAAAAAGCAAGCCTTAGTTGATCCATCAGTTAGAGCTGAGTACGAAGCTTTAGAAGAAGAGTTTGCTTTATTAAAAGAGCTTGTAAAAGCGCGTTTGGAAGCTCACAAGACTCAGTCAGATGTGGCGGCAAGTATGGGTACTTCGGCTTCTGTTGTTGGTCGTTTAGAGACAGGAGGGGGTAAGCGACGACACTCACCAACTTTGGCAACCTTAAAACGTTATGCGCATGCGGTGGGATGTGAGTTAAAAGTGGTTCTTGTGCCCAGAAAGTCAGGTTCAAGATAAAACTAACTGGACTCTTAGTTAGATTCTTTGAGGATAACAGATTAAATGACGTTCCATATTATTCCACTAATTCAAAAAAACTTACCCGATGACATTAAGCCGTTCGATGACTTATTAAATCTAAAAGGTAAAATTTATCGCCAGCTTGAAGGACGTGAGACGTTGCGAGTTGAGTTAGGTGGTGAGCACTACTTTATTAAAAAACATTTTGGTATTGGCTGGGGAGAGATTTTCAAAAACCTGTTACAGTTGAAGCTCCCTGTGTTAGGTGCACGCAATGAATGGCGTGCAATTAAACGCTTGCAAAGTGTTTCGGTGTTGGTGCCGGAGTTATTTGCTTATGGTGAGCGTGGGTGGAATCCGGCGAAACGTGAGTCGTTTGTATTGATGGGTGAGG
The DNA here is from genome assembly GCA_965196985.1 of Gammaproteobacteria bacterium. GTDB lineage: Bacteria > Pseudomonadota > Gammaproteobacteria > UBA12402 > UBA12402 > 2-12-FULL-35-23. The sequence goes on along the minus strand of CBDALO010000182.1, from coordinate 18,203 downwards.
TGAGTGATTCGGTAAGTCTTGAGGACTTTTGCCATGATTGGTTTAAGCGTCCGCCTGATTTTGAGACTAAATTGCGCTTGTTGATCGAAGTGGCTTGGTTGGTGGGTACCATGCATCGGGTTGGTATTAATCACCGTGATTGCTATTTGTGTCATTTTTTATTAAAGCCAGCTTCGCTTGATTTGGTGCGTCCAGTTATTTATCTTATCGATTTGCACCGCGCACAATATCGTGATCGTGTGCCATTACGCTGGCGAGTAAAAGATTTAGCTGGTTTATATTTTTCCAGTATGGCGATTGGTTTAACTCAACGCGATTTATTACGTTTTTTAACGGCTTATTTTGGATTGCCCTGGCAGCGTGTAGTAAAGCAAAAACGAGATTTACTGCGCCAAGTTGAGCGCAAAGCTCATGCCCTCTATAAAAAAGAGTTTGGCAAACCTGCAACGATGAAGAGGTTTTTTTAAAGACGATGAAGCTTAGTTACCTTTCTAAACGTAGTGAGCTGGCTGTGCTAAAGTATCAAGATTTAGCGCCGTTTTTGATGCGGATAGATGGCGAGGAGTTGTTGGTACAACAAGTACTGCGCTTATTGCCTGGTAAACGTTTAGTGGTTAAAGGCTTGTGGCAGCAGCAACAAGTCGTTGTTAAAGTGTTTTATGGTAAACGTCGAGCGCATCGTCACTTGCAGCGTGAGTTAGTGGGGTACAATTTATTGCGCGAGGCGCAGTTCTTGGTGCCACAATTATTGTTTGCCGGTAGCTTAGAGGCTGAGCCTGTTTATGTGATGGTGTTTACTGAGCTGTATCCAATTAAAAAGCTTGGTAAATTATTAGCAAGTGATGATTGTCAGGTGGTTAAAACGAATTTGCTTGCGGTGCAAGAGCTTATTGCCAGGTTGCATCAGGTTGGGTTGGTTCACACTGACTTGCATGTTGATAATTTTCTGTTGGTTAATGATGATTATTATTTATTAGATTTTACAAGTATTTCGGTTGCTGAAAATAAAGATGCCCAGTTGAGTAATCTGGCGTTATTTTATGCGCAACTACCAATTCGTTTTCGTACACAACTGCCAGTTTTATTTGTTGACTACTGCAAGGTGCGTGGCTGGCAGGAGTCAGTTAAGTTAGAAACTCAGTTATTGACTGCGGTAGCGGAAAAGCGTTTTGCGCGTGGTAAGCATTGGCGCGAAAAGTGTTTACGGTGTTGTACTGAGGTGGTGGCTATTTCCTTTTGGCGTAAAGCTTATGGCTTTTTGAGACGTCATCACTCGAATGAAGTAATGGCTTTTATCCATTCTCCAGAAACTTATTTGCAAACTAATGAAAGTGAAGTGATTAAAGCAGGTAATACTTGTACGGTGTTTCGCGTGCGTATGGGTGAAAAAGTCTACGTGGTGAAGCGTTATAACATTAAAGGTAAATGGCATTTTTTGCGGCGTTGTTTGCGTACAACACGTGCATTACGCAGTTGGTTAAATGCAAATACGCTGGCGTTATTCGAAGTGCCAACAGCAGCGCCTGTTGCCTTTGTTGAAAAGCATTGGGGTGGGCTGCGGTTAACGAGTTACTTTGTGATGGAGGATTTGTCAGGCGAGCCATTGGGGAATTATTTTTTAACTACCGACATTGATCTTGATTTAGTTGATGCAACAGCTAGGTTGTTAAGTGATTTGGCGCGTTTATCTATTTCTCATGGTGATATGAAGCAAACTAACTTTTTAGTACGTGAGGGAGAGGTTTTTTTAATTGATCTCGATGCGATGCAATATCATGAAGATCGTTCAGCATGGCGCAAGGCCTTTAAACGAGATATTAAGCGCTTTCGTCGTAATTGGCGACGTAACCCTGAGTTATTAAAATGTTTCGATCAGGCGATTCGCCGCGAGGTGAAGTTTTAATTATCAGCCATTAGTTTTGATTTTAAGATTGGTTGACTAATTTAAAGCGCCACTTTAAATTGGCCAACTCTTTGTTTTTAATGGTTAAATCTCATCACTGTGATTGAAGTTTGCTCGCAAAACGGGGGATGTGGGACGATAAATGCCTTTGATTCCATTGGGGCGGGTCTTAAAGCGCATGTAGGTCCATAAGTATTGTTCTGGGTGTTCTCGTACTGCTTGTTCGATGATTTGGTTAAGCCGAGTAGCATCAGCAATAGGGTCGTTGGAAGGAAAGTTTTCTAGCGGTTTGGCTAGTTTGATATCGTAACCGGTACCGTCGGCGCGACGTGAGTGAATTAATGGAATGACATAACAATTAGAAAGTTCAGCTAGGCGCATGGGTGTTGAAGTAGTGGCAGCAAGAATATTGAAGAAAGGGGCGAAGATGCTATGTTTGCGTCCCGCATTAACGTCTGCCGAGTACCAAACGGTTTTATTTGCTTGTAGAGTTTTTAGCATTTGGCGCATGTTGTTGCGGGGGATAGCTTGTTCATAGTGTTTGGTCATGGTGCGGCGAATCAGGAAGTCAAGAATGCCAATTTTATTGGGGGCATACATAACGGCAAAGGGGTAGCGAATGGCTGCAGCACGGCCAACGATTTCAAGTGTGGTGTAATGTGCACCAACTAACAAAACACCACGGCTGTTATCTTTAGCTGCTCTTTCATAATGTTCAATATCTACGAAATGAGCGAGTTTATTAAGGCGTTGGTCACTTGCCCAGAAGGCGAGGCCGGTTTCAAAAATAGCAATACCTAGGCTGATAAAGGTTTTTCTGAGGAGTTCGGTGCGTTGTTGTTCGTTTAGTTCAGGAAAGCAAAGTTTAAGGTTAATGGTCGCAATGCGTTTGGATTTTTTTGCGAACTTTAAGATAAGTAAACCTAAACCTTTGCCAAGGGCTAGTTGCCAGCGATAGGGGAGCTGGATTAATAGCCAAAATATCCCGAGGAGCAACCAGACGGGCCAGTAGAGAGGGTTGAGGTAGTAGTTACTATTTTTCATGGTGTTTGTGCTTGATGATGAAGTTTGTTAGCTTTAGCTAAATATTTTGTAGTACGTTCCCTCCTTAGGATAAGGAGGGACAGGGTGGATTTAACAATTGTTTGGTTTGTTTTTAATCCCCCGCCTCGCTGCACGAGCTTTCGCCTCTGCTGACTTATCTCCTGGAAAAGCTTGTTTCGCTTACTGTTGGTTTTTATCGGGTCGCAAAAAACAAACTTCCTGTTTGATTTTGCTAACCAGGCCGTCCTGGCCTGGTTGCCCGATAAAAACTGGCGCAGCAAGCGCGCTTTTCTAAGTCGATAAGTCAGCAGAGGCTCACATTCAAATTTCTGTCTTCTGACTAGGGGGGGCAGAGTGGATTTGAAAATAGAGAGAGAAGCCTTGAATCCCCCGCCTCGCTGCGCTCGGCCGCCCCCTTTAAAAAAGGGGGCTGTAGGTTTAGGTTGGCCTATCGTTTCTTTGGAAAAGGGGGCTGTAGGTTTAGGTTGGCCTATCGTTTCTTTGGAAAAGGGGGTCGTGGGTTTAGTTTGGCCTCGTGTTTCTTTGGAAAGGGGGGCTGTGGGTTTAGGTTGACTTGCAAGTAAAACATTGGTCATACAAAGTGCTCCAAACCGTAGATGAGTTGCTTAAGGTTAGTTACTTCGCGACAAGCTAATAGAATACCACTGGTAAAGCAACGGCGATCAGTGGTGTCGTGACGAATAGTAAGTAATTCACCTGTTTGGCCAAAGAGTACTTCCTGGTGCGCGAGTAAACCTGGTAAACGAACAGAGTGAATAGGAATGCTATTTTGCCTTGCTCCTAATGCTCCACCTAAATGTTCTGTGCAGATAACTGGTGTGTTAGTGCGAATATTGCCAATTAGTTCAGCTGTTTTTACTGCTGTGCCTGAAGGTGCGTCTTGTTTTTTATCATGGTGTAGTTCAATAACTTCTGCATTAATGAAATATTTCGCTGCTTGCTCAGCAAAGCGCATCATTAAAATAGCACCAATTGAGAAGTTAGGCGCAATAATGCCACCGAGTTGCTTCTCTTGGCAGCTTGTTTGTAGTTGTTTGATCTGTTCGTTAGTGAGGCCGCTTGAGCCGATAACAGGGTGGGCACCGGCATCAATAATCATTTTGGTGTTGTTGTAAACAGCCTTGGCGCTGGTGACATCAATTACGATGTTGGCTTTTGATGAGTGAATACGCTCAGTTAAGTTATCTTTGCGCCCACATTCACCAACAAGCGTTAAGTCCTTGGCAGCATTGACCGCAGCAACTGCAATTTGACCGAGTTTACCTTGTGCGCCATTGATTAAAACGTTCACCATAGTTTTGCGCCTTTTATTCAAAGAGCTGTATTGTAGCGAGATGGCTTTGCTTTTCAAAGGGTGCTATTTGCTGTCTCGAACAACCGGATGAGTTGAGCAGCGGATGCCGCCGCCCCATTCTGATGGTTTGTCGAATGGAATAGGAATGCAGTGGCCATTCTTTTTTTCAACTTCTTTAATTAATCGCGTGTGTTCTGCTCCGATTAGGATAACGTTGGGCTCAAGGCAAACGGTATTGCTGCCCATTGCTAAACATTCTTCAGCACTGGCTGGTATGATATCCCAGTTAGCGATAATGTCAGGTAATTTCCCATCAGCTAGAGCATCGAGGTTGCAGATTGCTAAACCTTCACGCACTACTGCAAAAACACAGTCAAGATGTAGCCATTCTGGCTTTAGCTGTACTGTATGTACTTGCCAGTTATTACCCAGGTGATGTTGCAACCAGCGTATGCCATTGGGGCTGGAGGCGAAGGAAGAAAACCCAACTAGAATGTCGTTGTTTAAGATGAAAGTATCTCCTCCTTCTAGAAATAGACGTGGGTCACTTACAAAGTCTTTGGGTGTTTTTCCAGTGAGTATGGGGCTGGTGTCTGGCATTTTCATGTAATGAACGTTGGGGTCATTGAGTGTTTTATCACACCAGAATTCAGTCCAAGCTAGGTGTTCTTTATTGCGGCTGGTCATGCGTAGATTGGTTTCAATAACGGTATTGCCAATGACTAGATGAGAGTCGCGGGCAAATTGCACCCAAGTTCCGACTGGTTCAATGTTGTTTATTTCTTTGCTAAGTAGTTTAGGGCGGTGTACGGCGACACCGAGTGATTGGAGCTTGTCTGCTAGTGTATCAGTTTGTTTAATGGTTCCTTGGGTTCTTTCTGGTAGGGCGTCTAAGTGATATTGCCCGCCAAACTCATCTAAACATTCTTTACAACCGTGATAGCGGCCCCAGTCTGGTGACCAGTGAGGAAGTCGGTCTTCACGCATATCACCAACTAGCACTTCTTTGAGTGGATCCCATTCGTTGTAAACACTGATAGTCATTGGTTTTCTCCTGGAGTTATTGTTATTTGTCTAGTAGTTGGTCAAGACTATACCATAAGTTCTAATCAAAAATGACATTAACTTGCAAGGTGCTGGCATGCTTAACCTTAGGTGGGGTGATTTGTGTGACGGCGTTTAGGGCGAGCCGGTCGAGCTGTGAGCTACCGCTGCTTTTAACTAATTGAACGTGACTAATTTGTTTATTTGTTTGCAAGTCAAAGCCAATCGTGGCTTGACGGCCTTTAAGAAAATCAGGGATTAGGTAACTGTTGGTATTGATAATTGCTTGGATTTCATTGTGGAGTTTGATGAGGAGTAGGTTGGGTTTGGTGGTGTTGAATCCCCCGCCTCGCTTTGCTCGGCCGCCCCCTTTGGAAAAGGGGGCTGTTGGTTTAGGTTGGGCTAGTGTTCCTTTGGAAAGGGGGGCTGTTGGTTTAGGTTGGGCTAGTGCTCCTTTGGGAAAGGGGGCTGTTTTTGTCTGTTGTTTACTGCCTGTGGATAGCTTGTAGGCGCGTTCTGATAATTGGTTGGTACGTTTTGATGGCTGATTAGTGCGTTCCTTCTTTTGGGTAAGAGGGAAAGCTTTAGTAACTAATTGTGCAGAAATAAATCTCCCGCTTCGCTGTGCTCGGCTGTCTTTTTGGGAAAAGGAGGAGGTTGGTTTGGGCCAGGCGAGCCAAATGATTAAACCGACTGCAATGATATGTAACGTTACTGATAAAATTAATCCGCGGGTCATGTTAGTTTTATCGCTACGCTTAATAAAACACTACGACCAGCAGCAGGGTAGTAATAGTTGGTTGTTGCCAAGCCGTTATACATGGAAAAGGCATAATTAAAATAATGTTTGTTGCTTAGATTGTTTATTTTCAAGTTAGCTGTTAACCAATGCCATTGATAACTTAAGTTAACGTTAAAAAGTGTATAACCGCCTAGTAATGAATCGCGTTGTTCAGGGTCGTTGGCGTAGGTTCGGCTACCGATATAGTCTGATTCAAAAGTGGCGCTCCAGTGTGCTAGGAAGTTGTAGATTAAATTGACGGTTAGGGTGTTCTCAGCGACGAAAGGAATGCGGTTGCCTTTATCAGGTCCTGAGCTGAATTTTGCATTAACGTAGCGGTAGATTCCTTGCACGGTGAGAGGTTTTAGTAATTGATAGCTAGTATTGAGCGAAAAACCTGTTCGAGTTGTTGGTTTTAAGTTTTGGTTTTCGGCAAAGGTTGTTTTTGAGTTAGGGATAGGAATGGCTGTAATTTCATTTTTTAAATTTAACTGGTAAATATCGAATAGGCCTGACCAGTGTGCTTGTTGCCAAACAAGCCCTGCTTCATAGGAAATGCCGGTTTGGGTTTTTAATGGTTCGCCTGTATTAGTATTAATGTCTTCATCTGTTTTAGGAAAACGATAGCTACCTGCACGGCGCAGATAGGCGCGAAGTAGGGGATTGATTTGCCAGCTTAAGCCAAGACTAGTAATAAAAGCATAGTTGTTAGTCGACATTCGTTGGCTCAAGTGATTAATAAGTGAGTTAAGTTCTGTATTAGCTTGTGCATAACGTGCACCGGCTAATAGAGACCAGTGTGTCCATAGGGGAATATTTAGGTTGGCAAATTCACTGCTAGTGGTTTGTGTGGCTTTGCTTTGGTAAGTGCTGGAGTCAAAGCGATATTGCCCTTGATTGATTTGTACACCAAGAGTTGGCATCAACTCTATTTTACCCAGTTGCATTAAGCCTTGCAGTGCCGGTGAAAGATTTACTTCATAGCGGTGCATGGTGTAGTCATTGGTCAAACGACCATTACCATTCATCGTTGTGTAGAAGCCATTAAGAGTAGCTTGCCAGTTCTCATTTAAAGTTTGGCGGTAGTGGGCGTTAATGTTTTGGTTGGTTTCGTTATTAAAGTCATGTTGGTTTTGTGCTTGACGGCGATCAGCATGTACTTTTTCATAGGTTAGTGCACCAGGGTATTGCTGGTGAATTTGGTTGGCTTGGTACTCTAAATTAACTTGTCCTTGCTGCCAGTCTTTACTACCTGCTAAATCAAGAAAGGTGTTGCGAAATGCATCACGGTCACGGTAGTTGTCAGTAGTGACGTGGTAAAGATTGGCGCGTACTGCATAGCCTTTAGGTAGTTGTCGGCTAATACCAGCTTGTTGATCCCAGGTGTTATAGCTGCCTGCACTGGTTTGTAAGTACTGAGATTTTTTGGCGATTGGTCGAGTAATAATATTAATAACGCCACCTACTGCTTGATCGCCGTAGAGTACACCGGCACTGCCGGGTTGGATTTCTACTTTGGTGACTAAGTTAAGCGGAATCGTATTAAAGTTATAAGAGCCTAAATCGGGATTTGTTAATGGCTGACCATTTAGGAGGATAAGGGTATTCTGTCCTGCATTATCACCAAAACCTCGAAAGTTAACAGTGACTGAGCTACCTAATCCCCCCAAGGTATGGATTTGTAAGCCTGCAAAGCTAAGCACTTGTGCTAGGTTAATAGCGCCGCTTTGTTTAATTTGCTGTTGAGTAATAGTTTGAGTCGGTAGGGTGGTGTCACTACTGCTGTTATAACGATGAGCGACTTGATTGTTGGTATAAACATTGGGGATTTGTTGAGTTGCGAAAGCAACATTGCTTGCACCAAGCGCAAGCGCGATTAGCGTTTTTTTCATGTGCACCACCCGTACGGCTATTAATTATCGTTAGGCCGGTCTCCGGACTTGCAGAGTTAAACGCTAAAGGTTTAATCAAGAACCTTCCCATATCGAAATACAGTGGTGCCTTAAAAAATGGTTGTTAGCCATCCTGCTTACCGTTGCGGGGGGCAGCGCTGGATTTTCACCAGCTTCCCGTCACCTAAGTGGGGCGCAGTGTGCCATGGAGGTTTTTGTTTAGCAAGCGAAGAATAGGCTCTTTGCTATCGATATGAAGCGAATAAAGCTAGTTTGAGGCATGGAGTTTTACCTGCATATTTTAAAGGTAGGGTTTGAAATATGCAGGTAAGTGGGGCTGGTGAAGTATTTTTGAATAATTTATTAAGTTTCGCTTAACTAAAGTAGTAAATTACACCAACATTGAATTGATTGGTGGTGGGTGAGTCTTTCTCTTTAAGGTTGCCTTGAGTAATGGTTGTACTATTGTAGTTGTAGTATTTGTAGTTAAGGTTTAAGGCGAAATTATTAGCGAGTGTCACATTCATGCCCGCACCCACATCAAGTCCGCTTAAGCTGCGTCGTTTATTGAAGCTATCAGCAGTTATACCGGCGCCGTTGTTACGGAAGCGGAAGTTGCCGTTGGCATAACCAACAATACCGTATAGGTTGACGTTTTTAGCAATATAAAAGCCAGGTAGTAAGTCGATACCAAAACTATAGCTTTGTTCAGCTTTTAAAGCGTAGGGACCAACGTTATGCCAGCCGATGCTATTGTCATAAGCCATGAAGTTAGCCTCGGCAGCTAAGTTAAATTGATCAAAGTTAAATTTATGGCGATAGCCTACTAATAAGCCTCCATTCCAGCCGTTCATGCTAGCGTCACCACGTACTGCTGAGGGGGATGTAATGTTTGATTTTACTTTGGTATCCGCATAACCAAATAAAAAACCAACGTAGGGTGCAGCTTGAGCTGATCCAATTAAGCTAGTGGCAATAGCGAGAGTAGCAAGTTTTTTCTTCATGGGACCTTCCTTGTTAGTTGTGTGGTGTTGTCACCAAAAACGCACTGTATTAAATCAGAAAAAAAAGAATAAAAAAACCCGGCTGTTTGGTGATTTATTTCTCAAACTAGCCGGGTATATAAAAGTAAGTAGCAACAAGTTATCTCAATAACAATAATAAGAAAAAGTTAAGGGCCGTAAAATATTTGCTTTGGGCAACATCATTTTTCTTATTAATAAGCATTCTACAGAAGACAAAACTGTTTTGCACCACTAAATGCCTGAAAACATTGTGAGATTTTGCTTACGAAGGGTAAATTTCAAGAAAAGACGGGCAAAAAATGACCCTAAAAAAATAGAAAAAGTGAAGTTCTTTAAGGTTCTGTTAAGGTAAGTGCTTCATAATGCCCTTGTCAGTTGCTAGTGACGTTGAGTAACAATGAGAATGAAAACTCAAATAATAACAACGGCTTGAGAGCCCGAGTAGCTGAGAGCAACAATTAATCGTAGTGACAATAATAAGAATTCTGCACTAAAGCCGCACTTGCTGCGGCTTTTTTATACTTAAGTTATGTATTGATAGGGACATGTTCTTACATTCTTCATGTATATAAAATAGCCGCTGAAAAATACCCCCAAAATAATAAAAAAATGCTAGTTGTTAAGGTTGCCTTAAGCTATAAGGTCTATACTAGCCACAGTTACATGGCAAAGCTGATAACAATAAAAAGAACGAGAATAAAAAGAAAAGGCTTTAATAATAACAACTTAATAAAGCCAGTAACTAAAAAAGCAACAATAAATCGATAACAACAATAAGAAAAAGCGCTAGTCGGAATTGCTTCTCCACCAAGATTGTGATTCCGACTTTATTTTTCTCAGCTCTAGATTGTATAGTAGCCCTAACGATTTTTCATCAAAAATATCGAGGGTTTTTCCGGTCTGTGCTATTCCGCCAGGATAGAGTAGACAGGCGTGGGTGCTAAACTCATAAGCCAAATTAATATCGTGTAAGGCCATGATAATTAACTTTTTTTCTTGATGGGCGAGTTGGCGTAGTAGCTTTAGTACTAGCCATTGGTGTTTTAGGTCTAAGTGGTTAGTTGGTTCATCTAATAAGAGTACATCTGGGTTTTGGGCTAATAGCATACCAATGTGTACTCGTTGGCGCTCTCCACCAGAAAGTTCAATAACTTGTTGGTTTTGTAATTTAGTGAGCTCTAATTGTTTCATGATATTAGTAAGTAGTTGATGATCAGTTGCCGATGTTGATTGCCAGTAGTTTTGGTGGGGGTGTCTGGCGGCAAGTAGTGCTTCATAGACAGTTGCTAATGCGAGCCCTTGGTCTTGTTGCAATAAAATACCTAATTGTTTAGCGCGCTTTTTGGGTGAAAGTTGAGTTAGCGGTTGGCCCTGTAAAGTAATTAAACCACCATTGGGCTTATGTAATCCTGCTAAAGTGTGTAGCAAGGTCGTTTTTCCAGAGCCATTAGGTCCGAGCAAACACCAAAGTTCACCTGCTTTAAAGGTGGTGCTGAGTTGTTGGCAAAGTTGTTTATGGCCGAGTTGTAAGTTGAGGTTCTGCGTTATTAGCATGGTTGTTTAACCCGGCTTAGTAGTAGTAAGAAAATAGGTACCCCCAGTAAAATAGTGAGCGTCCCAACAGGTAGCTGCTGTGGTGCAGCTACTGTTCTGGCTAGAGTATCGGCTAGGCTTAATAAGCAACCACCTAATAGTAAACATCCAGGCAGTAAATAGCGATGTTGATAATAGCCGAGTAAGCGAAGTAGATGTGGTGTAATTAAACCAATAAAGCCGATTGGTCCTGCAATGCTAACAGCGGTAGTTGTTAATAAGGCGCTTACTAGGTAAAGAATTAAATAGAGTCTTTTAGTGTTAACTCCGAGGCTAGAAGCTTTGTGTTCGCCATAGCTTAGTAAGTCAAGAGGCCTAGCATAGGCAAAGCTCACTACAAAGCCAAGCACCAAAATTATAATCCCGTAGCGTGATAAGGGCGCTGTGTAAATTTCACCAATTAGCCAAAACATCATATCACGTAATACTTGATCAGGGCTTAGTGAGAGGATGAGTGTGGTAGCTGCCATGCAGCCCGCAGCCACGATGATCCCTGTAAGTAGTAGGCGAGTTGAGTTCCAGTGATGACGACGGCAATTTAGTCCAAGTACAATTAGCATGGCGGCAAGGCCACCTAAGAAAGTGGCAACGTTAAAGCCTAGCCCTACGATGCCGATTAACATTGCGAGTAAACCAGCAATGGCGCTGCCTCCTGAGATTCCCAAAATATAGGGATCGGCTAGTGGGTTGCGAAGTAGTGCCTGCATAAGTGCGCCAGTTAGTGCAAGCAAGCTGCCGACAACATAGGCATTGATACAACGCGGTAAGCGTAATTGCCAAATAATAGTTTGGTTTAAAGAACTGCCTTGATGCCAAAGTGCCTGTAGGATGGCTTGTTCTTTTAAGTTAACACTGCCGAAACTCAAGCTTAAACCAAGGCTCAGCAGGCTAAGAATGAGTAGGGTGGGAAGTAGTAGTTTTTTTCTATGCATAGTTTGCGGATTATATCGTAAAAATTTGTAATTGCATTTGCTACTGTCGGCGATTTTATGGAGAATGAATTCAATGAGTAAATGCGGTTGGTTATCGCAGTAATTCTCACCTTTTGCCTCAAGCTTTGTATGGACCTTAAGTGTTCGTGGTTAAAATTTACCAAATAGTTAAATGGGGCATATGGAAAAGGGTTAAGCAACACTTAAGGTTGCTGGGTAACATTAACAACAGGTTAAAAAATGATAGATAAAAGAGGGTTTCGACTAGGGGTGGCGATTATCATCGTCAATCAGCGAAACAAGCTCTTTTGGGCGCGCCGAGTGGGTCGAACTGGTTGGCAATTTCCTCAGGGTGGTTTGTTAGAGCGTGAGTCCATTCGTGATGGAATGTTTCGTGAGCTTTATGAGGAAGTTGGTTTAACTCCTGACGATGTGACAGTAATCGCTGAAAGCAAGCGATGGCTTTATTATTACTTGCCACGCCACTTATTGCGCCATCATTCTAGACCATTGTGTATTGGCCAAAAGCAAAAATGGTTCTTGCTGCGCTTAAAAGACGATGCCAGGCCATTTTCTTTTACTCATACAGATATGCCTGAGTTTGATGGTTTTCGGTGGGTAAATTATTGGTATCCTTTGCGACAAGTAGTTTTTTTTAAACGTAAACTTTATAAGCGTGCGTTAAGTGAGTTTGTTTCTTATTTATTTAAAGGCAAAAACGACAGAGATCAGCAATGTTAAAAGTATTACGACACTTAGTTCAAGAAATCACCGGAGCAGAGAGCTTGCAACAAGCTTTACTGAAAGCGGTTGCCCGAGTGCGCGATGCTTTAGAGACGGGTGCTTGCGCTATTTTTTTAGTTGATGCTGAGTCTGGTGGTTTTGTTTTGGCGGCTGCAGATGGTATAGCAACGGGACTTGAGGGCAAGTTGCATATTCCTTTAGACCAGGGATTAATTGGATTAGTCGCTGAGCGTAAAGAAGCGGTTAATTTAGAAAATGCGAGTGAACATGAGCGCTATTTAAGTGCACCTGATAGCGGTGAAGAGCGTTTTAAAGCTTTTTTAGGCGTGCCGATTTTGCATCGCAAACGCCTTTTAGGTGTGTTAATTGTTGAGCAAGAAGAAGCACGTCGTTACGACAGCGCGGAAGAAGCTTTTTTGGTAACTTTGGCTGTTCAGCTAGCTAGTGCAATTGAGGAAGTTGGTAGCAAAGAGTTGTTAAGCCATTCCAAGACTGCTCAAATTTCAGGATTGCCTGAGGTATTGCGTGGTATTCCGAGCAGTTCTGGTGTTGGAGTGGGGTCAATAGTTGTTGTTTATCCACCTGCTGACTTAGAGGCTGTCCCTGAGCAGGAAACAGACGATGTAGAAGAGGAAGTTGGGTTGTTTTCTGAGGCGCTGGAGTTGACGCGAAATGAGATTCGTTTGCTCGGTGATCGCTTGGCTAATAGCATTGGTCCAGAAGAAAAGGCTTTATTTGATGCTTATTTAATGATGCTTGATAGTGATACTCTGCAAGATGAGATTATCCATGAAATTCGTGAAGGTGTAACTGCGCAAACCGCGTTAAAGCGAGTGATAAAAGAGCATGTGCGTCAGTTTAGTGGTATTGAGAATGAATACTTACAGGAGCGCGCGACTGATATTGAGGATTTAGGGAGGCGTATTTTAGCTAACTTACAATCTGAAGGTCACACGGACTTAAACTATCCAGCAAAAACAATCTTGGTTGGCAATGAGGTTTCTGCGGTGCACTTGGCAGAAGTTCCAGAAGGTAAGCTGGCCGGGATCATTTCTGGTAAAGGTTCAAGTAATTCGCATGTGGCGATCTTAGGTCGTGCTCTAGGCGTGGCTGCTGTGATGGGTGTTGGTGAGCTACCCTTGCAGCGTTTGAATGGACTTGAGGTGATTGTTGATGGTTATTTAGGTCAGGTATATCTGCGGCCAGATGAACGTTTATTAGAGGAGTTTCAAGCTTTAGCTAACGAAGAACATGAGCTTGATGCTGATTTAAGTGAACTACGCGAGCTGCCAGCTGAAACAACAGATGGCCATCGTATTTCTTTATATATGAATACAGGGTTACTAGCTGACGTGAGTTATTCTATGTCAGCTGGTGCAGAGGGGGTTGGTCTTTATCGTACCGAAGTGCCTTTTATGACTAGAGATCGTTTTCCTAGCTCTGAGGAGCAAAGAGTTATTTATCGTCAGCTACTTAATGTTTTTTCGCCGCGACCGGTTATTATGCGAACTTTAGACATAGGTGGGGATAAGCCTTTATCTTACTTTACTATGGAGGAAGATAATCCCTTTCTAGGTTGGCGAGGCATTCGAGTGTTACTCGAGCATCCTGAAATCTTTTTAAACCAAGTTAGAGCAATGTTAAGGGCAAGTGAGGGCTTTGAAAATTTGCGTATTATGTTGCCGATGATTAGTGATGTTTCTGAAGCGGAAGAGTCGTTGCGTTTAATCAAGATGGCTTATGCAGAGCTAGTAAAAGAAGGGCTAGAAATTACTATGCCAGAAGTTGGAGTGATGATAGAGGTTCCTTCTGCCGTATATCAAGCACAGGCGCTAGCTAAAAGAGTAGATTTTTTATCGGTTGGTAGTAACGATCTAACACAATACTTATTAGCAGTTGATCGTAATAACTCTCGAGTTTCGAGTTTATATGATGCTTTGCACCCTTCAGTGTTGAAAGCTTTGTTGCAAGTAGTTGAAGGTGCACACCGTGAAGGTAAAACAGTGAGTATTTGCGGTGAGATGGCGGGTGAACCTGCTGCAGTAGTTTTGTTGTTAGCCATGGGATTTGACCTGCTTAGCATGAGTGCGCCGGTATTGCCGCGAGTAAAATGGGTGATTCGTAAGTTTTCTATGAGTCGGGCGCGTAAGTTATTAAGCGAAGTGCTGTTAATGAGTAGTGCTACCGATATTAGGCGGCATTTGGAGTTTGCTTTAGAGGAAGAAGGTTTAGGTGGTTTAATTCGAGCGGGGCGTCATTAATGTTTGTTTATCCTCATATTGATCCAGTGGCTTTTAAGATTGGGCCGTTAAAAGTTCATTGGTATGGTTTGATGTATTTATTTAGTTTTATTGCTGCTTGGTTTTTGTTTAAGTACCGTGTTAAGCGTTTTAATTATTCATGGAGCAGCGACCAGCTAGTTGACTTGTTGTTTTATGGTGCTTTGGGTGTCGTGCTAGGTGGCCGAATTGGTTATATCGTATTTTACAACTTGTCATATTACCTTGCGCATCCAATTCGCATGGTGGAGGTTTGGGATGGCGGTATGTCATTTCATGGTGGCTTGCTTGGAGTATTAATTGCGATCGGCTTTTGGTGTTGGCGTTATAAAGAGGCTTACTTTAGAGTGACTGATTTTATTGCACCGGTTGTGCCTATTGGTTTAGGCGCAGGTCGAATTGGTAATTTTATTAATGGTGAACTGTGGGGAAGGGTAACTACTATGCCTTGGGGGGTGATTTATCCAAAAGCTGGACCTTTGCCGCGTCAACCGTCAGAGATTTATGAGTTTTTACTTGAAGGTGTCGTATTATTTTTAATTTTGTGGTTTTACTCTGGCAAAAAGCGCAAGCCTCCACAGATGGCTGTTTCAGCGATGTTTTTAATTGGTTATGGTGCGTTTCGCTTTTTCTGTGAGTTCTTTCGTCAACCTGATCCGCAATTAGGCTTTGTTGCCTGGGGGTGGTTGACACGTGGGCAGGAGTTGTCAGCACCAATGTTTGTTTTAGGTGTGATTTTACTAGTGATTGCTTATCGGCGGGGGAGAAAATCTCGTGAAACAATATCTTGATTTTTTGCGCCATATTTTAGCGCAAGGTGTTACCAAAAAAGATCGTACCGGCACTGGGACTATTAGTACTTTTGCTTATCAGATGCGATTTAACTTGCAAGAAGGATTTCCATTAGTCACCACTAAGAAGTTACACCTTAAAAGTATTGTTTATGAGTTGTTATGGTTTCTTCAAGGTGATACTAACGTTAAATACTTGCAAGAAAATGGCGTGCGAATTTGGAATGAGTGGG
Source organism: Gammaproteobacteria bacterium (assembly GCA_965196985.1). Classification (GTDB taxonomy): domain Bacteria; phylum Pseudomonadota; class Gammaproteobacteria; order UBA12402; family UBA12402; genus 2-12-FULL-35-23. The sequence goes on along the minus strand of CBDALO010000182.1, from coordinate 2,627 downwards.
CTGATGAAGAGGGTAACCTTGGGCCGGTTTATGGTGCACAATGGCGCCGTTGGCAGGCGGCAGATGGGCGGGTTGTTGATCAGATCAGTCAGCTAGTTGATAACTTAAAAAGCAACCCAGCGTCGCGTCGTCATTTAGTAAGTGCCTGGAACGTAGGTGAGTTAGATAAAATGGCATTGCCTCCTTGTCATTTATTATTTCAGTTCTACGTAGCTAATAATCGTCTATCCTGTCAGCTTTATCAGCGTTCGGCAGATGCTTTTTTAGGTGTGCCGTTTAATATTGCTTCTTATTCTTTGCTTGTGCATATGTTGGCACAGCAGTGTGGTTATGAGGTGGGTGAGTTTGTTTGGACAGGGGGTGACTGTCATATTTACACTAATCACCTTGAGCAAGTGGAATTGCAATTGACACGTGAACCGCACCCGTTGGCTCAATTGCAGATCAAGCGTAAACCCGAATCAATTTTTGATTATCAGTTTGAGGATTTTGAGATTTTGGATTATCAACATCACCCAGCAATAAAAGGTGTTGTAGCAGTTTAAGCAAGGAAAGGAACCAGGATGGTTAAAAAAATTATCTTTATATTGTTGTTCAGTTTGATGGGCAGTTTGCTCGCTGCTCCTATTAGTAGGGTAATCCAACTACAAATAGCACCAAAACAAACTCAATTATTTTGGCTGCATAACGTTAGTCAGGTAACGGTAGGTCTTGATCATGAGCCGAGACACCCTGCTGCCAGTGCTGGCTGGGGGTCATTCCTTCACAAAGGTAACTGGAGTTTAATTTTAATTACTAATCAAACTAGCAAACAACAGAGTTTTTGGCTTACTTGTTCTATTTGGCAGAATGAAGCTTTGCAGATGGATGATTGTTCGAAGCTGGTTCACTTTGGTCAGGTAAAGCCAGCAGTTATTCCTAGGTCATTGCAGGGGCAACAGTTCTGGATAAGTGAAGATCAGCCGTTATTAGGTTTACAGAAAAAATTGCAGTATTGGCATATTGGCCTAACTAAGCAGCAGTTGTTAGATTTGAATGCTGCTGCTTGTTCAGATAGCAGTAGCAGACAGTAGGTAGGATTCTGAAGCTTTTAGTGAAACAAATGTGCTTTACCCCAAGGCTTTGAGTCGCTGGATTAATAAAGCTAAACCAAGCAGTAAACCGAGAAAAGGGTTTAAATCCGCACCTAGCTGTATCGACTCAGCAAAGACTCATTCATCTGCACCACCCCTCTGGCACCCAGCTTACTATTCCTGTGGGTACCGACCCGGCTTACGTTTCCTGCCTTCTTAAAGTACTGGAGGATTAAATGCTCCAGTTTGAAAAAGGTTATCAAATACAAGTTTGCTTAGAAGCCGTTGATGTGCGTAAATCAATTGATAGTTTGCTTGCTAAGGTAGTTGATTTCTTTGATCTGCCTGAGCAATCAAAAACAGTCTTTGTATTTTGCAATAAAACGAAAAACAAGATAAAGCTATTGGTTTGGCACAAGAGTGGGTTCGTTTTAGTTTATAAGCGTTTAGAGCAAGGCAGATTCAAATTAAGGCTGGAGCGTAACGGCAAGCTAACAATTAACCATCAGCAGTTAAGCTGGTTGTTAGCAGGCTTGAAATTTCAATTCATGAATGAATTTAATGAATTAAATTATCGAGGTTATTGCTAGGATTTGATAGAGTGCTTTCATGGTGAACGAGAGCGATTTATAAGGGAAAACCAAGGCTGAATTGCTTTCAGAACTCCTTCTCCAAAAAGAAAAACACCAGCAAGAACCTCTCACTTTCAAACAAAACTAAACGTAAAAACACAACGTATAGAATAGTTAGAAGAACAACGCTTGCAGCGAATAGGTGTCGATATCACAAGAGCGACGCTATCGTTTAAGCACCTATGTACCAAATACTTTATATTGTTATGCTCGTAAAAAAATTACTGATATGACAATTAATGGCGGCTTGCCACCATAAACACTAGGTCCGGGGTAAGCTTTGACAGCTTATATGTATGCGCATCGATAACAGACTGAAATAGCTCAGAAAGAAAAAGAGCTTGAAACGATTAATTAGGAAGAAGCATAGATCGCAGATAGATGGGCAAGGGGGTAGCGCAAAAAAGTCTCGATCTCTTAAGCTTTCCTTAAGTTTCCTCCAGTAAGATCTACTCAACAATCATTAAAGCCATCTTTCATTGGATTTTTTATGTCACGCCGTAGTCGCTACAGGATGAAGCGCCCGCCTCTTTATAAGAAGAAAGCGTCAGTTTCTTACGGTCTTTTTGACTTTTTCTTTTTTGCCTTTCATCGTTTGTTACGTAACCCTGCCGCAGCAATTATGATGTTGACGTTGTTTCAAGTCATGTTGCTTCCACATGCTGAAGCCAAAAAAGACTTCGATTGGAGTGAAGTGCCAGATGATTTAGACATCGATATGCATGAGGTGGATTCAAGCGACCTTAATGTCAGAGAAGTTGACTTGGGGGTTATGGATTTGACAGATCGGACGCAGGTTCATGAAATTACAGATTTTCAAGTAAAAGATATGACCGAACAATATCGTAGACAGTTGGAAAGTGCGAGGACTGATAAAAGCGATTGTCTACTACCGCCTCAAAATCCTGATTCTTTCTTTCAA
>CBDALO010000181.1:0-18538 GCA_965196985.1 Gammaproteobacteria bacterium | reverse complement strand
AATATATAGCATAATATACACTTTAACATGATGAAGGATGGTGTTTGGATGTCAGCTAGAATTATCTCTGATGAAAATAATGAATTAACTATTGAACTCAAGCTTCCACTAAAAGGATCTATGCTTGAATGTGAGGACGCAATTCTTGATGGGCTTAATGAGGTTGGAACATTAGCCACTGAAAAAGCATTAAGTAAGTTTGATGCAGATGGCTCTCCTATCCATGTTGGAAAAATAAAGCTAACAGCACGAAGTAGAGATGAAGCAAATTACCAAACGCCTTATGGAGTTGCTCGAGTTAAGCGTTATGTTTATCAAACCTCTAAAGGCGGGAAGATCTTTTGTCCTTTAGAAGATAAGGCTAGAATTATCCAAGGATCAACACCGCGATTTGCAAAAATAATCTCACATAAATACTCAAACTTACCTGCTCCTAGTGTTATTGATGATCTCAAGGTCAATCATAACCGTAAAATCTCACATTCATACTTGCAACGGGCAACTGATTTTGTTGGCGGTATTGCACAAGCCAAACAGGCTGAGTGGGAATATGAAGAGCCAAAGCTTGATGCAGGCATTGAGATGCTAAGTATTAGCTTAGATGGTGCATATGTTCTCACCGTTGATGATGGTTATAGAGAGAGCATGGTTGGAACTATTTCCATGTATGATAAGCATGGTGCACGCCTGCACACAACCTACGTTGCAGCATCACCAGAATATGGAAAAGATGAATTCTTTAATAGGCTTGAAAAGGAAATAAAGCTGAAAAAGAAATATTACCCTGATGCTAAAACAATTGGCGTTGCTGATGGAGCAAAAAATAATTGGCCATTTCTAAAAAAACATACTGATACGCAAATTTTAGATTTTTGGCATGCAACTGAATATCTCGGCGAAGCATCAAAGGCAGTATTTACCAAAAAATCTGAAAGAGATGAGCGTGATGTTTGGCTCGAAGAGAGATGTCATGACTTAAAGCACAAGAAAGGTGCGGCAGGTAGAATACTTGCTGAGCTTAAAGAGCATCTAAATAAAAAACTGAATAAATCGCTTAGAGAAAAGCTAGAAGGAACAATTACGTATTTTGAAAATAATATTAAAGAAAAGCGAATGTCGTATCATAATTTGATTAAGCAGAATGCACCAATTGGCTCTGGCGTCACTGAAGCAGCATGTAAAACAATTGTTAAACAAAGATTAGGCGGATCAGGAATGCGCTGGAAAGACAAGGGAATGAAAATTGTTTTATGCTTGAGAACACTAGTAAAGACTAAAGGAAGATGGGATCAGTTTTGGGAGAAGGTTAATGATTTTGGCGTGCCAGCAGTAATATAGCCTACATTATATAGAGGCAGCACCCAAATTACCAAACGCCTTATGGAGTTGCTCGAGTTAAGCGTTATGTTTATCAAACCTCTAAAGGCGGGAAGATCTTTTGTCCTTTAGAAGATAAGGCTAGAATTATCCAAGGATCAACACCGCGATTTGCAAAAATAATCTCACATAAATACTCAAACTTACCTGCTCCTAGTGTTATTGATGATCTCAAGGTCAATCATAACCGTAAAATCTCACATTCATACTTGCAACGGGCAACTGATTTTGTTGGCGGTATTGCACAAGCCAAAGAGGCTGAGTGGGAATATGAAGAGCCAAAGCTTGATGCAGGCATTGAGATGCTAAGTATTAGCTTAGATGGTGCATATGTTCTCACCGTTGATGATGGTTATAGAGAGAGCATGGTTGGAACTATTTCCATGTATGATAAGCATGGTGCACGCCTGCACACAACCTACGTTGCAGCATCACCAGAATATGGAAAAGATGAATTCTTTAATAGGCTTGAAAAGGAAATAAAGCTGAAAAAGAAATATTACCCTGATGCTAAAACAATTGGCGTTGCTGATGGAGCAAAAAATAATTGGCCATTTCTAAAAAAACATACTGATACGCAAATTTTAGATTTTTGGCATGCAACTGAATATCTCGGCGAAGCATCAAAGGCAGTATTTACCAAAAAATCTGAAAGAGATGAGCGTGATGTTTGGCTCGAAGAGAGATGTCATGACTTAAAGCACAAGAAAGGTGCGGCAGGTAGAATACTTGCTGAGCTTAAAGAGCATCTAAATAAAAAACTGAATAAATCGCTTAGAGAAAAGCTAGAAGGAACAATTACGTATTTTGAAAATAATATTAAAGAAAAGCGAATGTCGTATCATAATTTGATTAAGCAGAATGCACCAATTGGCTCTGGCGTCACTGAAGCAGCATGTAAAACAATTGTTAAACAAAGATTAGGCGGATCAGGAATGCGCTGGAAAGACAAGGGAATGAAAATCGTTTTATGCTTGAGAACACTAGTAAAGACTAAAGGCAGATGGGATCAGTTTTGGGAGAAGGTCAATGATTTTGGCGTGCCAGCAGCAATATAGCCTACATTATATAGAGGCAGCACCCATTAAATAAATATAAAGGTGAGCAAGGAAAGCCTAATGTTAGAAAGCAAACGCGCGCTAACAAGGACAAGGATCATTCCTCCGAGAAGGATAGAAAAGGAAATAAAACCAATAAAACTAGAAAGCCAAAATCTAGTAAAAAAAATCTCGAAGTCTCTAATACAGTGACACTAACAATTAATCCAGATTCGTTGCCCAGCGATGCTGTGCCAAATGGCTCTAAGAAAACACTTATCCAGGATATAAAAATTGCTGCTAATAACACTCTTTTTTTGCGCCAACAATATTACTCCCCTTCTGAAAACAAACACTATACAGCACCTCTGCCAACTGGTTATGAGGGCCAGTTCGGCCCTACTATTAAAAGCTGGACAAGCTTCCTAAATACTCAAGGTGGTATGACGCTAGAAAGCCTTGAGACATTTTATAAAACCGCCAACATAGATATTAGTAAATCAACCATCCATAGCTTCACAATTAAAACACCTACGATACTTGAGCCCGAGAAGGTAGAAGTTGTGAAGGCAGGTTTACAATCCACGAACTACCAGCACCTAGATGACACCAACGCTAGAGAGGATGGGAAAAACCGTTATGTTAATGTATTGGGTAATGAGTATTATTCAGCTTACTTTACGCTGACCAGTAAAAGTCGATTAAGCGTCATTGAAATGTTAAGCAAAGACCACTTTGGGTTCACATTAAATGAGGCCGCTTTTAATTTACTGGCTACTATGAACTTACCCCACAAGGTAATCGAAAGCTTAAAGGTATTTCACTCATCGACTATCTTAAACAGTAAGGAGCTGGAAGTTATTCTTGATAAGGTATTAGGTGATAAAAAATTTCCAAAATATAGAAAGCTGATTACTGATGCGGCAGCTATCTCAACATATAGAAAGAGTCCTTATGCGATAGAAACACTCATTACCGATGATGCGCCACAGTTTAAGCTCATTACTGAATCACTCGCCTTGTGCTGGGTTCATGAGGGTAGGCATTATAAAAAGCTGACGCCAATTTTTAAGAAGCACCAAGACTCTGTTGACAGCTTCTTGGATAGGTTTTGGGATTATTATCATAAGCTCATTGAATATAAAAAGAACCCAGGGCAAGATGAGATAGATAAGCTATCCAATGAGTTTACTGAGTTATTCTCAACAATCACTGGCTACGAGAAACTAGATAAACAAATTGAGCTCACCTTAAAAAAGAAAAGGCAGCTATTGTTAGTGCTGGAAAAGCCAGAGCTTCCTCTACATAACAATCCAGCAGAGTTGATGGCTCGGAAGCAGGCTAGAATGCGCGATGTACACCTTCATACTATGAGTGAAGAAGGAACGAAAGCTAAGGATACAATGGTTACAATTACTGAGACATGTAAAAAGCTAGCAGTTAATGTCTTCGATTATATATATGACAGAATTACAAAAAACTATTCTATGCCTTCGCTAGCGGAATTAATTACCATCCGCTCATCACAGGCGCAGTAAACTAAAGAGAGCGCAGCATGAGCATCATGCTGAAATAAGACGGATACTTTTTTTCCTATTTCTAAAGTAACGACGAACCTCAAGTAACTCATGGATGATGTGAAAATGATCTCTGTGGTAAGGAACATCTGGCATTACAAGTTTATGTCCAGCATACAAACCACTGCCATCGTCACCATAAACAGCCTCTGGTAAAAAATGTTTTTTCTTCAGCTCTAGTAAATTTCTTGCCCACGTATCTCCATCACGTGTGTCTTCTAGGCGAAGCAAATAACAATATAAAGAACGAATATCGGTTCCAGAAAGAATTGGTTTATTAAGGTGAAACTTTTCATCATTAGCTACTAGTTTGGCTTGGCTTAAGTCTTCCTGAGAATTAATCTTCTCCGCTCTTTGAATCGCAACAGCTGCAATGTTATGAATTCCACCTTGAGAGATCTCATAGTCTAAACAAACACTTAAAAATCTACGTATACCCCTAAATGAGCAGCGAGAAAAAAGCAGTAAGCAAACAACCATAAGAGAAATATACTACTTGGTTACTGGTATATAGTACAAAACCTTATGTGCATCATTAGTCGCGTCTGTTTCTGAGAAAGCACTATCAATTGCATTCACCAATTTATTTTTTTGCTTATGCACAAACTTACGGCTAACATTATTTTGTTCTGCCAGCTTAGAAACTGACTTATCTTTTTTTAATGCTTTTAAAGCAAGTTCTTTTCTATCGTCTGCATTCATTAACTTAGCGGCACTGTTTGTTGTTGACATGATCAGCCTCACTCTTTTGCTTTCATTATTGACTTGGATGTGAGAGTATATGGCAAGATAAGCCATAATTACCAATCCGTGAAATACTATACTGTATGTATGCTCAATACCTGACCATCTAATCTGATACCCAGAAATGAACAAGGCCGCAATTTTTGTGTCATAGACGTAAGCAATTACCCCAATAATAAAAAATGTCGTGGAGAATAAGATAATACCTGATCCTGAGTAGAGGAAGAAAATATGTATTATTTTGCTTTCGTATAGATCAGAGATCATCACCATGCAAATGTAAAAAGTTATTAGTGCATATAGGCATTTGTACTTAGAAAACTTTTCAATCAAGGGTATTTTCAAAATAGAGCCCTCGTGCCAATAAATCCAGCTAGCACTGCAATTACGTAGGCTAGTTTTATCGCTAGCTCTTTCTTGTTAACTAGTGACTGACAGAAAACCCCGAAACCGTTGCTACGTAAGGCATACAGGTTGTTTTAACAAACGAAGATTTACTGTTTAACCACCATTAGTGTCTAAATTGACCGCTTTTAATGAATTTATAGCAAAAAAGTCAAAATCTTCGTTTATGAAAATCCTCTACAAGCGTTGATGCGTAAGGCTTTCGAGGTTTTCTGTCAGTCACTAACTAACTTTGTCAATATGCTGTTTGCTATAGTGAGAATAATTGTTGAAGTTAAAAACACAATAAAATAAACAGGTAAAACAGTAGCTTGCTTTTTAATAAAGAGGTTGTAAGCTTGCGTAATTTTATTATCCTGAGCAGAGGATAATAAAAGTGTAACCTGTCCATACCCAAAACAAAAAAAGATAAAAAGGGTGGTAACTATTATCACCAAGATATTTACCTTAACGCTCTGATGATGTTTTGCATTTACTGCAAAGGCTATTAAGGCAATAATTAAAATTAAAAATGAAATAAGATTTTGCTTGGTCTGGAAAGGCATCATCCAAAAACTAATAATACAAAGTGGATAAAAGAATAAGAGATGTGCATTAAAGATATTTTTAATCATTCGTCTTTTAAACCTATCTCTACACCTTTACCAATAATGGGAGAAACTGATTTTAAAAGCTTCATTTTAAGCTTTTTTGAGCAATTACCTTTTCTAATAAATATACTTAGATTCTCTTTAAACGAAATTCTATACCCCACTTGGGAATAAGTGAGATCTTGTTGGTTATTGATTGTTTTGGCAGTAACCTTTGTTAATTGACAGGATCTTGCAACAAAGGTATCAATTTTAATAATGAAAATAAGAATCGATTTCATAGCTTGGCATTTATCCTAGTAACTACACCTACAAGAGTAATATTCTTACTGAGTATAATTTTTGTGGTGTCATTGTCTTGCAACGACAATAGATATTTTTTATTTCCCTGAGCCGAATATTTCCAAAAAGCAACATGTTCATCTTGGTTAATTGCCACTATATTTTCATCAACAGGCGCTTTATTAGTGTCAACGATAAAGACGCTGCCTTTTTTTAGCAGTGAGCTTATATCTACTGATGAAGCAAAAGCTATTAAGTTAGCGTTATACTCAGAGCAGTCATGATTTACTAAACCAATTGAGTTATTGGGGTTGTCAGATAAGAATAAAGGAACTTGTGTTATCTGTTGCGTTTTGTTTTCAATTAATATTGAATCTAAATTTATTGGGAATCCATCATCTGAAAAAAACTGACAGATTTTTTGCACTGTGTCTAATCTGGGATTTGATACATCACCAGTTAAGATTCTTTGAACAATAGAACGACTTACCCCAAGTTTATTAGCAAGCCTAGCTGCTGTAAAACCATCCGGATCACGTTGATCTTTCATTTTAATAAGATCTTTTAACAAAGCCGCAAATCTACTTTCAACTAATGCTGTATCCACCGTATCCTCCTAAATGCACTATTTATTATATTTAACTTGAGCAAAAAAGCAACTATATGCTTATTTTTGGGTTATTTTCTTCTTATATAAGCATAAAAGCAACAATGTAAAATAGCTTTTTCATTCAAATAAAAGGATGATGAAATTAAGAGAAAAATACTGTTGCATTATTGCTACACTTAGTTTACTATTCAAGAAGGTTGCATATTTGCAACAGTTAGGGAGTTTATTTCTATAAGGTTTCAATAAGCGAAGTGAAGAGATTTAGTACAGCTACTTTTTTACTATTTGGAAGTTTCCCCATTGCTAGAAGAAGTTTTTTTTCAGCATCATCTAAGTTGACCAGTGCTAATTCTCGATCAACCATGCTTAATGCTCTTTTTTGCACGTTTTCAATTAAGGAGTCTAGGCAGTTTGAAACTGAAGTGATTTCCCCTTGGCTAAAAGATAGATTTTTTTCTAAGCAGCTAATGATTTCAGCATTCATGCTTCTGTTATTTTGTTTAGCTTTCTTTGCCAGCAATTTTTTTAGTGGTTCAGGAAGTCTAATTTTTAATTGGGCTGCTTCATCATTCATAGGAGGAATAGTTTACCTTTGACATTAATAAACCACTATGGTTTAATTTCGATGAACCACGTTGGTGGTTTGATTATTTAGGTCCTGACATGAGTGGCGACTCATGCCAGGTCTTTAGAGGTAATTTTGGCTATCGGACCCGAATTCCCTCAAGTGACTGATAATACCAGTTATCACGGGTATTAATCAATCGCATGGGGGAATCTCCTTCAAGCCAACTACCTCGATAGGCCAGTTACTGGCCTTTTCGAGCGTTTCACGTTGTAGATAAAACGCTCAAGTTTTAACTGTTGCTGTTGCCAGCAAGGAGCGTTTGCGTGACTACAATTCGTGTCAAAACTAAAAAAGACAACTATGCGACAATTGCTAATGAGTCGTTGCAAGATGCACGCCTCAGCTGGCAAGCAAGAGGTATGCTGGCTTATTTGCTTTCCTTAGCTGACAACTGGGAGGTTAGGCTTGAGCACCTCATTAAGCAATCACCCAGTGGCAGAGATTTCGTTTGCTCCATCCTCAGAGAGCTCAAAAAGTACCGCTATCTTGTGCAAGAACAAGGTCGAGATGAAAAAGGTCGCTTAATTAAGCAGTGTTATAATTTATACGAAACACCGGTACCGCTTGAGCCGAAACCGGATGCACCGGAACCGGCTCAACCGCTTACGGCCAATCCGGATACGGCTAATCCGACACTACAAATAACTAAAGTAACAAATAACAAAAAAACAACAGCAATAGGGCAGGGCACTGAATCAACCCATCACTCAACTGCTTGCGCTGCTGATGCTTCGTCTTTTGTTTCTCAAACAACCCTAGCTGCCCCTCAGCCTACCGCACCTTGTGCGTCTTCTCATCCGAAACCCGATGGGTTTATTCAACCGAGTGAACTCCCCCCAGAGCAGCAAGTCATTGGCGAGAAACTTACCGAGCCTCAGCTGGCCTACGTGAAAAAGCGACTGATGGCGTTTGCAGCGCAAGAGGCCAACCTCAAGCTCACGGATTATTTTTTAGGCGTGGTGTACGAGCTGGAATCTAAATCTGCTTTCACTGAGGCGGGTAATGATTTTCTGAAAAAGGTTAACACGATCTGCAAGTCGATCAGGATGGGAAAATGGCATATGCCGGTCAATCTTGAGGAAGAGCTTGCCGAAAAACAGCAAGCTGCAAAAAACGCTTACGAGATTCAGCTCGTTGAGCTGGTGGCTGAGCGTGATTCACTCAAGCGCATGATTGAATTTTCAAAAGCCGATCAGTCGCCTCAGTTAGCTAACTTGCGCGAGCAACTGATCAGCGCCGAAAAACGTATTGCCGTTTTCAAACAATCATTTCCTCAACCCGCGTTGCGTCAAGGGGGAGCTGCTTAAATGATTTACCGCCACCCCAGTCAACCTGTTGTTTCTGGCATTACTAAGAACAACCAAGAACATGCTAGCCGGCAACAGGGCGTTATTCACCATCCCCGATTATGGTCAGGTCGGGGTAAGGAGTCCGTCATGCAGATTAAGGTGAGTTCACAGCAAATTGAAAACCTGCTGTGTGAGGTGAGTGGGCTACTTGCCTCACTGTATGCAGAAGAACAAGCTGGATTAGAAAGCACCAGCCTTCGGATTGAAATTAATGCGCTTGAATCGGTTAACCGTCAATTACGCGAGCTGGTCAGCGATCCCGTTCGTGTTGCACACAAGGGGATGCGTTAATGGAGCAATTAGCCTTTCAACACACTGACATTGAAACACAACCTGCTCACGGCCTCCTTTCCCCTGTGACGCACAACCTTTCAAGGTCTCAGCCGTGTGTTGTGGATTTGTTTTGTGGATGCGGGGGCTTTGGGTTAGGTGCGGAGCTGGCTGGTTTTCAAACAGCCGTCGCAATTGATTGTGATACCACTTTGCAATCCGCTTACCGGCTTAACTTTCCTCGCACGCAAGTCGTGCAAGCTGATGTGTCACGTTTAACAGCACAACATTGGTTAAGGTGGCTAGGCAATCAACCGGTTGACGGCGTGATTGGTGGGCCACCGTGTCAGGGCTTTAGTCGGATTGGTAAACAAGACCCGACAGATGCACGACGCAGTTTATTGTTTTCGTTTGTGGAGCAAGTCAATACGCTGTTGCCTAAATTCTTTGTGTTAGAGAATGTGTTGGGGTTGCTTGATCAAAAAAACGAGGCGTTACTTCAGCAGGTTATCCAATGTATTGATTCGCGTTATTGCGTGTTAGAGCCGATTGTGATTGATGCGTCGTTATGTGGCGCAGCTACTCGACGACAGCGCGTTTTTTTGATGGGGTATAACCCGTTACAGATGAACCCCCTTAGCGCTCGAGAGTTTGCGCCACTTTATCCTGCCACGACTGTGCGTTCAGCGATTAGTGACATTAACGACCCGTGTGTTGAGTCCAATGAGTACGGCTGGTCAACGTACCGTGCACAGACGGATTGCTCGTTGTATTCCAACCACTTGCGCCAACTGCCACCTCACGGCTTAGGTGCAGACTTTGCGGTTAAGCAACTGCAAGCAGGTTACGTCTCAGGTCATTTTTCCACACAGCACACTGATGCCGTGAAAAAGCGTTATCAAACCGTCAAGCAAGGCGAGCGTGATGCGGTGAGCCGGTCGAAGCGATTAGCGTGGAGTGGACTGTGTCCGACCTTACGAGCTGGCACTGGCTCAGATCGTGGGGGCTATCAAGCAGTCAGAGGGTGCTGCCTTTATATAATGTAGAAAATATAGCATAATATACACTTTAACTTGATTACGGATGGTGTTTGGATGTTAGCTAGAATTCTCTCTGATGAAAATAATGAATTAACTATTGAGCTCAAGCTTCCACTAAAAGGATCCATGCTTGAATGTGAGGATGCAATTCTTGACGGCCTTAATGAGGTTGGAACATTAGCCACTGAAAAAGCTTTAAGTAAGTTTGATGCAGATGGCTCTCCTATCCATGTTGGAAAAATAAAGCTAACAGCACGAAGTAGAGATGAAGCAAATTACCAAACGCCTTATGGAGTTGCTCGAGTTAAGCGTTATGTTTATCAAACCTCTAAAGGCGGGAAGATCTTTTGTCCTTTAGAAGATAAGGCTAGAATTATCCAAGGATCAACACCGCGATTTGCAAAAATAATCTCACATAAATACTCAAACTTACCTGCTCCTAGTGTTATTGATGATCTCAAGGTCAATCATAACCGTAAAATCTCACATTCATACTTGCAACGGGCAACTGATTTTGTTGGCGGTATTGCACAAGCCAAAGAGGCTGAGTGGGAATATGAAGAGCCAAAGCTTGATGCAGGCATTGAGATGCTAAGTATTAGCTTAGATGGTGCATATGTTCTCACCGTTGATGATGGTTATAGAGAGAGCATGGTTGGAACTATTTCCATGTATGATAAGCATGGTGCACGCCTGCACACAACCTACGTTGCAGCATCACCAGAATATGGAAAAGATGAATTCTTTAATAGGCTTGAAAAGGAAATAAAGCTGAAAAAGAAATATTACCCTGATGCTAAAACAATTGGCGTTGCTGATGGAGCAAAAAATAATTGGCCATTTCTAAAAAAACATACTGATACGCAAATTTTAGATTTTTGGCATGCAACTGAATATCTCGGCGAAGCATCAAAGGCAGTATTTACCAAAAAATCTGAAAGAGATGAGCGTGATGTTTGGCTCGAAGAGAGATGTCATGACTTAAAGCACAAGAAAGGTGCGGCAGGTAGAATACTTGCTGAGCTTAAAGAGCATCTAAATAAAAAACTGAATAAATCGCTTAGAGAAAAGCTAGAAGGAACAATTACGTATTTTGAAAATAATATTAAAGAAAAGCGAATGTCGTATCATAATTTGATTAAGCAGAATGCACCAATTGGCTCTGGCGTCACTGAAGCAGCATGTAAAACAATTGTTAAACAAAGATTAGGCGGATCAGGAATGCGCTGGAAAGACAAGGGAATGAAAATCGTTTTATGCTTGAGAACACTAGTAAAGACTAAAGGCAGATGGGATCAGTTTTGGGAGAAGGTCAATGATTTTGGCGTGCCAGCAGCAATATAGCCTACATTATATAGAGGCAGCACCCCAGTCAGACCGTTACACCCAGAACAAGATCGCGTGATCAGTGTGCGAGAAGCAGCACGATTACAAGGCTTTCCGGATTGGTTTGTGTTTCATACCACGCAATGGCACAGCTTTCGGATGATTGGCAACAGTGTGTCCCCGATGGTGTCACAGTTTGTGCTATCAAAATGTTATGAACGGCTTGAAAGACCGCTTTCAAGCCACTGGCAATAAGAGGAGAAAATGATGACGTTAATTTTTAAAAGTGGAATGAAGCGTGCAGCACTCGCATTACTGACTTGCACGTTAGCTGTTGGTTCATTGCAAGCCGTCACCGTGCAACAACTCCAACAGAAAAAAGCGCAGATCAATCAGGTAGAAGCGCGCAAGCAACGTGCGCTCAATCAACTGCTTAACCAACTGGTGGAAATCAAGCTCAGCAACCCAACCCGTTACGCGGTCTTAATGGATTGGCTGCACCTCGAGCAGCAAACCGCCATTCTGACCACCTTACAACGCATGGCGGATAGCACACGCAATGCTCGACCTGCCTCAACGGTTGTCATGAACCTGCAAGGTGAAGTGCTCGAGATGATAGGGGACGGGTTAGCGGCATTAGCACCCATGAAACAAGCAACCAATTAGGACATGAGTATGCCAAGCAATCGTAACGAACAGACCCGCAAGACTCAGCACAGTGTTTATTGTGGGATAACTCAATCAGCCCCGGCACCAGTGAGCACGGTCGCGCAATGCACCAAGACGCTGATGTTACCCAGCGTGTTAGTGCAAGACGGTGTTCCGCCGGAGCACAGTAAAACGTTGCTGAACGAAACCGGGTTGCTTGCTCACGACTTAGCGTACCGCTGCCACGTAGGGATGGAAGCGCAAGAGCTGGTTGCACTGAAGACAATTTATCAAGGCGACACACTCGGCTTAAAAGCGTTGTTATGCCATGAAAGCAAGGCGGGTGACTCGTTACTTGCCTTAACTTGCCGAAGCAGCAAGACCTTTGCCTTGGTTAAGGAGCTGTTTACACGGGAAGAATGGCAAGCCTTAATTGATCAGCAGCTGAGTACCCACGCGCTTTTGTTCAGTGCGTCTGAGTTTGAGGTATTGACGTGGTAGCTGGCCTTTTATCCGCAAGCCCAGTTAGACGCCGCGTTGCAAACAACCAATGCCTTGGGTGACACGTTGTTATCGGAATTTTGTGACCAACCCCAAGCGATCAAAGCGTTACTGGCCCGTGTTCCTGCGTCTGAACGCGACAAAGTGATCTTAACGGAAAACACCCTCGGCACGCGAGTGCTGGAGAATGCGATCAGCACCAACACGGAAAGCTTTTTGTTGTTATTTCACGCCTTATCGCCTGAGAAACAACGCGAGGTCGTCTGCACACGCACGCATTCAGGTTCAAATCTCTTGCAACCCTTAGCGCTTTGTTGTCCTGAAGGGTGTGAAACAGTCTTAGCCGAGTTAATGACACACTTACCGCCCGTGCAGCGTTTGGATTTTATTCGCACGCCCAGTTACTTGAGTTACTCGGCCTTGCAAAACGTGATCAAGGCGTTAGTAAACGCGAGAACCGCAGACGAAGAAGCGCGGGCTTTCTCGTTGCTTAAAGCTTTACTCAGTTACTTAACACCGCATGAAGTCGTCAAAGCATTAGTGACGCGTGCGATGGACATCGAGTGCAACCGCTTAATGACGCTGTTAAAAGCGAAACCCGCCTTTTATCAAGAGGTGGTGTCGCTGGTTTACGGTGACGAGCATTTGATTGAGGAGTGCAGTGTATGCCAGTAAAGCCGTTAGCCCAGTGCTTTAAAACGAGCGTGGCAGTACTCGTGAGTGTGAGCGTGTTAGCACTGTCGGCTTGCAAACCACCCGGGAGCGATGATGACGATAGTACTGGTGGATCACCGAAACCGACACCACCACATAACGTGTCCTTACAGCTCACCGCTGGCGCAAGTCAAATTGGTAGCGGGGGAGTGGTGACGTACCATTTACAAAACACCGGCAGCGATTCGGTGAGCGGTATTGAGTTAGGTGTGAGTGATACAGCCAGTGTAATGACTGCCCGCTCATCCGCAGACGTGATTACCAATAATCATTGCAGCTCGCAGCCTTTAGCAGCAGGGCAGGCGTGTACGTTTTCGGTCACCGCAAAGGCAACCGATCCTTCGTGTAAGGTGATTGTGAGTGCGCGTGTTGCCAATGCCGTAAAAGCGCAACAAACGCTGACCATACTTCGTCCGCAATTAACGATTGTGCCGAGTGACTCACTGGTGGGGTTTGAGTCGCAGCTTCCTTTACCGCTTCAGGTGGCAAGACAACACGCACAACAACACCAAACGGTTACCCTGGTACCAGGCGCACACCGCACCCTCTTCATTAAAAACACCAGTGCTGTGCCTGTGCAACAGCTTGCCATCAAACTGCCGTATGTCGCAGGGGTGACGGAAGATAAAAAAAGCACCTGTGTTGCTGGTCAAGCACTCGGTGCATTACAAACCTGCACCGTGACACTGGATGGCAGCTTAACGCAGTTTCCAAGTGGCAGTGACAATCTCAGTGTGTGAGGGGCAAATGCGGATACCGTCAATCAATTAATCACGGGTTCCAACGCATCCAGTCAGTTAAGTTTAAGTCGCAATAGCCATATCGTGATGACGCAAGGACTGGATGAAGAAATCCCGCTAACCGCACATAACAGCGCGTCAGAAACGTTGACGCAATAAACACAAGTGATGAACCCTGTCAATTCCCAATTCGTGAAAAGCCCTCAAAATAATTGCGGTGATCAGTTAGCGGGACAAAGCAGTTGCCGTGCGAATGTGCATTTCACCTCCGGCAAATTAGGGCGAGCACAAGCCCGCTTGACTTTATTCGTCTATGGCAATACGCCACAACAAGGCCAAGACGCAGCGGGTGTGTTACTCTCCAGTAATACGTATCCTGACTTTTTTGATAGTGCGAATCTCTCGAATCAATTAGGCAGCAATGCTGTTAACGAAGTAACTGTGTCCAACCATACACTTTATGCAGCGACGCTAGCAGGATTGTCAATCTCTCACGACCTTGGCAAGCATTGGGTGAATGCCACAACCGCCAATGGCTTAGTGAGCAATGTGGCGTTTGATGTGGCCGTGTCTGGCAAGGTCATTGCACTAGCGACTGACTTTGGGTTATCGCTGTCGTTAGACGGCGGTGAGAGTTGGAAGACTATTAACAGTCAACAAGGACTACCCAGTGACGGTTGCCATAGCGTGGTGATTGTAGGCAATACGATTTTCGTGGGGACTGAAAAAGGACTGGCGAACAGTGATGATTGGGGCAAAACGTGGCGCGTGGTGACATCACTGGGTACTGCACCCATTGCGTCACTCAAGGTGTTTGATAACACGCTCTTTTTAGTGACCCCTGTCACGCTTTGGGTCAGCGAGGACAAAGGCGTGTCTTGGCGTTCGTTTGGCAGTGCTCAAGGATTAACACTCTCAGGGCTTCAAGACGTGAGTGCAAGCAATCAGATCTGGGCGGTGGCAAGTTTGCAAGGCTTAGCTGTGAGTACCGATTTGGGTCAGCACTGGCACATCAAAAAACAACAAGACGGCTTAGGGTCTGATGACGTTAATGCCGTGAGTGTTGTGGGTGATGCGATTTTTGCAGGCACCAGCAAAGGGCTTTCAATCAGTCAGGACAAAGGTCAACAGTGGCTGACGCAAACGACCCAACAGGGGTTAGGTTTGAATGAGGTGGTGGGCGTGACTGTTGATCATGGCACGGTGTTTGCTGCCACGCGTGGTGGCTTGGCTATGCGTGCTGAGGCAGACAAGTTCTTTCACAATGTCACGATTGGTGCAAGCTTACCGCAAACCGATCTGCGTGATGTCGTGGTGGCTTCGGATGGCACCGTTTATGCAGCTACTGATTTAGGAATTGGTGTGAGCCGTGATGGGGGTTTGACGTGGATAATAAAAACGTCATCCGATGGGCTTGCAGGCAACGATGTGCTGGCATTAGCAACTGAGGGCAACACGGTTTACGCAGCCATTAATCAGGGCGCACAGCAAGGTGATGGTGGCCTCTCCTTTTCGACTGACAGTGGCAAGACTTGGCACTCGGTTGGAAAGCAACAAGGCTTGAGTCTTCGTGATGATTCTTCCGTGTGGGTGTCTGGAAAAACGGTTTTAGTGGGTACTGATCATGGGTTAGGCATGAGCATCGATGGTGGCCAACACTTTACTATGCACAACGTGGGTTTAGGGACTGAGGTTAGTGATGTTTTTATTCACAATAACACGTATTACGTCAGCACGGATTTTGGCGTGGCGATTTCATCTGATCAAGGCAAAAGCTGGCAGCACCTAACCAGTGGATCGGGTTTGGCAGGTGATTACGTGCATAGTTTTCGTGTCATCAACAGCACTTGGTTTGTTTCAACCGATCAAGGGCTTTCAATTTCCAGCAATCAAGGCCGGTCATGGCAAACGGTAACAATGAACAATGGCCTTGGCTCCAATAACGTCTATCGCGTTCAAGCGGTTGGCAACACGTTGTATGCTGGCACCGAGGGTGGTTTATCCATTAGCACTGATAATGGCAAAAGCTGGACGAACCAAACCATGAAGAACGGATTGAGTGGCAATAACGTGAGTTCAGTCGCCAAAGGGAAGAACCTGCTTTTTGTCGTAACAGACAATGGCCTGTCATTCAAAGGGAAAGCGGTCATTCAAAGGGAAAGCGGTCATTCAAACGGATTAACTGATGAGGGAGAAGCGTATGTATTTACATGATGAAGTTTTATTTAGCAAAAGCAGTGTGTTTGTGGTGAATAAACAGCAGGAAGTTTTTAAAAAAGGCACGTTGGCCCTGTATAAGGCACTGCCTTACTTGTTAGGCATGGCTCACACAACCTACGAGCTCTATCAAATGCTTGCACCGCTTTGTTTAACGCGCACGGTTTGTGAGCATGAAGTGCATTTGTTTCGTTGTACGGATGAGTCTTGCTATGAGTTACCTGTGATTGATTTGGCGTTTCTCAATCAGTACGAGACGGATTTAGAAAAACAAGAAGCACTGGCAGTGCATATCCGAGCCAGCTATTAACGTGATGAAAAAGAGGAGTGTGTGAGTATGTCTCAGCGAAGTAAGAAGCAGTTGTTTATTTGGGTGATCCTAGGATTACTTTCGGGCTTTTTAGTGATGGTTTTCATTTTTTTATGCCTTTTAGGGCTTGTTTGCGGCGTGTTTGATCTGAACAGGCAAGGGCTTATGCTCACCTATCATCATCATGCTTTGTTTACGCTCCCTTTTTTGACCGCCTTGTTCGGTTTAACCCTTATGTTGTCATCTGCAAGTATAATCTCATTACGTCTTTATAAGGATTACCCATGATGAAACCACTCTATCAAGGCTACGCCATTGCCGCGTTGCTTCCTGCGTGTTTTCAGGACTTTAAAGAAAAAATCCAAAACCGTGCGCACGAGGAAGAACGTTTTGACCATCCGATGACCGATTACGTGAGTCACTTAACGGTGGCACGCGAACTGCCGAAAAAAGCGTTAGCAAAAGCCTTAGCATTATTACCGACTGAACCGCTCACCATCGAAGTTGGCGAGCTGGTGTTGCTGCCTACGCAAAAAGGCTATGCTTTATTAGTCTTGTCGATTCATTCGCCAGAGCTTGAACAGCTCAACCGCTCGATCAGTGAGCTGTGTGGCCACACCGAAACTTTTCAGTATCGCCCGCACGTCACCTTGGATTGTATTTGTGAGGACAAGTGCGAGATTCTCGCGTGCAAATTACTCAAGCACTTACTCCCACAGTGGCCGAGTGAGCCACGCTGCACCTTGCAAGGTTTTGGTGTCTACGATCAGGCAGGCACGCTCAACACCCTCGCCACGATTGTTTCCACGTTAGAACAGGAGTCTCCTCACCATGCGTAATGTTGTTTGTTGTTTGTGTTGTCTCTTAGTGACCCAGTGGGCGCTCGCCAGTCCACCGACGGTACAAGTCGGTCGCTATACCACGATGCAGGCTGTGCCCACTGCTGCCCAAAAAGACCCGTTACTTACCTTAGGCACGTTTCACTTTGGTGTGTCAGTGACGAGCGTTGGCGAGGCCATCGCGCAAGTGCTTCGCCCGACGGGGTTTCATTTAGTGCCACTCGATCACTTACCAAGTGTGGCGCAAGCGGTGCTCACGAAACCGTTGCCGTATTCGCAACGTCACTTAGGGCCGTTACGCATTCAAGACGCTTTGCGCGTGTTAATGGGTGAGGCCGTGTTTACGTTAGTGGTAGATCCCGTGCACCGCTTGGTGAGCTTTCGGGTCAAACCACGCTTTCTTTCTCATCACTCGTTACACAGGAGACACCGCGCATGATGTGGCTGGCAATTTTTGTGATTTCAGCAATTGGGGGTTTAGCAGCGATGCACTCACACAGTGAGCAGCGCCAACAGCACTTAGAACAAACCGTCCACCGCTTGGTGGTGACCCACCACCAACCGGCGCCCATTCACCGACACTTACGTGCTCCCAGCACCTTAGACGGGGCCGAGGTGGCTAACTTAGAGGAACAACGCTCATGATGAAACCCGCGATTCACACTTGGTTGATGAAAGTCTGTCAAAACAAACGTCAACGGCGGTTGTTCACACTGGGGCTGGCTGCGGTGTTCGTGCTGCTGACACTTCTCTGGTTGTGGCCTTCATCAACGAACCCCCAAGCCCCGGACAAACCGACCCCGCCAGTGGTGAAAACGACCCCGGTGACTGTGTCGCCGGTGAGTGAGCAGCTCAATGGTTTGGCAAGTCAGCTCGCTCACGTTGAAGACGAGCTCAACCACGCACCGACTGCGAACACAGCGAACCAACAAGCCCACTGGCAAGCGATGCAAGGGCAAGTCAGCTGTTACGTCTATCTTTATTTAGGGGAATTGAGCTAGTTTTATCTCATAATAAACAAGGTTTTTAGTAACCTATCAAGGTAAAATAACTTTATATAAAAACTATAGTGAAATTAGTCATGCGCAGAATCATAAAAGCGATTAAAAGCCTGAGTGATTACCTGACCCTGCTGAAAAAAAATCCAGAGCTACTAAGGCCAGAGCAGTGCAGCCATTGCGGTGCAGGTGGACTATGGTCACATGGATCATATGATCGAAAACCAGATAGGAACCCAGGTAAAGGACGCTCTTTAAATCCCACCCCTGTTTTGAGATTTTATTGTCATCAATGTAAACGTACTTGTTCAACCCTACCTGAGATACTTTCTCCAA
>CBDALO010000180.1:0-14607 GCA_965196985.1 Gammaproteobacteria bacterium | reverse complement strand
CGATAGCACGCAGCTAATGATTCTGCTTAACCAAGGTAACCCTATCACTAGTCATCTCGGTGAGCCATGGAGAAGGCTCGCTAGTCAACCTCCTGTAATAAGTCAAGCGGCCTCTTCATCGACCAAACCTCCTTTATCTTCAATCTGGTAATTCCATGGCAACCATAAGGAGGGATCCTTAAAAACACTTGATTTATTTTCCTGCAAGGCAACTAAGTAATCGAGTGGGTTTTCCCCGCACAATTGAGCTGTAACAATAAGAGATAATAAGATGCTACCGATGTTAGCGCCATGCTGAGTTTTATAAAACATTGCAGCTTTTCTAATGCGAATAGGAATCTTTAGTATCGCCTCGACAATGTTGTTATCTAGTGGCGCTCCTGGTGTCGTTAAGAATCGCCGAAGCTTTTTCCAGTGCTTTAACATATACTTCATCGCCTTACCAAGGTGACTATTTGGTTCTACCACTTTGTTAGATAATTGGGCTGTTAGACGACAATTAGCTCTGCGAAGTACGCCAACTAGCTTTGCAAGAAGTAGGTAATATACGCGCCATAATAACTCACTGAGGATGATCAGGTTATGGCTGGAAAGCACATTACTAAACAACAAGCGGAGCTATACATGAAATATCGAAATAAAGGCCTGACTCAAGAGGCCTGTGCAGCTAAAGTTGGCATGAGTTCTCGCAGTGGCCACACCATCGAGGTTGGTAAACACCACACCCAGCAGCCAAAGAGGCCGCGTGATTATAAAACCCGTGTCAGCCCTATTGACGCTGTTTGGGAGGATGATTTAGAGCCGATGCTGAGAAACAACCCAGATCTACAACCTCAAACACTTTTTATCTATTTGCAACGCCAGTATCAGGATAGCTCTGGAAACCCGCTCTATAATGAATCAATTCTGCGAACACTACAAAAGACCTTCTGCGAAACTAAATACTGGGCGAGCTTATGCTCGTTTGTAGTTTTAGAATCCGGCTTGAAGATTGAGAATCCCAGCAATAATATTAAATCTCATATTGTGTTTTCTGCGAAAATTCCTATACACCTCCCCAAGAATGCGGAATTTTTTAAATTTTGAGAATTGATGTTCAACCCTAATACGGAACTTGCTGTGATTACGGTTATCCTCTTTTTGTTGAGTAGTTAATTTGCCGCCTTTGGGCTTTTTATGAGGTAAGTTAACCAAGGGGTCAGTATGTTGAATTCCTTGGTATCCTAGATCAGCATATTTTTCTGCTGGTGGCAGTGGGCTGCCACGTTGTCGGATCTTAATATCATGAACCCTCCCAGGCATTGTTTGAGAGACGTTGATTATTTTTCCGGATGTACTCATTGCTATCTCCACCTTTTGAGTATGTCTTTTCTTTTTACCAGAATAATAATCTTTACGTGGCTTCTTCTTTTTGGGGCGCTGAATAGGCTGCTCCGTTACATCCATTAATATAGCGCAAACCGCATCTTCTGTTAGGGTTCTGTCTTTTTTAATATGAATATGCTTGGCCACTAAGGGTTCTAAGCGTTTAAATAAGCGGCAGACATTACTGTCATCCAAACCAACAAAGTAACCTAAGAATTCATGTGTTACATAAGTGCGATAGTACATCATGAGAAGCAAAAGGCGATCATGGTGCGTGGTGAGTTTCGGGCGCCTTCCCAGCTTACTAAACTCATCATCAAGTGATGACTTCACTTGTTGGTGTATCGTTTCAAAATCATCAAGGGTCAAACCAGTTAACTTTTTAAAAATACGCGGGCGGTTACTGAGTTGCTGATAGCTTAATAGCATATGCCTTTCCATGAATGATTATTAATCAGGCAATTATAAGCAAATTTTAGCTAGTTTCTAGAACTGCCCTTAGTTACGCAGAAGGTCTAAAGGCGGGTGTCCCTTTGGAAAGCTCAGCATGGCAAAAGTAAGGAAATGAAGTTTCCGCAGGTTCATGAGCCAGGTAGGCAGTCACTGTCTGATTTTACTCATATGGATCGTTCTGAGATTCTTATAAAAGGCAAGCCCTTTAAGCACATGTTGTACCACTTTAGATTAGTCTACAGCAAATGGAGTTACATCAAGGTCATTCAATCAGGTGAAAGTTTTCAGGCTTTATCGGAAGGTTTGCAAGAGGCGTTGTTGGCCATTGGTGGGTCGACCCATGAGCATCGAACAGATAGCTTAGCTGCGGCATTTAAAAATCTATCCTCGGATGCTATTGCTGATTTGACGCAGCGTTATGAGGATCTGTGTGGTCATTATAATATGACGCCAACTAGAAATAATAAGGGGCGCAGCCATGAGAATGGCTCAGTTGAGTCAGCACATGGGCACTTTAAAAACCGCGTAGCTCAAGAATTGATCCTTCGTGGCAGCAATAACTTTAATTCAGTTGCGGAATATGAGGAATGGCTTCAGGGAATTATGCTCAATAGTAATAAGCGTAATAGCAAAAACCTACAGATGGAGAAAGACGCTTTGCAACCGTTGCCAGAAAATAAAGCAATGGATTATGATTTGGCGTCAACTAAAGTTTCTGGTCTATCAATTATTATCATTAAAGGTATCACTTACAGCGTACCTAGCCAATTAGTTGGGCATACCATTACGCTTCATGTTACGTCTATCTTTATTTGGGGGAATTGAGCTAGTTTTATCTCATAATAAACAAGGTTTTTAGTAACCTATCAAGGTAAAATAACTTGATATAAAAACTATAGTGAAATTAGTCATGCGCAGAATCATAAAAGCGATTAAAAGCCTGAGTGATTACCTGATCCTGCTGAAAAAAAATCCAGAGCTACTAAGGCCAGAGCAGTGCAGCCATTGCGGTGCAGGTGGACTATGGTCACATGGATCATATGATCGAAAACCAGATAGGAACCCAGGTAAAGGACGCTCTTTAAATCCCACCCCTGTTTTGAGATTTTATTGTCATCAATGTAAACGTACTTGTTCAACCCTACCTGAGATACTTTCTCCAAAGCGTTGGTATTGCTGGTCAGTTCAGCAGGCAGTGTTAATGAGCGTGCTCCTGGGAAAAGTATTAGCTCATCAGGTCAGGAGCAAGGTGTTAGTCGACACACCGTTGCTAGGTGGTTTCACTGGTTGGTTGACCACTTCGTTGATTACTCCTTCCATATCAAAGCACATCCGTTGTGGTTACAGCTTGGGCGACATAGTGATCCACAAGCGTTTTGGTTGGCCTGCCTTGGTGAGCATGATTTATCGAGCATCATGCTTTTTCTTAACAACACAGGAGTGAGCATCCCATAATTAATTAACGTGAAAAAAAGTTGAGATGGATATTTTCTGTAAACCTCACGACCCCACACAGTTTGAGCGTAGCATTCTCAACTCAAGTTGTGATTAACTCATTGCAAGTAGTTAAATCACACAGGAATTGCAAAATGACCAAGCCCATTCACCCAACAGCACTGTTTCGCCTAAGTGTTTTAGGTGAGCTATGTAGCCGAAATAGTTTTGAGCATGGTGAGCTCAAGAGCATTATTAAAAGGTTGTCCCAGCAAACCTACAACATTCCAGGTAGTAAGCGTGTTCACCTCAGTGCTAAAACAATTGAGAATTGGTATTACGCCTGGTTAAAGCAGGGTATTGATGGATTAGTTCCTAAAACTCGACGAGACAAAGGCCAGTGTCACATCAATCCAGAGCTACAAGAGTTAATTATTTCCACTAAACAGGAAAGCCCTTCAAGATCAATTCCGACCGTGATTAAACTCTTAGAAACTCAAGGGAAGGTAGCACGAGGTGAATTATCTCACGCAACAGTTCACCGCTTATTAGTAAAACACGGCCTGTCTAAAAGAACAGTCACACCTTCTAACCAAATTGAGCGCCGCTCATTTGAGGCGCTCACAGCTTGTGATATTTGGTATGGCGATGTCATGCATGGTCCAACGATTTACGATGGCCAAAGAAGAGTTAAAAGCTATTTGGTGAGTATTTTTGATGATGCCTCAAGGTTGGTCTGTCACAGTAAATTTTGTACTGATGAGAGTGCCATTACTATTGAGCATGTGTTGAAAGAGGCATTACTCAAACGTGGGCTTCCTGTTAAGCTCATCATTGACAACGGCCCTGCCTACCGTGCTAAAACGTTGCAAACCATTTGTGCTCGTTTGAAAATTCAATTGATTTACGGCAGGCCCTATGAACCGCAAAGCAAAGGCAAACTAGAGCGTTGGCATAGAACAGTACGCGAGCAATTCCTAGCTGAATGCAACCTGGATTCCATTCATAGTTTCAATGCGCTGAATGATCGATTTTGGGCTTGGGTTGAGCGTGTTTATCATCAAGCCTCGCAAAGCGCCCTGCCTGACAAGATGACCCCGTTACAACGCTATCAGCAAGACCTCACTAAAATTCAGCCGTTAGGTTGTTTGGCCGATAAGCTAGATGATTACTTCCTGCATCGCATTAAGCGCCGAGTCAGGAAGGATGGCACGGTAAGCTGGAATAATCGACTCTTTGAAGTTCCATTTGAACTGGCTCAACAAGAGGTTTATTTAGTGGTTGATCCGCATAGTGACTCCGCCCGTCACGTCGAATCATTGGAATATCAATACCTTGGTGCAGTGGGAGAGCTGGACAAACATAACAACCTTTCTAGAACCCGAGCTAGACCTCAGATGCCGGAACAACCAGCAAGAAAAACCTCGCTAGTTGAGATTGTTTATAACCAAGTTAAAGAGGATTTGGATATCACTGAGGAGGATGAGTAAGATGTATCTTCAACATTTTGGCTTGAAATTTGATCCATTGGGTAAATCAAACATTATTGAATTGGCGCAGTCAAAGCGACTAGAGCAGCAACTTAATGGTTTGCTAGAAACACGCGGCTTAGCAGTGATTACTGGCGACTCAGGGACAGGAAAGACCACGGCGCTAAGATACTGGAGCAATAAACTCAACCCGCTGACCCATCAAGTCATTTATCAATCAGACACTCACTTTCGGTCATTTGATGTGTACTCTCAGCTTGCCGAGATAGAGCGTTATTTTGTCTGTAAAAACCAACTTCAGTACTTAGAAAAACCTTTAAAATTCTAAATGGCACTCTATTGTACCTGTCTCATCGCATAATATCTTAAATTAATTATGCTAATCAATCTAAAAAATTATTTATACCTCAAATTTTTCTCCTCTCAAAATAAATTATTAACTTTTAGGTAATAGCAATTATATCTCGTTAATAAGAACAAGAATGATCTATCCTAAAACCCTATGAAGCCTTATTATTCACTTCAACTTAAGTATCTAGGTGATCCGCTCCACTGGTCATCAATTTCCACTAAAACAGCTGATACGAGCCTTAGGCACGATTCAGTATTAGGGAAAATTCCAACTGTATGCGTCCTTCTTTTTACCTCTCTGTTTACGCGCTCAGCTATGTTACTGGTTCTTAATCTTTTTTGATGCGGCCTGTCAAAGTTCATCACTACTAAGCCCTCCGGTATATTCACTTCCAACCAAGAAGAAAGCTCTGGTGCTGTTTGCTGATATTTATCTACCGCCATAGCCAATAGTCTTTCCGACTCATGAATGTTTGAGGCATTAAATATAGCTGTAATCTCCTCAGCTACTGGTTCCTTCATTGAGCGCTTTGGTATGTGAGCCTGAGCATTTTGCTGCAAATGAAATTGGCAGCGTTGCCAAGGAACACTGGGGAACACAGCTCTTCTAGCGGCTTTTAGGCCAGTATGAGCGTCGCTAGTAATCAACTCAATACCATGTATACCTCGCTCAACCAACTGCTGAAGAAAATCACGCCAATGTACCTCAGCCTCTGATAACGCAACAGAAACACCTAGCACTGTTCTCTTGCCGGTTGATTCATCAAAGCCATAGGCTATCAATACCGCACAGTCTTGTACTGTGCCGCTAGTGCGCACCTTCTCATAACGTGCATCTAGCCAAAGATATTTTATCTTTCCTAACGGCTTATTTCGCCATTTCTTTAAATCTTCATCCAACAATTTAGCGCAACGGCTTACCTCTGTGCTTGAAATATCTGTTCCACAGAGTTGCTTTAGCACCTTTTCAACTTTGCGCGTGGAAACCCCATGCACATACATTTCAGCGACAGCCAGCTTAAGTGCTCTATCAGAGCGTACACCTCGCTCTAAGACTGATGGATAGAAGGCTTTATTGGAGTCTCTAACCTGCGGTATCTGTAGCTCAAGCTGACCTTGACCTGTGTTAATTAACCTTGGTTTAAAGCCGTTCGCATATCCGTTTCTATCGCCAGTTCGCTCATAAGGACTGGCATTTAAATGGCGCTCCCTTTCTATTAACATAGCCTCATTCATCAACCTGGAGACAAGCTTAGGTAAAGCTTCAAACCCCTCCATCGCTAAAACATGTATGGCTTCTTCGATTAAGTTCTCATTTTTATAGCAGCTCATTGTCATTCCTCTTTTTTGGTTAAGTTTACCTTAAAAGGAATTTCTAATCTGACTGAGTCGCCTGCTTATTTTCAGCAAGTCAATGGAATTTACAGAAAGGATGGCGCACTAGCCTTGCCGAAAATCTAGGTTTAGAAAACTATTACCGATTCTCTAAACTTTGGAGAGACTTGAAGCAGAGCTTGATCGCGCTCTACCATGATAAAAACGTTCAGCCTATTTGGATCCTAGACGAGGCGCATCAGCTTAGTAATGATTTCATTCTACGATTACCTGACTTCCTTAATTTCAGTTTTGACAGCAAAGACGTCATGACGATTATCTTATGTGGACTCCCATCACTTCTAGCAACATTGCAGAGACCAGCCTATGAACCTATCAACTCTAGAATTCAGTGCTTTATTAGGTGGCATGCAATTGAAGATAGCAGGGATTTTGAGAGCATTATTCACGCTGCTTTTGAGAAGGCAGGAATGAGCAGCAGCTTATTCACTGAAACAGGTATTCGTGCAGTACACATGGCCACAAAAGGTAGGCTTCGTTATGTTGATAGGCTCATGCGACATGCGTTGCTAATCGCCGCTAATATGAATTTAAACCATATACCGGATGATGTCATTAATCAGGCAATTCATGAGCTAAAAGGTTAACTATTTGACACCATCTCACGCAAAATAGGTTGAGATGGTTTCTCTAAATTATTGTGGGACGTTACAGCTTCATATCTATCAACACCTCATTAAGGGATACCTAGGCAGTAATCTTGTGCTCGAATTAGAAAGAAAGTATCGGAATAAAGTAAATACGCGCTACTCAATTAATTATCGGCATATTATTCATGCCTTAATTAAAAAGCCTAATGCCTTTCGTTTTTGCCAGTACCGTGATGAGATTCTTCCAACGGAAACCTATCAGGCTATCTGGGAGCATTTAGATGCTACTGAAGATCATAAGGTATCGCCTAAGCTGATGCTACGGTTATTAAAACTAGCCGCTGACTATCACTGTGAATATCAGCTAGGTGTCTATGTTTCTAGGCTAATTGAGTTAAACATGCCCTTTGATATTAATGCTATTGAGAAAAAGTTTAATTCAGGCCATCAAAAATTACCGGACATTCATTGCCAACAACATTTGTTAACTGATTATGATGAATGTATCCCTACTAACAACAACCAACTTGGAGAAAAAACTTATGGAACAGTATGAAGCGGTATTACCATTACAATTGAAAGATCTCAAGCTTTCAACATTTAAAATGAACTGGGAAGACTTGGGGCTAACCGCAAAAGAAGAGGGCTGGACATACAGTCAATATCTTTCTAGGCTATGCGATATGGAAATACAAAAACGACAAACGACAAGATTAGCCAGAAGAATTAGTGAATCGGGTTTGCCTAAAGGTAAAACACTGAGCTCCTTTAAATTTGATGCTAATGAGTCGATTAACCCCGCACAAATTAACGCCTTGGCTGAAAGTGATACCTGGATCAAGGATGGGAACAACCTAATCATCTTTGGGCCAAGTGGTGTTGGCAAAACGCACCTAGCAGCAGCTATTGCTTACCGGCAAATTGAACGAGGTAGTCGAGTTAAGTGTCAGCAGACCTCCCATCTAGTCCAAACCTTGCAGCAAGCTAAACAGCAATATCGATTAAAAGAGTTGCTCGCTAAACTCGATAAAATACCGCTACTCATTTTAGATGACATTGGTTACGTTAAAAAAGATGAGCATGAAAC
Source organism: Gammaproteobacteria bacterium (assembly GCA_965196985.1). Classification (GTDB taxonomy): domain Bacteria; phylum Pseudomonadota; class Gammaproteobacteria; order UBA12402; family UBA12402; genus 2-12-FULL-35-23. The sequence goes on along the minus strand of CBDALO010000180.1, from coordinate 6,442 downwards.
AAGTGTTCTTTTTGAGCTCATATGTCAGCGCTATGAAACTGGCAGCCTTATTATCACAGCTAATCAACCTTTTAGTAAATGGGATAGTATCTTTCCTGAGAATAGTATGGCTGTAGCTGCTATTGATAGACTAGTACATCATGCTACAGTAATCAATATTACTGGAAAAAGCTATCGCACTAAAGAACATGACAAGAATAAGAAAAAATAATTTTTTGCCCTAAATCTGCAATCCTAGTTGGCGCTTACCGCAAAGCTAGTTGACATCTAACATTGGGCCTTGTTCATTTCTGGGTATCAGATTAGATGGTCAGGTATTGAGCATACATACAGTATAGTATTTCACGGATTGGTAATTATGGCTTATCTTGCCATATACTCTCGCATCCAAGTCAATAATGAAAGCAAAAGAGTGAGGCTGATCATGTCAACAACAAACAGTGCCGCTAAGTTAATGAATGCAGACGATAGAAAAGAACTTGCTTTAAAAGCATTAAAAAAAGATAAGTCAGTTTCTAAGCTGGCAGAACAAAATGATGTTAGCCGTAAGTTTGTGCATAAGCAAAAAAATAAATTGGTGAATGCAATTGATAGTGCTTTCTCAGAAACAGACGCGACTAATGATGCACATAAGGTTTTGTACTATATACCAGTAACCAAGCAGTATATTTCTCTTATGGTTGTTTGCTTACTGCTTTTTTCTCGCTGCTCATTTAGGGGTATACGTAGATTTTTAAGTGTTTGTTTAGACTATGAGATCTCTCAAGGTGGAATTCATAACATTGCAGCTGTTGCGATTCAAAGAGCGGAGAAGATTAATTCTCAGGAAGACTTAAGCCAAGCCAAACTAGTAGCTAATGTTGAAAAGTTTCACCTTAATAAACCAATTCTTTCTGGAACCGATATTCGTTCTTTATATTGTTATTTGCTTCGCCTAGAAGACACACGTGATGGAGATACGTGGGCAAGAAATTTACTAGAGCTGAAGAAAAAACATTTTTTACCAGAGGCTGTTTATGGTGACGATGGCAGTGGTTTGTATGATGGACATAAACTTGTAATGCCAGATGTTCCTTACCACAGAGATCATTTTCACATCATCCATGAGTTACTTGAGGTTCGTCGTTACTTTAGAAATAGGAAAAAAAGTTCTATCACATATCTAAACCAACGAGAGAATAAATATTACAAGGCAATTACTAAAGGTAATGAAGCGCTACATGAAGAGCAGTTATTCATGGCGGTAAAAGAGGCAGGACAAGCTGGGCACTTATCAAGCTCTATTGACACGTTAGTAGACTGGTTGTGTCATGATGTTTTAGTAAAAGCAGGCCCAGCACCAGAGCAACGTAGTGAGTTATATGACTTCATTGTTAATGAACTAAAAACCCTTGAGTTAATTCATCCTCATCGTATTAAATCAATTCGAGTTATGTTGGAGAATGCCAAACACTTAGCTTTATCATTTATGATGACAATTGATAATAAATTTCAGGTAATTGCTGAATCTAATAATATCTCTGTAAATACTTTGTGGAAAATAGCTGAATTACAAAGGTGTAAGGAAGGGTCAATGAAATATGCTGTTCGTGCGTTACCCTTACAAGATGAATTGGGTGATGATTTCTATGACATAGAAGAACTTGTGACTCGAGTGCTAGAGGGCACGGAACGCACAAGCTCTATGGCAGAAAACCTGCATAGTCGTATATCTCCCTACTTATTTGTACGTAAGCAAGTAGGGAATGGATTTCTTAATTTACTACGCTTCTTTTTAAATCATGAGAAAATCGAGCGTAGCGAAAAAAGCTTTCGTCATCAGAAAACTCCAGCACATATTTTAACTGGTCAGGAGCATCCACACTGGGTAGAAATGCTGGGCTTCAAACGTTTTCAACGAGCAGCATAACGCAATCTAATTTTTAAAGAGCAGTAGTTATTATGCTTTAATTGGGTAGGTATTTCTATGCGCCCTGATACCTAAAATACACCGTAATTGAACCAAGCCGATTTTTTTTGAGTTGTTTGAAGATTCTGCGCTCGCCAAAGAACTGTATAATGCGCCTTGCCCACTCATTGATCTAACCGTCATCCCTGATGAAGAGCTCTTGACCCATGGCTACGTTGCCACCATGGAGCTGTTGCACAAACACGCTTACCAACGAGATTTTCTGCCAGTTATCCAACGACTCATTCAGCAAGGGTTGCTTCAATTGCTAAAGTCATTAGATGGTGGTCAACATATCTCACGGTTGGTAAACTACACCTTAGAATATGAGGAAAAAAGCAGCGACAAAGAACTCGTTGATGCGTTGACCCAAGCACTACCCGATATGAAGGAGACCATTATGTCTGCAGCTGACCAATTACGACAAGAAGGCCATAACCAAGGCTTAAAGCAAGGGATGCTGGAGGGAATGCAACAAGGAATGCAACAAGGCGAGTATAACAAACAACGTGAGATTGCAATCAATATGTTAAAAGAAGGCTTTGGTGATCCTGTTGTGACCAAAACTACTGGCATTTCGCCAGAGGTTTTAGCAAAAATTAAAAAAGAACTCGACCTTTAGTCCTGCTTAAAATTAGATCGATTTAGACTTGTTTATTAGTCAGATAATACCCAACCCCCGATAACGCTGGTTATGGGGACTAGAATTACACGGCTTATTTTTCAATGTGCATCAAACTTAATTGTAATTACCCTACCGTATATTAAAAGTTACTAAAATATTTAAAAGACTCACCCTGTATACTCAAACAATATTTTATAACAGCTATAACAGCATTATTAATGAAAATGAAAACTATAGAAGAACGACTAAATAAACTCGGTATAACTCAGCAGTTTTATCAGCATCATAAAAAAAGTTTAACTCAATTAGGTTTCACTGAGGTGCAAGCTAATAGAATTATTATAAGGAGAAGCTCTAACAATACTATTTTAAAAGTTGTTGAACACACACCGGAGTTAATTAAATACTTTACCGCCGAGCAAATCGTGCAAATTGCTTCAAATAATGGGGGCTCGAAAAACATTGAGGCCGTCAAATCGTCCTATCACGAACTCAAGGAACTTGACTTTACCGCCGAGCAAATCGTGCAAATTGCTTCAAATATTGGGGGCTCGAAAAACATTGAGGCCGTCAAATCGTCCTATCACGAACTCAAGGGACTTGACTTTACCGCCGAGCAAATCGTGCAAATTGCTTCAAATAATGGGGGCTCGAAAAACATTGAGGCCGTCAAATCGTCCTATCACGAACTCAAGGGACTTGACTTTACCGTCGAGCAAATCGTGCAAATTGCCTCTCATGACGGTGGCTCGAAAAACATTGAGGCCGTCAAATCGTCCTATCACGAACTCAAGGGACTTGACTTTACCGCCGAGCAAATCGTGCAAATTGCCTCTCATGACGGTGGCTCCAAAAACATTGAGGCCGTCAAATCGTCCTATCACGAACTCAAGGGACTTGACTTTACCGTCGAGCAAATCGTGCAAATTGCTGCACACGGTGGGGGCTCGAAAAACATTGAGGCCGTTGAATCGTCCTATCACGAACTCAAGGGACTTGACTTTACCGTCGAGCAAATCGTGCAAATTGCTGCACACGGTGGGGGTTCGAAAAACATTGAGGCCGTCAAATCGTCCTATCAAGCCAAAAGTCCTGCTCCAGAACCCGATAGCACATCAACTATTGCGCCTCATTATTCATCTAGCATGGTTCATAATAACGTCCAGTCAGGCACTGATCAGCACCTTGTGCCTCCTGTACAACCAACCCATGCTTTGCACTCTTCTCTTCATAATCCAGTAAGCGCGCAACAACAAGTGCATAACCCTACTCCAATTATTCATAAACCAATTCCTATTTATCCTACATTCAGTGCGGACCAGAGTAGAAGCGCAATACCTCAACCAGCTTTAGATGGTCAGCCTAACTGGATTCACTTGCTCCTTCTTGCTGCTCAGTCTTTAAATACGAATAACGCTTCGGCTACTTCATCAATAATACTGGGACAGGAGCAACACACAATGTCAGCATCAACATCTGGTAATAGCAATGTCGCTAGTAGTCATTCTCAAGCTGAGGTATGCCACACATGCGATGATGTTCCAAATATAGAACAATTAAGTAATACTATTGCACAGCAAACCCAACCACTTAAGCGCACGCATCAAGAAGCCTTTAGCCTCTCAGCAGAACATGTTCAGTCTAATTCAGAACAACAAGAGACCTATAATCATAAAAAATTTGATCATAAAAAATTTCGCAAAGACATTCAGCTTACTCAGACCAACTCAACTTTTTTCACCCCTAATACCTCTACTAGCCATGAGAATACTCATTCAGCAAAACAATTTTCAAATCCTCGGCGAATGTGAGCATATAATTTTCAGCTCTCTTTTTTGATGATTATATTTTGATACATTCCCATAAGGTTCATTATGAGGGGTAATAATGGCCTTTTCTGAATAGATTCTGCCCAACCCCCGATAACGTTTGTTATGGTGTGCTATATTACCTACAGTGTTTTCTACCTAAGAAATAATCCCCATACCCTTTCTGTTACTCTAAATAAACAGATAATTTCTATAAGTTATTCTAAGCGCATTATTTGGATTAAATGAGAATGATAAATATGCAAGTTAGAGTTACTTACCTGTCCGATCAAAAAAAACAACCAGAGCGTGTCGAACAATGCAATTGGAATAGTATTACAAAAAAAGAACATATAAAGAAAATTGAAATCATAGATGAGATCACGAGCCTGGGTGATTGGGCGTTTTCTGGCTGCAGCAGTTTGCAATCCATTACGCTGCCCAATAGCGTCACGAGTCTGGGTGATGGGGCGTTTGAAGGCTGCAGCAGTTTGCAATCCATTACGCTGCCCAATAGCGTCACGAGCCTGGGTGATGGGGCGTTTGAAGGCTGCAGCAGTTTGCAATCCATTACGCTGCCCAATAGCGTCACGAGTCTGGGTTCTTGGGCGTTTTCTGGCTGCAGCAGTTTGCAATCCATTACGCTGCCCAATAGCGTCACGAGTCTGGGTGATTGGGCGTTTTCTGGCTGCAGCAGTTTGCAATCCATTACGCTGCCCAATAGCGTCACGAGTCTGGGTTCTTGGGCGTTTTCTGGCTGCAGCAGTTTGCAATCCATTACGCTGCCCAATAGCGTCACGAGTCTGGGTTCTTGGGCGTTTGAAGGCTGCAGCAGTTTGCAATCCATTACGCTGCCCAATAGCGTCACGAGTCTGGGTTCTTGGGCGTTTTCTGGCTGCAGCAGTTTGCAATCCATTACGCTGCCCAATAGCGTCACGAGTCTGGGTTCTTGGGCGTTTGAAGGCTGCAGTGCATTGGCGCTCATAGTTGCTCCAGACGCGCTTATTTCAGATCTTGAAAATCAGATTCACCAGACTGATGGATCTTCTTTAATAATCTCACAGAATAATCACAAAAAACTCGATGATTATTTATTAACCTCACTTAATGTTTCTCATGGTTTAGATGATCCAAACAAAAAGCTACGAAATAAGTCACTAGTCGATTCAATGAACTTTGAGGATAAGGTATTCTGCTATAGAGCTTTTATTTTAAAGGAGGCTCACTATCAGCAAAACGTATTTACTGAAGTAGCTCAGAGTAGATCTGAAGAAATCCACCAATTTGCAAAAACCTATTTAATGAAGGATCAAGCTGAAACATCATCACTTTACAGCCTATGTAAATATCTGAATATAGGTCAGCTTTCCGCGATACGAGATGGCAGATTAAATAAGGATTTATTTGAGGCAATGCCGACGAAGATAGTTGACTCAATTATCATGGAAGCAATAGCATTAATTGAGGATGATGAACCCAGAAAAAGCGCTTATCTAAAAACGCTTTTTCAGAGTTCTAGCGGCTTAGATTATTTGCGAACAGCTGTTAACAAATCAACCTATAAAAATCCAATTTTATTGGATGCTTTATTGGATCAGCGAAGACCAGATCTATCCTGTCGTAAGAGCAGATATGAGCATACCACTAGTGCAGAAATAGTCGTTGAGCTTATAGATTCGCTTCAAGAACAAGTGCAGATAGAACAACCAGGCTCTATCTCCAATAATAATAGCGCTTTATTTGCCCAAGGTAATAGATTGAAAAAGAACGTGGTTGAACCAGAACAGTCGTCAATGAACAGGCATTTTTTAAGCATAACTTAATTAACTGCACTATTTCTACACATTGCCCCATAAGGTCGCTTATGGGGGGGCTATTTTTACTGGCGTTTTACTCCCCTACTCCCCCTGCTTTTGAGGTCTGGCCGGAATCCTGGTTAAAAGGGACCAAATCTACCGCTCAACTCTTATTTTAATCAAAATTTACGAATTGACTGGAAATCCTTCCTCATTGCATCAATCAATTGCTCCATTAATTGAGGTCGGTCTTCCGGGCTAGCAT
>CBDALO010000179.1:0-1662 GCA_965196985.1 Gammaproteobacteria bacterium | reverse complement strand
ATGCCATTGAATACATTAAGCAGTTCAGAGCCCGGCGAAAGTAACACTAGAAATGCAAGGTTGGTGTCGAACCAATCAGCAGACTGAATTTTGCCTTTGTTAAAAACTGTTATCGAGGTTTTAAGCCTATTACGTTAGAAATCACCTTGAATTATCTAACAAACCGATGATGTTGATTTTGCAGAGAAGTCTCAGTTACTATTTGATTGAGATGACATCAGTATAGGCAGGCTGAATTTCTCTGTTGCCTCCACAAGATCCTACTCAAAACATTCCCGTCTTGGCAAAATCGAACAAAATATAACCCCCGCTCTATTTAGTTATTGCATATAATACCCCCTGTGTGAGTCCAAGAACATTTGAAACACTAGCCTCTACGAGAAATTATGAATTTGATAGGTCGGATAAAGCAAGTAGAACTGTATTATAGATATCGTTTTACCATAACGAAAATAATCTGTTTGCGCTTTGAAGTAGTTGGGAAGTTTCTGTTTCTAAAAAAGTGATAGGATTGCGTCTGTTGCACGATTTATAGCAAGCAGAAACGATTCAAAAGCGAATCAGGTATATTGCATAAAACCATACAAAGGGAAAAAGAGAGCATGTGCTGCCCCGTTACTTCGGAAAACACCTCAGTTTATATACCTATTTGAGGAAGAACAATCAAAGAGATGGGGATCGGTATTCTCATCAGTTTGTGCATTTGCAGAGGTTTGCAAATAAATGGCCACATGCACCATATTGTATTAAGAAGAACTGCACTAAGCATGCTTTGTCTTCAAGCTCGTCAGTCGTAAATCTCCGAGAGAATATAGCGGCGAGTTCCATTAAAATTAAGAACCTTTTTCGGCTTAGATCAATTTTTTTTGCCTTAGCAAATGGATGTAACTAACAAGTGAATATATTTCTTTAGTTGAATCGTAGTAGCTTCATCAGTTGTACCTAGCCAATTGGCTGTAAGTAGCAATGTAGCTAGGTATTAAAATAATACCTAAAGTAGACACATTCAGAAACATGCAGTGTCGTTTTAACTTGATGAAGCTGAAAAAAATTCCATGCGACAATGGTGTTCTTCTCTCTTCTGTGCCTCTGTTGTTCGCACAAGATTCAGGAGGTGACTACTTAATCGGTTGTAGAGGCACGCCCCTTCGACAACTTTAGGTATAGAATGTCCGGATGGATCCCCATCCCGTCTGTTAGGCTGAGAAGTAATCCTCTTGGAGAAAAGGGCCCAATGCAAACAATATCAATAAACGCTGTAACTACCTGAGGTGCCTGGTGTTCGTTTTTAGCGGAAGACATTCCTCCCATAGAATGCGGGAAATTTTAGTACTACTTCTACAACCCTAGCAACGTGTTGATGTAAACACTGTTCCCACCCACACAGTAACTCTGCTCCTCTTCCCAGCACAATTTTGACTAGAGGGTGGCCTTTAAGAGTTTTGTTAAGGTAAAAAGAGGGACAGTTGAGGTTATTGCTCATATGGATTGAAGGGCTTTTCCAATTTGATGTGGTCTTTTTCTCAAAACTTTTGCCCAGGATTGCAGGGTATTGGCAAAAACTTAATGTTCTCGCATTTTCGTGTTTGCGGTTACCTGGACATGGTCATTTTTACGTTTAAGAGGCGAACGGTTTTTGCTTCGACAACCTACAAGGTAGAT
>CBDALO010000178.1:0-5953 GCA_965196985.1 Gammaproteobacteria bacterium | reverse complement strand
ATGGGCGAGTATTGATCCAATGAAAAAGATCAACACAGGCTTTTCATTAGTTGAAGTATTGATCGCCGTTGTTGTGATCGGTTTGACGCTTGTGCCTGCGATCAACGCGTTGCAGGGCAGTGTTCATACGTCAGAAGTGAAGCGTGATCTGTTACGTCAGCACTATCTTTTATTCGGCAAGATGGAGGAGGTCTTGGCGGAAGATCCTGCTGTGTTGCTTTCTACAGCCAGTGCCGCGAGCAATCCTACAACTGTTAGCAGCTACTCTGAAACAATTGATGGCGAACAACTTAATATTTACCTCTTTCGTTACGATGCAGATAATGCTGACGGGGATGATGATCCTTTCACGGGGATTGATGAGGTGATTTGGGTTAAGTCGGAGTTAGTTGGAACTCGCTTAGCCTTCGAAACTTTGGTTTTGCCATGAAGCGTCTAAATTCTTTTTCGAGCAAAAATATCCAAGGTCTTACGCTTATTGAGATTCTTATCGTCGTGGCCATTTCGGGTATGTTGATGGTTTCGATCAGCAGCGTTGTCGGAACCGTTACCAGCACGAAAAATGACATTCAACAAACGAATGGTTTAGAACAAGAAGCTGCCTTTGTGATGCGACGAATCGTTCAAGTGATCAGTCGCTCCAATACGATGGAAATGAAAAAGAACACCGTCGATGAAATTCATTACGATTTTAATATCGATCCACAAAGGGATATGAATAAAGATGGTTTTGCCGATGCTGATGATGATCAAGACGGTCGGGTTGATGAAGATGATAGCGGTGATATGAATGGGGACGGTGCTTCTGGAGTATTAGGCGTTGATGATGACGGTGACGGATCAATAGATGAAGAAGACCCAAAAGATGATGATGAAGACGGTGAAAATGATGAAGATAAAGCCGAAATTATTCACTTTAAATGGAAAAATGGCATTTTTGAGCAAGAAGAAAAATTATTCGATCTAGATGAAAGTGGAAAGATCGATGGTGGTGATAAATTAAGCACGATTATTTCAGAAAATATCACTAGTTTTGTAGTGAATACTCCAACTCAAACTGGTCGATATACCCTGTTTGAAATATCGCTGACATTGACTGATGCCAGCGGTGAAACCTATAGCTTGAGTACAAAGGTTCGTTTAGGTGGACGCTTATGATGACTCCTTCTCACCCTTCATCAGGATTTATTCTTTTACCCGTACTTTTATTGATCGCTATTCTTGGTGCGTCTGTCTTACTGTTAAATCAAGAAACGGTTAACAGCTCGCAGCAGACCTTGAATCTAACTGAAATAGAACAAGCCAAGTATTCCGCGGAAGCGGGATTGGCTCTAGCTTATTATGAGCTAAAAGAACAGGCGAGCTGTGAAGAATTTTCGGTTTCTACCAATGGAAATTTTAAGGACGATGGTTTTCTTGGTGGCTTAAAGTCCAGTATTGGTTCTCTAATCACTTTAAGCGTGGAAACGGTGGGCGGTGATGGTAGCAGTCAAAAACTTTCTCGTGAACTGACGGCATATGACGAAACAAAAACAAGAGAAATAATCATTCCTGTTGCACAGGATACCTATTCGCAGTCGACAAATAGTAGCAAGGTTTTTGGAGATGCCGAGACCTTACATGTGAGGTATAACAATTTTTTCTCTTTTGACCGCCATTCCCATTTACAGTTTGATCTATCACAGGTTTCCGTCGATCCTGATCTGATTCAACGTGCCCGTTTAGAAATGCATTTATCGGGTTCGGCTGATAGTAGCAATTCCGTAAATGTTAAGATTTATCGATTAAAGAGTGCTTGGCTCGAAGCGGAAGCGACGCATATAGAAAGGTTAACGGGTACGAACTGGTCAGTTTTTAATGATTGGGACTTGAGCCCTCTTACATCTACAACAGTTGATGAAGGCACAATTGGCTGGGTGAGTTGGGATCTTCAGGGGCTAGTTGTTGGTTGGTTGAAAGGCAATTTTCCCAATCATGGGGTTACTGTTTCAGGGCAAGCGGGAGTAACTAATAACCTTGAATTTGTTAGTCGTGAAAATGCTGAAACAACAAAACATCCTGTTTTGAGAATTACCCTACCTTGCGAGTGTGGACAGGTCTGTTCATGAGTATTTTTTATACCGTTCACTTGTTAGGCAGAGATCTGGATTCTGTTGGACAAATGCCTTAATTGATCGACAAGGTTTAAGCATTTATAAAAATTTCCGATAACCCTAATAGCGAATATAGTTTTCAGGATAAAGATAAATGTTAGGGATGCACCGGACTGGCCCCATTGGGTTAGATTTTGGGACGGAAGAATTAAAGATAGTTCAGGCAGATTTCAGCCGACAAGGTGCCAAGATCCGCTCAGCAGTGTCATTAGCTTATCCTGTTAAGAAAGCCGATTTTTATGCCTCGCCAGCTGCGCTTAAACAACTATTGAAAACTGCCCGAGAGCAAGGTTCGTTTAAGGGCAACCGAGCGGTTGTCGCCATTCCTCCAGACAAGGTTCAATTTGTTTCTTTAGAGTATAAATATTCCGCAGGTGATGATCCTGATGAAACGGTGATCGAAGCGATCAAAGAACGTTTTGGGGATAGTTTAGGCAGTTCCGTGATTGACTATTTACACATTCGACCAGAGCACAAAGAGCAGGCTGATCGCACGGCTTTGGTTGCTGTTGCTAATGAAGCGGTGGTGATCGAGTTCTTAGAATTTTTAAGTAAAGCTGGGTTGGATGTTGAACGATTAGAAATAGGACCTGTTGCCATCAATCGTTTGATCAGCGCCATGAACCCGTCACAAAATGACAAGGTTATTTTAGCGGTCAATTTTGGTTTAGAACGTTCTTATGCAACGGTTTTATGGGGACGAAGATTATTGCTTGATCGCGCGCTGTCTTTTGGTGTGAACACAGGTATTCAACAGGTGGCCGAAGCGATGGAAATTTCATTTCAAGAAGCCGGTGAGTTGTTGTTCAGACACGGTGTACAAACGAATAGTGTCGAGCTGGTCGGCGATGATTATCGCGCACCAAGTATTGAAGAATCATTAACTGATATTCTCAAACCCAGTTTATTAGAATTTTCAGCCGAGATAAAACGTTTGATGTTGTACGTAGCGTCACGCACGCGAGGACGTAGTGTGCATGGTGCATATATCTTTGGCGGTCTCGCAAGCTGGCCAGGTATTGATCAATTGTTGGCGGAGATGACGGGGTTACCACTCGTAACAACACGACCTTTTTACGGATTAATGACATCGAGCCAGGTAGCAAAATTGAGTGATCCAGCGGCCTTGCGCGGTATTGCTGTAGCCACCGGCTTAGCGCTCAATGGGAGTGATGTTGATGCATGAAATTGATCTGATCCCTGCGGCATATAAGCGGCAAAAAAATGCTAAGAAAATGCTGGTACGTTTTGCTGGTGTTTATGCTTTGTTATTTTTAACGCTGCTTGTTGGTAAGGCTTACCTTAGCTATAAGACCACAATATTGAATAAGGAAATTGCTCAATTACAAGAACAGCAACAAGCTTTTTCAACTCGTAAGCAAACGTATTCCCAGTTGCAGGAACAAAGTAGCGCAGTGAAAAAACAACTGGCCTTTGTTGAATTGATCCAGCAAGGCGGTGGTGCCGATAAACTTTTTCAAGTATTTGATCGAGTTTTAGAAGGCCAGGTGTGGATGGAAAGTTGGAGTTACACGGCAGCTGATCTAGCCGCTGAAGAGAGCGCACAAGCAGGTCAGATGAAAATTAATATTAAGGGCCACGCGCTTGATCACTTAGCCATGTCAAAGTTTATTGAGCGCTTAATTGCGCAGCCTGAGATCAACAATGTTGAGGTGAAAAATTCTTCAATGGTGAATGCATTAGCCAATACCGTCGCATTTGAAATGGAGGTGTTGTGATGCTTGATGAATTGAGCAAAAGTCTCACGCCGCGTTTAATGTTTCTATTGTTGTCTGCAATTGCTGTGTTGATCGTATCGACAGGATTTTCTGCTTTGTTTAAGCAGCCGATTAAGTCTTTTAAACAGCAACAAACGCGCTTGTATAGTTTGCAACAACAAGCGCCTGAATCCTTATATTCAGAACAAAAAATAGCCGCTTTACGGCAAGAAATTACCGCGCTGAATGAGCGCCTGACGAAAACTGGCCATGAAGTACTAAAAGGAACCACGCCGATGAAGGTGCTGGCCGATTTAGGTGAGCTAGCGAAGCAGTATGAGGTTCAGCTGTTAAATGTTGCACCTAGCGATCCAAGAGCGAGTAGTAGCTACACAGAAGTGCCTTTTAGTGTGGAAGTCAGTGGTTCTTATGGTCAGATCTTTAAGTGGGTTTACGCATTGGAGCACGCCTCACTACCCTTGATGATCAAGCAGTTTACGATTCAGTCCGGTACTGATCAGCAACAGCGAAAGCTCAATTTATCAGTCTCGCTAGTGCAGCCGGCTGTTAGCTCGACCTCAGGAGAAGAGCATTGAAAAAACTGATGGGAATGAGCTTGATCAGCTTAGGGTTCTGTGTATCAGCTTTTGCAGAACAGCATGTGGCACCTGACTTGCATACCGATCCATTTATTAGCCCACTTGATCAACTTCAAGTTGAAGTTGTTGAACAGACGAATGATGTTGAACCGTTAGAAAATGAAACGGAGTCACGCGAATCATTTTTATGGCAGCCAGAAATTAGAGGTGTCATTCACTCTGATGAGATTTTGATCGTAAATATTGGCGGCAATATGATTGAAGCTGGAACGGAATATGAAGGCTTTCGATTGATAAAAATAAAAGGACAATCTGTTGTTTTTGAAAAAGATGGTAAACAAGTTTTCGTCTCTGTCGACGGAACAGACTAATACACAAGCAGGTTTTGCTACGCGCAGCTTGTTTAGCCTGATGTTGGCTTTTGCGTTAAGCGTTTGTTATTCACCGCTGCACGCTGCACACCACGATGATGACGAAAAGTTGTCTGTCAAAACGATTGAGCATTCAACAAGTTCCAAGCAAAGAGATCTTTCAAAAACGGTCACTATTTCTGTACGGCACGCTGATCTCGCAGAAGTTTTTGAGATGATGTCAAAACACGGCAGGGTTAACATTTTGCTGGCCAACGGAGTGCAGGGTGAAGTTTCTATTAACTTGTACGAAATTGATCTGCACGAAGCGATTAAAGCCGTCGCGATCGCGGCTGGCTTTGCGGTAGAAAAGTCAGGTAATACTTACTTTGTCGTGACGCGTGATGATGCTGGCAAAGAAATTGTCGATGGTTTGACACAGGTTCAATCATTCAAGGTTCAGTATAGTGATCCTAATGTGGTTTCAACTATTTTAAGCGATCACCTTTCGCGTTATGGAAAAATTACTGCATTACCGGAACGACGATTGATCGTTGTTGAAGATCTTCCTGAGTTTATGACACGCATTGAGAATTTATTGGAAGAACTCGATAGTCCGCCTGTACAGATCCTCATTGAGGCACAAATTCTTGAAGTCAGGCTAGAGCGCACGGAAACATACGGCGTTAATTGGCGAGATGTGTTTAATACAGCCAATGATACAGGGATTGGTGTGGCTGGTTTGACAGTACCTGGTGCAGGACTTTTCTTTGAGCTTTCAAATGATAACTTGACTGCAGCACTTGGTGCATTGAGCAGTAAAGGTCGCGTAAGAACCTTATCTACACCTAAGTTGATGGCGTTAGAGCATCAAGAAGCAGAAGTGATTATTGGTGATCGAATTGGTTATACCGAAGTGACTTTAACCGAAGGTGGATCACGGGTTGAAAATGTCGAGTTTTTAGACTCAGGTGTCATTTTACGAGTTACGCCATTTGTTGATCGTAGCGGAAAAATAATGATGCAGATCCACCCTGAAGTGAGTAGCGCGACTTTAAATAGCGGAATACCTTCTTTGCAAACTACGGAAGTTACAACTCAGCTCTTAGCGGCTGATGGTGAAACTATTTTTA
>CBDALO010000177.1:0-33705 GCA_965196985.1 Gammaproteobacteria bacterium | reverse complement strand
GGTATCGGTAGGCGTGATTACACACCCAAAGAAAACAAAGCACTTCATTCACCGGATTTTAGCTTGATTGAGGATGAGTACGTTCGCTGCTCATTAGAGCTGCAACGCCTATTCGGGTTACGCGCTGAGGAGTGCATTAAGCTTATTCCCACCGTAGCTGATCGAGGCGACTCCGTCTTTTTAAGTAAGAGCTGGACTAAAGGGGGGATTGAGCGATTTATTCCGATTCAAACCGAAGAGCAACGCTACTGGTTGGATCGCGCGACCCAAGTGGCGCAAGGGGGTTCCCTCATTCCAAAAGACAAAACCTACATTCAACAAAAGGGTCATTATTATCGTAGCGCAAAAAAAGCAGGGATTCATCGCCCGCACGGCCTACGGCATGCTTACGCGCAACGGCGTTACAAAGAGCTTACAGGTTGGGAATCACCGCTTAATGGCGGGCCGAAGACAAGCTCACTGACTCAAGAACAACGCATTGTGGATCGTGCGGCACGGCGGTTAATCTCAATCGCCATGGGTCATTCGAGAATTACCGTGACTAAAACCTATTGCGGATAGCACGGTCACGCTTTTAAATGATTAAGTGACTCAGTGATTTGAACAGTGAGGTTTTTCGTCAGCGAGCCATTTTGTGATTTTTTACTGGGTATTTTGCAAGAAGATGACTAAAATAGGCCTCCATAAGGATTAAGGATTTTTGAATGAGCCTCACCGCATCAAACATGTTAGCACTCGGTACTGCATTGATTGATTTTAAGCTGCCGAATGTCATCACCAACAAGCCACTCTATTTAACCGACTATGCACATCAAAAGCCTGCTGTAATTGCGTTTATTTGCAATCACTGCCCTTACGTCAAACACCTCATGGATCAGTTTGTCCGTGTAGGCAACGACTATACTCAAAAAGGCATTGCCTTTGTGGCGATCTCCAGCAATGACTGCGAGACTCACCCTGATGATTCACCGGAAAACATGAAACGCTTAGCCGAACAAAAAGAGTTTCACTTTCCCTATTGTTATGATGAAGATCAATCCGTGGCTAAAGCGTATCAAGCCGCTTGCACACCGGACTTTTATTGTTTTGATAAAACCCACCGGCTTGCTTACCGTGGACGGTTTGATTCCGCCACACCCAGTAATGATTTACCTGTGACAGGCAACGAGCTGTGTGATGCGATGGACGCCATACTTGCTGGTGAGTCAGTGAACCCCAATCAAATTGCAAGCATTGGGTGTAACATTAAATGGAAACTAGAGAGCTAGCCCGCAACCTAAATGGCTAGAAGAAAAAAGGACGCCTGTATGAGTAGTAAACACGCCATTAAGCATCACGATCTTTTTTTTAAAAGTTCTCTCCAGGACATCGAAATTGCCAAGGATTTTTTTAAGGCGCACTTGCCTAAAAAGATCCAAAAGATGATTGACTGGGAGACTCTGCATTTAGAAAACGACAGCTTCATCGAAGAAGATTTCCAGACTGCATTTACGGATGTACTCTACCAAGTGAAGCTCAAAAAACAGTACGGTAAAGAGCAGATTTTTTTGTACGTGCTCAGCGAGCACCAATCCACTCCTGACCCTCTTATGGCTTTTAGGTTGTGGTATTATCGCTGTAAAATCTGGGATCGGTTTTTAAAACAAATTGATAAAAAAGAGAAGAATGATCGGCTTAAACTGCCGTTAATTCTCAACTTGGTATTTTATAACGGCAAACAAAAACCCTACCCCTACACACTGAATTTCTTCGACCTATTTGAGGATGTGGAACTGGCCAAAGAACTTTACAACGCCCCTGCCCCACTGATTGATTTGTCGGTCATACCGGATGATGAGCTATTAACGCATGGGCATGTGGCTGCCATGGAATTATGTCACAAACATGCTTATAGTCGTGATCTTATACCAATTATCAAGGCGTTAATTCAGCATGATTTGCTACAATTAATCAAGACACTTGATGGTGGAAAACACATTTCTAGGCTGGTAAAATATGCGCTAGAATATGAGAAAGACAACTATGGTAGTGAAATTGTCACGCTGTTAGCTGAAGCACTACCTGATATGAAGGAGACGATTATGTCTGCAGCAGATCAATTACGGCAGGAAGGATTAAACAAAGGTATTAGAGTTGTTGCAAAAAATATGCTTAATAAAGGCTTGCAGCATGAGTTAATTACTGAAACTACTGGTCTGTCACATGACGCACTGGATCAGCTTAAAAAAGAGGTAGAGTAGCAGCACCTTCACGCTTGCACGCACTCTCTTTCCATTAAATGTCCTTGAGAAATCTCGAAAGTTTCCGTTGCACTAACTCACCCCACGGCATACTTCTATATTCAGGCCAAGTAACATATAATAATCTTTTTGAACGCGTGAATGCGACATATAAATTATTTTTTTCCTGTAATAATTCCACTCCAGCATTGCGAATAGCTCTATAGTCAGGAAAAGTTTGATCATCCACGCCAATAATAAAGACAATATCAAACTCCTGTCCTTTCATAGTATGGACTGTACTCAAGGTTACACCATGATGCTGTGTTAATGGATGAGTTTGACCTAATGCCATAGAATTTTTAAATTGATGTAAGGATTGATTATCTGTTTTGCTTGCATAGTTGTACCAATGCTTTAACAATTCATCTACATCCCTAAAAATCATGTTTTTTTCATTTTCATCACTCATGGAAATGTTACTTTTGCATTCTTCAAGTTTTTTCTTAAAGTCACTGCCATCACTCATAAGATTGCTAATAAGTTCAATAATTACTCTTTCATTTACATTTTCCACTTTATTAGAAATCTCATTTAGAGTTAGACTATTATTATCGGTAATGGATAATGCAGCTAATAATTTAATTCTGTGCAGTTCATCTTGCGGGTTTAGCTTTACTCTAAAAGCTAAATCAAATATTTTCATTATGGTTGACTCAAATTTCAGTCCTCCAAGTGTCATTTTGTAATAATAAGAAATCTTTGAGTTATCTAATTCTTCCTGCAGTGGTTTGAATAAATACTGATTTCTAGCTAATACTGCAATTTTTTCAAAACAAATATCACCTTCAATATCATCATTTTTTTTTAATTCTATCAGTTGTTTAATTTTGCTAACAACCCATTTAGCTTCTAATTCCTCACTTTGAAGTTTGTGTAATTCAAAGATACCTTTTTTCACTGTGCCTTCTATATGTTCAGTTTCTGGTATTATTTTTTTTGCTGCCTTCAATACTGAAATTGATGAGCGATAATTTTCTGTAAGGAGAATAGTTTCTGGCGAGAAATCATGAATAAATTTTTTATCCATATAATCAGGAGATGATCCATTAAAGTGAAAAATAGATTGGTTCGGATCACCTACCATCATAATATTATTGAGTTGCCCGCTAGCTAATACTTTTAATAATTGGTATTGTGCATGATTTAAATCTTGCGCCTCATCAACACAAATTGCAAAAAAACTTCGTTGGTAAAGTGCTAGTATATTAGGGTAATCGACAAACAATCCGTACACACTTAGTAACAAATCATCAAAATCTATCGCATTCTGTGATTTTAAAATATCTTGATAGCTACAATATAGTAAAATAATATTTTCATCATTTGTACGTTTTTCTATCTCAGTTTTACTAATAAGGGTTCGTTTGGCATCGGATATAAAATCTAGAGCTCTCTCAAGAAATTTTCCCTGTTCTTTTTTATCTTTTTGTTTGTAACTTGCTAAATATGAAGGTACTTGATGAATTGCTTGGTTAATTAACGCCAAGTGATCACTTTTATCCTCAAAAATATGAGGCATTTCATCATATCCTATTAGGGTTCCGTGACTTTCTAGAACAGACTGACAAAAACTATGAAAAGTGCCAATAAAGGTTCGCTTATCAAGGTCAGATATATTATATAATCTGTCTTTTATTTCTTTTCCTGCCTTATTTGTAAAAGTTAGGGTAAGTATTTTTTTATTGGTTTGTTTTAATAAATATCTAACCCTTTCAGTAAGCACTCTCGTTTTTCCACTACCGGCACTTGCTTTTACATAGATAGCGCTCTCATCAGAATAAACAATGGAACGCTGTTTTTCTGATAACTCAACCTGTTGGCTCATGATTTAAGATCCTCTATTTGTATGATAGACTTTACTTTAGTAAATAAGTCTAGCACTTTTGGAGGAAGGGGTGTCCTCTCACGTTTTATAATTTGCTCAGCAATTTCAGGTGCTAGCTGTGTTTTATTACTATCCATTGTTTTTAGTAAACAATCACTAGAGTGCTTATTTATTTTTTCCACATATGCATTTTTGTGTTTCTCACAACTAAATTCCTTTTGCGCAATTATTGCTTTTTTTATTTCATCTTCGAACCCATCACTGATCAACTGTTTTTCAAAATTGTTACCATCATCAAGGAATATAATTAAATCTAAATACTTTTCTTCATCCCCTTTAGATATTTTAGATAGTTCTTGAACCTTATCTTTTACAAGCTTAACAGTATCTTCTTCGCCATCGCTAAATATTAACCAAGGAATGTTTAGTGATTCAGCGAAGCGTAAAAATGGCAGGTAATTTCCTTTTCCACCCACACCAACAAAATCCAACCCCATTTCAAGTGGTTTATTTCCAAAATACTTTTCAGAAAATATAGGTAATGCCTGCTCTTCTGTTTCACCCTCAAAAAATACAATCAGTTTTGAAAAAAGTATTTCGCCCCTACAGTTAATCACCTGCCTATTAATTTTTCTAATCTCTTCTTCAGTCAATTCATCTACGTCCACCTTTCCACAATTTACCGCCTCGTTTTTATAAAAACTACGTATCTGTTTAAGTTCAGAAGTTGCTGCAATATAAGGTGAGTGGGTTGAAATAATCTTTTGACCAATAATACTATTAATTTGATTATATAGTTTTTTCTGTGCGTTAGGGTGTAAATGAGACTCCGGTTCTTCTATCGCTAATATAGGAAAAAAAATACTTTTTTCTTTATCTGCGTTGGAAGAAAGTAAACTTATAAATGCTTTTAGTGTTAGTAATGAAGACCAGCTTCTTGTACCCATGCCATGGTATTCCAGAGAAAAACTATCCTGTCTATCACCATAATAAATAGTTAATCCTTTGCTTAAGTCTCTGATTTTTTTAGTAAACGGCGTAATTTCAATACCATTACTATGATTACCCATAGTAGAGTCTAATTCCTTTAATACCAACTTTATATTACTAAGAATATAACTACCATCAACCGCCTTATTATTTAACAGCTCTATCTGCTCTTCAATAGCTTCTATATCTTCTTTAGAATACTCTATTTTTGAAAGCATTTTACCAAGATAGGATTTTCGTGACCTTGTATCTTCCAAAATATCACGCTGAGCGTCCATGTAAAAAAAAGGTATTTGATCAAAGCGGAAGCTTTTTTTGGTGGCATTATTAAATTCAAACCAATATTTACCATTATCCTCAAAGATAGGCCAATTTTTTAAAATACTTTGATCAGTCTTATAATTGTTGTTTATTGGATCATATGTAATCACAGTTCTTAATGGCACAAAACTATTAGTGCCATCATTTTTTATTCTGTCTGTAGTAAGTAAAATTTCCCAATCTTCTGAAAAGTTTTCACTTTGGTTACCTTCCTTATCAACAGGGATGATAAGAAGGTCAATTGTTATCTTATTATTGCAATTGTTATCTTTAATAAAAAAATCATCCTGTGATATAAACTGACTTCTTCCTAAAGCCAATTGCATCGCCTTGAGAAAAGAGGTTTTACCAGTATTGTTCATACCAGTTAATACGGTGGTTTTCTCAAGATGCACTTCTATATTTTTCAAACCACGAAACGCAGAGATACGAACTACTTTAATTAGTATACTCATACATTTTTTTCACTTATCCCAGTATTGATAATTGCTCGATTTATTTGTCGTCCTTTTAAAAACAAACTTAATAAAACTTGGTAGCGATTAAACGTTGCAAGGCCATATGTAATGATAAAAAGTGAAAACCATTCATGTGTTAAACTACCTAATAATCCAGACAAACTTGCTGGGAATAGATGGCTTGTAAAAATAACTTGATATAAATTTATAATAACCAGCAGCAGTAAGGCTATAAACATGGATAGAATTAATGTCGTTTTAATACCCTCTTTAGGGATGACGTGCTTTCCCAATGACCTTTGTAAAAAATCTGGGTATAAGGGGTTATTGATTAGCAAGTAAAGACATGTGGCGCTATGTAAAACTCTCAGCATAATTAATACGATTAGTATTGCTAATAGCAATAATACATTCGCGTAGTATAGATACTGTATAGCAAGATAAAGGTATCCAACATCTAGCCCTATGTGAATAAGTAGGATACAGACTCCAATTAATGACAAATGGCTTAAAAGTAACTTGAGATTTGTGCGAATTTCATTCAATGTGCAGCTCGTTTCTTTATTTAATAAGAATAATCCGCGCACTATACAATATAAGCATCATTTGGCCAACTAGAACGTTAGTTCTCATAAGGGCCATTATGAGGGGTAATAATGGCCTTTTCTGAATAGATTTTACCCAACCCCCGATAACGCTGGTTATGGAGGTCTAACTATTATATTTGGACAATTATTAGTCGGCATCATTTCGGCTGGCATAATAGCTAGTTGTTGTCCTTGTGCTGGGTAATGAAAAAACGTGAATGGTGCTACATTTATAGGAGTTGTAGGTACAGGGGCCAGCTCAACTGCTCCATGCATTTGTGGTAAACAAGGTATAGTTATTGGCGATGACATATGCTCAGTAATTATTTGCGTTAACATGGTGTTGACCTCAAAAATTCTGAGTCGCTCTAGGTGCACGTTGAGTAAGGGTTCAGAAACTGAGTATTGCTCTAGATATTGAATCTGAGTTTGTAAATTAAATAAGTCTAAACATAATTGATTATATTTTTCGTTGATTTCGTCTCTATAGCTATCGCTATGATTGCTTTGCTTATATTGGAGAAATAAATTAATTTTTTCTTTAATCTCAAGTGAGCACCGCAATAGATTTCCTAGCTGCTTTTGATATGCAATTTTAAGCTCTTTGTTAATATGTTGACTAGGGTTTATTTGCTCCAAAAAGCTATCCATTTTTTTAAGTAAAAACTCAGCTTGATAAAAATGCCAGCTTTTATCATTTAAATTATTAAATGCCCTTAAGGCTAAAAGAAGTCGTTCTTTGGTTTGATTTTTTATTAGTTGATCTGTTTTAGGCATTGTGACAGAAAGTTTTTCACCGTCATTAGTTTCTAATTGTAAGGTTAACTGTTCGTCATCATCTACTTCAATCAACAAAAGATCACAGTAGTTTCTACTGCTTAGGCAACGTTTAATTTCATCAATAATACCACTTTGGCTACTTATATCTTGTACCCACTCATCTAAAATTGGAGTTAGTATTTCATCAATATATGTTAAGCTTTTTTCTCGTAAAGCATGAACTTCCTGTTTGCTTTGCTCTAATTTTTTCATTTTTGTTTGCATGCTTTCTTCTAATAATACTGACAGTCTCTCCCTATCTTGCGGTAAGTAAACTTTTTCAAGTATTGTCTCTCTCGTATTTTTAGTTTTCGCAAGTTGAAGCTCTAAACTTAAAACATGATGGCTGAGCTCATTAAATTCAGATAGTGACGTTTCATAGTGAGCTTTTTGGTTCTGTAGAGAGGTCGTGGCTTTCAATGAAGAACTGCTAGCATGATTAATAACTGCCTTTTTTTTGGTTTTTTTTCGTTGACTGGCTGGTTTTTTTCTGTCCCCTCTTATGACTACACGCTCAGTAGGTTTTTCTTGTTTATTAAATGTTCTGTCTATCGATTCTATGGCATCGCGTGTTAAGTGCAGCGTTTGGTTGAGATGCTCAAGTTCTTGTTTGGAGTAAAGTAAACTAATCCCTGTACGATGATATAGCTCTATAATCTCTAGTAATTCATAAAATGATTGAAGAAGATTTGCATGATTAGTCTTTAATTCTAGATAACCAGAAGCCCCCTCTGCCGTGTTGAATCGATTTTCTGAATCAAATGTAATAAGTTGATGTAATATAGCATGTGCTTGACTAAGCGAAGTTTTTAAATAAGCATTTAGATAAGGTTCCACTGCATTTGGCCATTGCAGTAGGTGCTGCTCATAAATTTGAGCTTCATGTGGTTTGAGAAGCTCTTCATGCCCTTGCTTTTCTATTGTTAAAAAGCTGGGAGTTTGTTGTAGTCTTGACTGAAGTAAATTAATATTATTAACTTTAGCTCTCAACTGCATTAAACAGTTATCGTATTCCCCAGATACTATTAGCTTACTGATCTCTCGTGCTTTCTTCAGTAGTGTACCAACTGCATTTCTTGATGAACTTAACTTTGTAAATAAATCAATATCAAAAAGATCTTTGCAGCTAGATTGATAGCGTGTTAAAGAATCCCAATATTGGGTTAA
Source organism: Gammaproteobacteria bacterium (assembly GCA_965196985.1). Taxonomy (GTDB): domain Bacteria; phylum Pseudomonadota; class Gammaproteobacteria; order UBA12402; family UBA12402; genus 2-12-FULL-35-23. The sequence goes on along the minus strand of CBDALO010000177.1, from coordinate 25,256 downwards.
TTGGCTTTTAGTTGCATGGTATTCGCTTGTTTGATGATCTACGAGCTGCTTAACAAGCATAATGCTATTTAGTTTAAATGTAGTTTCTCGCTTCATCCTATCTACACTGATTCCAAACTGCATGATTGGATTATTACCGGCAGACAAGGATGCTCGTAACTTACTCACCTGCTCTAAAGAAGGAAAGTTATCTGTTATAATACGTTGGTTATCAATAGAGTCTCTGCTCTCAACTTGCTCACCAAGCTGTAAGCGTTTGTTTTCCATTAACTCTAAAGATTCATCCCAGTTTAGTTGTTTACCCGTGTAACCAGTTAGTTTTCTAGCAGAGGTTTGTACGTTAAGGTAAAAGCTGTTTATTTCAACAGCCAAGGTTTGCCACTCTTTTGTTAATTTCTCTATTTGATTATTTATATCTTCAATACGGGCTTTGAGTCTTTCTATAAAACTAATTGCTGAAGTTAACTCTTGTGATGACGGAATTGATTTATCAAGGCCGCTAAGCCACATTATATTTTTTTGCCATTGTTGCTCTAACTGACTTATCTCACGTGTAAGCAATGAGATGTTTCTTTCTATTGTTCTTATAGAGGAATTTAAGTTTTGATAATTATTGCTAGTATAGTTCAACCATTCCTTATAGGAATTTAAAAAAGTCTTATAATTTCTTTCATGAAAATCTTTTTGAGTATCATCTATTCTTTTTCGAAGGCTGTCTTGCTGTAAACCATTATGTATTCTGCTTAGTTGGCTTAGGGTAAAAATATAAGCCCCTAACGATCTAGCTTGTTCTGCGCTAAAATGACTATAATCAAATGTTTCATTATCTGGGTTTGACCACAAATATTTTGGTAATAAATTATTTATGTCTTGCTGATAGGCGTTACTTTCTAAGAATCCTAATAGATAGACAATGGGGTCAGATAATGAACCTGGCCCCAACCTTTCACTTTTAAGATATTTCTTGCACAGTTTTATAAAATTATCTACGTTTATTTTATCGAAATGACAAATTATAAAAAGTAACTTAGAATATTCACTTTGATAGAGCATTGAGCTGACTCTGTCTAATTCTTTACTTAGTTGATCTTCATTTTTCAACCAAGTAGAGAATAATTGACCATTCTTCTTGGGAAGTGACTGACCAGAATTTAGCGAGTGGATAAACCTATCAATAGCTTTTTTTAATGAGTTATAATCTCTAGCAATTTTATTCATCTCGTCAAGCTTCTGATGAAAATATTTCTCTTGATCTGTTAGCGTTAAATACCGTCGTTGTAAGATTTTTATAGAGCCATGCGCTGGTATATTTTGTGAAGCTAACTCATTTAAATAGTCATGTAACATATCTGAGATCGATAAACCATCGCTTCTTAATGTCTGGGACGCGTTTGAAGGGTGGTAAGCCATTAGGCCAAGCGCAGTTATTCGCGTTAAACAACCTAGCTGATTTATTGTGCGCCGTTCTAGGTAGGTAAGTGGAGGAGAATGAATGGGTGACCCATCTTTTCGATGCAGTGTTAATGCGTCATTTGGATGTTCAAAAATGTAATTAACAGTTTCTGATAAATACTGTGCAAGTGAACTAAAGAGTTGGTTTTGCAGACCCCTGTCTGAGAATTTAGCAATATCATCTGCATACAGAAGCTCTAGACTCTTTAAATAGTTTGCACTGGCAGCTACTTGATTTTCGACAACGCTTGTTAAAAAGCACTTGGCTGTTTGTTCTAATTGACGCTCATGTTGCTTTAACGATTGCATAGTAAAGTTAGCTAAAATAAACGCTAACACATTACTTAATAAGGTTAATCTATTTTCAAGTGTCAGCAAGTTTTCTTTTATTCGTTCAACGTTAAACCGGTTGATTTTATTGGGAGACTCGGCAATATGTGAATAGTATGCTTGACGAATCAATAAAAGGTTAGCTACTTCATGAAATAAATAATCAATAATTAGCGTCTTTATAAAAGCTGTACTGCGTTTTTCTAGTGTTAGCTTAGGGAAGAGTTTTGTATGAACTTCATTCAGATGATTCATAAAAAAAATCTGATCATTGAATAACTGGCTTTTTTCTTCTTCAGAAAAACTTTGACGCCTAGCCTTTATTAAAGGCCTTATAATCTTCAAGTATTCTTGTTGTTGCTCTCTAACGCTTCGTTGTTGTTGGGAAGACTCCGATGTCTGATCTATAGAGTCATTGAGCAATAGAAAAATCAAGTTATAAATTTCAGGTGGATATCTTCCTATAAAAACCGGCTCTAATGAAAATATAACCTTTTTTAATAAATTAATATCTAACAAGGCAATTCCAAGAAGCATGGGGTTATTTCCAAAGAGCATATTATTCGTTGAAGCAACTGTTTGAACTTTTTGAATTTGAAACTCACGTAACTTTCTTGTATCTGAGAATTGATTAGATTCTAAACTTGCATGAATAAAATCTACCAAATAAACCGCATTATCAGTCATTGCGTTTACTAAGAGAGTAAAAAGTGATGATCCCGACGGAAAATTATGGGAACAGTCTTGTTCTTTTAGATGTTCGCTGTAAGTTTGATGTAATAATTTAAAAGTTTGATTAAGAAAATTAAGCTGAAATACATAACTATCATGCTGGTTGTTTTTTACTTTTGCACTAGATATAAGATAACCACTGAATCTAAAAAGAAATTTTACGCTTGCCTTTATAAATGTGTAGGACTGGGGATTTAATTGTCCTCTATTGTCGTCACACAGCCCCTTTAAAGCATTAACAAAATCAGAATTTGCCATACCTAATATTAGTCGTTTAACTTGAGTAGCAAGTAACGCTCCTTGCTGATCACACTCACTTTCAATACTTTGAAAAAAACAAAAAACAGCAGGGTTACTTAATATTTCATTAATAGCACTAAGTTGTTTAAATTGTTCTGCGTAGGCCTCTTTAAATTCAGTTCTACCATTTGCTATTGAAATTTTATCTAAAGTTTCTCTACTTTCACCTTTTTCAACAACAATGTGAGTTTCTCCGTCTTTTTTTAGTAATCGAGTAGTTTGTTGAAGGAATAATAGATTACCTGGATCTATGATTTGTTTTTCAAAGTAAGTAATTAGTTTTAAGCTTCTTGTAGTTGGCTTCTGAAAGGCGTGAATAAACCAAGAGCCGTTTTTATTTTCAAATGCTATAAGTTTTCCAGATTTAACTTCACGAATATCTTTTTTACTCAGCGGGGTTAGGAATATCTTAAAAGTCAAGTTTTCTTCTTCTTGTTTAGCTATTGGCTCACTCTTATCAGGATGAGTTAACAGGGCTTTTCTTTTATAAAGTTTATTAAGATCTGCAGGTGTTGACTCTTTAGTCAAACCCAATAAGGTAAAATAGTCATTTTCTTTAACCATTAGTTTTACATCCTGAATATCAATGTAGCTACATTAGAAGCCCTTGCTACTACAAAAAAATAATTGATCTAATGTAACTTACTTAAATTATTAGATAGAGCGTTATTTTGTCTGTAAAAACCAACTTCAGTACTTAGAAAAACCTTTAAAATTCTAAATGGCACTCTATTGTACCTGTCTCATCGCATAATATCTTAAATTAATTATGCTAATCAATCTAAAAAATTATTTATACCTCAAATTTTTCTCCTCTCAAAATAAATTATTAACTTTTAGGTAATAGCAATTATATCTCGTTAATAAGAACAAGAATGATCTATCCTAAAACCCTATGAAGCCTTATTATTCACTTCAACTTAAGTATCTAGGTGATCCGCTCCACTGGTCATCAATTTCCACTAAAACAGCTGATACGAGCCTTAGGCACGGTTCAGTATTAGGGAAAATTCCAACTGTATGCGTCCTTCTTTTTACCTCTCTGTTTACGCGCTCAGCTATGTTACTGGTTCTTAATCTTTTTTGATGCGGCCTGTCAAAGTTCATCACTACTAAGCCCTCCGGTATATTCACTTCCAACCAAGAAGAAAGCTCTGGTGCTGTTTGCTGATATTTATCTACCGCCATAGCCAATAGTCTTTCCGACTCATGAATGTTTGAGGCATTAAATATAGCTGTAATCTCCTCAGCTACTGGTTCCTTCATTGAGCGCTTTGGTATGTGAGCCTGAGCATTTTGCTGCAAATGAAATTGGCAGCGTTGCCAAGGAACACTGGGGCACACAGCTCTTCTAGCGGCTTTTAGGCCAGTATGAGCGTCGCTAGTAATCAACTCAATACCATGTATACCTCGCTCAACCAACTGCTGAAGAAAATCACGCCAATGTACCTCAGCCTCTGATAACGCAACAGAAACACCTAGCACTGTTCTCTTGCCGGTTGATTCATCAAAGCCATAGGCTATCAATACCGCACAGTCTTGTACTGTGCCGCTAGTGCGCACCTTCTCATAACGTGCATCTAGCCAAAGATATTTTATCTTTCCTAACGGCTTATTTCGCCATTTCTTTAAATCTTCATCCAACAATTTAGCGCAACGGCTTACCTCTGTGCTTGAAATATCTGTTCCACAGAGTTGCTTTAGCACCTTTTCAACTTTGCGCGTGGAAACCCCATGCACATACATTTCAGCGACAGCCAGCTTAAGTGATCTATCAGAGCGTACACCTCGCTCTAAGACTGATGGATAGAAGGCTTCATTGGAGTCTCTAACCTGCGGTATCTGTAGCTCAAGCTGACCTTGACCTGTGTTAATTAACCTTGGTTTAAAGCCGTTCGCATATCCGTTTCTATCGCCAGTTCGCTCATAAGGACTGGCATTTAAATGGCGCTCCCTTTCTATTAACATAGCCTCATTCATCAACCTGGAGACAAGCTTAGGTAAACCTTCAAACCCCTCCATCGCTAAAACATGTATGGCTTCTTCGATTAAGTTCTCATTTTTATAGCAGCTCATTGTCATTCCTCTTTTTTGGTTAAGTTTACCTTAAAAGGAATTTCTAATCTGACTGAGTCGCCTGCTTATTTTCAGCAAGTCAATGGAATTTACAGAAAGGATGGCGCACTAGCAATTATTAAACTCTTATGGATAAATATGATTAACTATTGAATTTATCGAGACTTAAGAATGAAAAGTAAATTTTTTTATTCATATTTAGAATATCCTCATAAGGCCGCTTATGGGGGGCTATCTTTTCGATGAAATTCCACCCCTTGTCACCCCTGTTTTGACCGGTTATTATCTCCGGTGAACTATCTCCGGTGATCAGCGTTTTTTTACGACCGATTTTTAACGGGATTTTCTGCTTATTTTTCAATTGGTTAGAAACGGGGAACATCAGTCAGTCTGTGGAACATTTTAACTTTGGTAAAAGAGGTAGTTTTTGTGGATATCGCTTCCCTGTGTTTACGTATTATATTTGTGACAAGATAATCAATACTAACAAGTAAAGTTAACTTATTGTGTTTTGTGTCGATACTGTGTCACTACCACCTCAGCTTCTACATCTTCATTAGTTGTGTCGATACTGTGGCGATACAATCTATGTCTCCAAGGTGGGTTAGTTTATTGTGCTTTGTGTCGATACTGTGTCGCTACCACCTCAGCTTCTACATCTTCATTAATTGTGTCGATACTGTGACGATACAATCTATGTCTCCAAGGTGGGTTAATTTATTGTGCTTTGTGTCGATACTGTGTCGCTACCACCTCAGCTTCTACATCTTCATTAATTGTGTCGATACTGTGACGATACAATCTATGTCTCCAAGGTGGGTTAGTTTATTGTGCTTTGTGTCGATACTGTGTCACTACCACCTCAGCTTCTACATCTTCATTAGTTGTGTCGATACTGTGGCGATACAATCTATGTCTCCAAGGTGGGTTAGTTTATTGTGCTTTGTGTCGATACTGTGTCGCTACCACCTCAGCTTCTACATCTTCATTAATTGTGTCGATACTGTGACGATACAATCTATGTCTCCAAGGTGGGTTAATTTATTGTGCTTTGTGTCGATACTGTGTCGCTACCACCTCAGCTTCTACATCTTCATTAATTGTGTCGATACTGTGACGATACAATCTATGTCTCCAAGGTGGGTTAGTTTATTGTGCTTTGTGTCGATACTGTGTCGCTACCACCTCAGCTTCTACATCTTCATTAATTGTGTCGATACTGTGACGATACAATCTATGTCTCCAAGGTGGGTTAATTTATTGTGCTTTGTGTCGATACTGTGTCGCTACCACCTCAGCTTCTACATCTTCATTAATTGTGTCGATACTGTGACGATACAATCCATGTCTCCAAGGTGGGTTAGTTTATTGTGCTTTGTGTCGATACTGTGTCGCTACCACCTCAGCTTCTACATCTTCATTAATTGTGTCGATACTGTGACGATACAATCTATGCTTCCAAGAGAAACAACCAATTGTAGTTCTGATTATAGAATCACTTAGATTTATCATTTTTTTCTAAAACTTAGATTGCAATCCTTAATAGCTATTATCGGTTATATTCATTGTATTTTCACCTTATTAGTATTTTTACCATTTTTTATAATTGTAAATAGTTCTTTGACATTAGACATATTCTGTGGAAAAGTTGGGTAATACGTATTTTAGTAACAAGAGGGTATTATGTAATGAATGCTAAATGGACGAGCACATCTGTTACTCGCCTTTTTCACTTAGATGAAAAAATGAAAAGTCGTCAAACATTACTTAATTGTGAATCTAAAGGTGACATACCAACAGCTGAAAGAATTAAACGAGGATCTACTGATGTTCGTGTTTGGTCAACAGAGCAGTTACCAGAAATAGGAAGAAAATTAGGTTTTCTAGATAGGCCAAAAGCACAAGAGGTAATTGCCGTTTATATGTCAAAAGGAGGTATATTAAAAACAACATTAGCTCATAATTTAGCCAGGGTTCTCGCCCTGAATGGCATAAAAACTATCATAGTAGGTTTGGATATACAAATGTCTATTACTGAAACATTACAACCAGCCATTGAATTAGACTCACTTGAGGATTACAACCAAGACTACTTCGGTCTTTACCACTATCTATACCATAAAGTACCACTGGAAAAGATTATACGTAAAACAGATTTACCTACCTTAGACTACATTCCAGAAACCACGGAGTTAAATGCTGTAGAAAAACAACTGCGTCATGAATCAAGAAGAGAGTATGTTTTACAAGATAAACTAATCCCTAAGCTATCTGATTACGAAGTAATTATTTTTGATAATAGCCCTAGCTGGAGCTGTCTGATAGAAAACGCACTTACCGCATCGCAACACCTTATCTCACCAATAGGGTGTGAAATTAATTCATATCGCGCCTTAAGGCAGCACTTTGAATTTATCACCTCTTATAGTGAGCTTATGCGCTTTAAATGGAAAAGCTTATCATTAATCCCCACGCTTCTAGAAAAAACTAAGTTAAGTCAACAAATTTATGGTGCTTATTTGACTGAAAACTCAAAAGATATTATTGCGACCCCATTAAGAAGGTCTGTAAAAGGAAATGAAGCCAGTCTTCTTGGTTTAAGCGTTGTGGAACACGACACTAACTCCGCCTTAGCTCAAGATTATTATGATCTTATTAAAAAAGTTTGGCTCAAGATTACTTGTCATGTAGATACAACTAATCAATTAGATCACAAAGAGGTGTAAAAATGGCTCTAAAGGATCAAGTATTTCAAAATGCTATTAACAGAATTAAAAAAAATACTAAAAAAAGAACTGTTGATGGCAACAAATATCTACATATACACCAAGATCCTGCTAGTGGTGAAAGCAATACAAGAATACCTACATCGACCCCTTCTAGCGATCAATTAAATGTTGTTGAGATTCAAACACAAAAAAGAGAACTTAGCTCACAAAAACAATTTGAAAAAAATAATGTGAGATCAACGGAAATTGTAAAAAAAGAGTCGACACAAACTCATCCCAACTCGACACAAAGTGAAAAAAAAGAGTCGACACAAACTCATCCCAACTCGACACAAAGTGAAAAAAAAGAGTCGACACAGACTCGACTCAGTTCTACACAAGAGTCGACACAAGAGTCGACACAAGAGTCGACACAAACCATTAAAAAAACACCTGTCCAAAGTTTAATAAATAAATCACCTCAAGATAATGATGACTCATTAAAGATATTAACAAAAGATGATCCTGATTTACTAAAAAATTATAATTTTAACCCAGATAATACAATTGATTTTTTCATGCTATCGGAAAACTCCAGAAAGATTATCACTACTATATTTAATGAATGCATCCTAAATAAATCATTAGAAACACGAGTAATAGCTAAAAAAGAATTATCGTTAAGATCCGGTGTAAATATTAACTCAATAAGAACCACGTGCAATAGATTAAAAAGGAAAGGTGTATTAAAAGATATTAAGACAAGCATGGGGCCTGCTCCAAAATTGAAATTTATATTATCAGAAGTGATTTACCAACAATTAGTGAATGTCGACACAAGAGGCGACACAAATCCTGTTAGTAGTAGTAGTTTAATTAATATAAATAAAACTACTACTAACGAGCTACCGAATGATTGGCTTAATATTAATCTTTCAAATTTGAAAGATGTATTATCGGCAGTTGGCGAAACATTTACACACTCTCATTTAAAAAATATTTTTAAATGTTCTGGAAACAAGCTTACAGCTAAACAAATTCAGACATCTATTGATCATTTCACGTTCGGCTTAATATTTTTCCCTAACGAACCAAGGTATAAAAGGAAAATTAAAATATGTACTTTAGTAGATGTTCTAAAAGACGGTGATATTTTTTTTGAACCAAATTATTTAAGTGACTCAGAACTAAATATTTTTCAAATATATAAAAGATTATTATCTGAACTGGAAAATGATAAAGTAAATCTTTTTGATAGTTGGTTATCTATTGATACTAACAAAAAAAGAAAATTCTTTGAGTCTACGCTCCCTTCTACCCATTATTTTGGTAATAACGAATTTTTAGAAATGGCTAAAAAACATTTTAATGAAATAGAATGGGGTAAAATTAAAAAGAAAAAACTTTCTGTTTTAGGAGATGAGGTTCTATTGTCTAGATTTGAAAACGTGTTAGCAAAGATAGAAGTATAATGAAGTGAGTTAATTAAAAGTATGTTTTAAGGTTGACATTACTATGGAAAGCTTAGTTGGAGCATCACTAACAGTTGTTGGTACTGGAATAAAGTGCGTTTCACATCTTACGGTTGAAGCTCAGGCTTATATAAAACAAACAGATTTAGTTCTTTATCTGGTTAATGAGCCAGAAATTGAAAATTGGATTAAGAAAAACAGTAAAGAATGTGAGTCTTTGCGCCCTATGTATAATATTTATGATAATAGATTAGATTCATACAACGCTATTAGCAATTACATAATTAAATCCATGTTAAAAGATAGGCATGTATGTGTTGTTTTATATGGGCATCCAACTATTTTTGCTAACCCAGGTTGTCAGGCTGCAAAAACTGCTGAAAGTCTTGGTGCTGAAGTTAAAATATTACCTGGAATATCATCTCAAGCATGCTTGTTCTCAGATTTAAAAATTAATCCTGGAGAATTCGGTTTGCAATCATTTGATGCTACTGATTTTTTAATTAATAATCGAAAGCATGATGCAAGAAGTCATTTATTACTTTGGCAAATATATAGTATTGGATTTTCTGGGCATGTCAAAAATAAAAATAATTTTCAGAAAAATGCACTAGAAATTTTATTAAATCACTTAAGCTTCAATTATCCAGATAATCATCTACTTACTTTGTATGAGGCATCTCAATATCCATACATTAATCCATTAATAAAAAATTTTAAATTGAAAGACCTAGCAAACGAGCTAATACCAAGGTTAGCAACTCTTTATATACCACCAATTAAACAAACTAAAAGCAATAAAAAAATGCTGGCTTCGCTTGGATTTACATAGCTTATTTATTTAATTAAACTCATACCTAATTTAATTATTATTTTAATTTACTACGGAGAATCAATATGGAAAATATAGATTTTATAAGACCTTCTGCGTAACTAAGGGCAGTTCTAGAAACTAGCTAAAATTTGCTTATAATTGCCTGATTAATAATCATTCATGGAAAGGCATATGCTATTAAGCTATCAGCAACTCAGTAACCGCCCGCGTATTTTTAAAAAGTTAACTGGTTTGACCCTTGATGATTTTGAAACGATACACCAACAAGTGAAGTCATCACTTGATGATGAGTTTAGTAAGCTGGGAAGGCGCCCGAAACTCACCACGCACCATGATCGCCTTTTGCTTCTCATGATGTACTATCGCACTTATGTAACACATGAATTCTTAGGTTACTTTGTTGGTTTGGATGACAGTAATGTCTGCCGCTTATTTAAACGCTTAGAACCCTTAGTGGCCAAGCATATTCATATTAAAAAAGACAGAACCCTAACAGAAGATGCGGTTTGCGCTATATTAATGGATGTAACGGAGCAGCCTATTCAGCGCCCCAAAAAGAAGAAGCCACGTAAAGATTATTATTCTGGTAAAAAGAAAAGACATACTCAAAAGGTGGAGATAGCAATGAGTACATCCGGAAAAATAATCAACGTCTCTCAAACAATGCCTGGGAGGGTTCATGATATTAAGATCCGACAACGTGGCAGCCCACTGCCACCAGCAGAAAAATATGCTGATCTAGGATACCAAGGAATTCAACATACTGACCCCTTGGTTAACTTACCTCATAAAAAGCCCAAAGGCGGCAAATTAACTACTCAACAAAAAGAGGATAACCGTAATCACAGCAAGATCCGTATTAGGGTTGAACATCAATTCTCAAAATTTAAAAAATTCCGCATTCTTGGGGAGGTGTATAGGAATTTTCGCAGAAAACACAATATGAGATTTAATATTATTGCTGGGATTCTCAATCTTCAAGCCGGATTCTAAAACTACAAACGAGCATAAGCTCGCCCAGTATTTAGTTTCGCAGAAGGTCTATAGAACAGTTAGCAAGTACTGTATTCAGTCATAAGGAACTAAATGATTTATTATCCAGGAAAAGATCATTAAATACTTTTATTTTTAAAACAGATGATAGTCATTATATCTCTAAAACATTATATAATTCTCATTGGTGGAACCTACCTCATGAAGAGCATATAGCGAGCATTTTCTAGAGCAATTACACTTATTTAATATTAAGGAATTTCAATGTGTCAATTGGTAAAAATACCACCAATTAAAATGAGTAATTTTAGCACAGGTATTTTTTATAAAATCGATTTAGTGGTGGGGCAGGGTTAGTTATGACAAACAATAGCCAAAACTAGCTGTTATTTGTTGTTTTGGACGGACTACCCCCCCCTAGGAAGTTATTAGATTTTTTTCAGTAAGGCGAGTTCACGATGCTTTGATAGCAATTTGTAACGGTTAGGTTGTCTATACCAGCAGTTAGCTAAAAACATTTGGCTACCGCATAGAACACATTCATAGGGGTCAATGTTAAAATTATTTTGCATTAAGGTGCGGTAATTGGCCTGGGGTGTGTTTGGATCAGTTTCACCTAATAGGAGTCTGACTTTGGGCAGCATCTCACCTCGCACACGGTTAGCAAGAAACCCATAATAACGCACCATACGAAAGCCAACATCAGGAATGTGTTGAATAAATCGAGCAATAAACTCTTCCGCGGTTAATTTAAATTGCTTGTAGGTTTTAGAGACGTGATCAAGATAATTAAAATTGAGGCTGCTCCCATCAAAGTTTTTAATTTTTGACTCAGCAATAGGAGGACGTTTGGTGTATCGACCTAAGTATTTAACGTTTTGTTTGTGATTCTTTGAGGGCTTTGCGCAATGTACTACCCATCGTTTTTGGTAAAGCTGATCAAGCAGTTGATTAAAGTTGAAAGTGTGGTTCAGTGTAGAGGCTAACTGATTTGGCAGAATAAGCCCTTTGTCCTGGTGGTGGTTTCTAAAAAGGTTAATGACCTCATAACGCCACATGGACATTAGTGTAGGTTGATGGAAGTAGAGGCTTTTCCATTGTGTTAACTCTTTGTTGATACCACCCAGAGTGATTGACGCATGAAGATGCACATTGCGCTTTAGATCTCTGCCAAAGGTGTGAAGCGCGATAAATACACCGGGTTTAACCCTCTTGTTTTTAGCAAGCTTGAGTAACACCTTTGCTGCTAATGGTGGGAGTAAATTAAGAAGCTCTCTGTTTGTCCAAAAGCAGTCCCAAAGAGTAGAGGGCATGGTGAATGTGATGTGTTGCCATGCAGTGTTGGGTAAGATTGCCATCTGTTGTTGTATCCATACTTCTGTGGCTTTTTTACCACACGATGAACAGCTTTTAGCTTTGCAGGTATGGCGGATGTATTTGACGTGTGAACAGTTTGGATTACTGCAATGATACTCTTTATGGCCACGCATAGGATGTTTGCAGCTAAGCAGCTTAACAATGCCAATGACAATAGCTTCTCTGATTTTATCTTTGTACTTGGTGTGAAAGTTCCACCAGTTCTGATTGGTTACCAAGATTTGTTTGATACTAAAGCGTTTCATTATTCTTAGAGTAAAATGAGAAGCGCGTATAGTAGGTGAGTTATTGCTCAGCTACCTGAAGCAATTTCTATAGCAGGTGTGTTATTTTTATTCGTTATTATTCCATGGGCAGGTTTGACTAGTTTGAGACTTAATAATACTCGTGGCTTTGTAAAGACTAAACTCTTAGAGGCTTAGAAAGTTGCCGGCGAAGCCGGCCTGACTTGATCTGGCTGATTAATAAGAGGTGGAAATAATTAAAATACTAAAATTTTATTTTAAAAGTTATAGTGGAATAAATACCTACATCTGGAGAAGAGTGGCGTTATCATTTTTAGTTAATATAGCAACAGCCTCATGCTTATTTATAGCTCTTTATCTGGTTAACTCCTTAGGATTTAACATTATAAAAACAGGAATTGTTCTTTCTTTGTATGGGCTTGGTAGAGTTATTGGCGGTTTTATATCAGCAAGCTTATATGGTAATTTCCTTATTACAACAGAAAAATTCGCCTTAATATTTTTAATAGCCCTGTTTTTAACATTAGCATTTTCCTCTTCATTTGTTTTAGTTTCATCTATTTTGTTTTTTATAGGTCTAGCTAATTATTTATTTGTTATTGCTAATAGGTCATGGATACTATCAGTATGCTCTGATAAGAGTGGAGTTAGGTTTAAATGCATAAATGTACTTTATAGTTTTGATAATCTTGGAATAGGAATATCTTCCCTTATTATGGGTTTAGTGTCCAAAAATGGCTTTCATTATATATTTATTCTATCTGCTGTTATATTACTGATATCACTAATATTATTATTTTTTATTACAGGATTAGAAAGTAAAAAAACAATAGGTAAATATTTAACTAAGAATGTGGAAGAAGAAAAAAATAGCCAGCATAAAAATAATAAAATTATAGCAGTTGTCACTCTTATTAGTTTATTTTTTATAAGCTTGCTTATAGCGCAAAGGCAGACAGTATTTGGAGTGTATATATATGAATACCTCAGCATGACTGATATTGGAATATTATACGCAATCAACCCATTATTAATTGTTTTACTGCAAGTTCCATTCACTACTAGCATTCACAAGAAAAGTCTTTTACTTATTCTAGGTGTTGGAGCTCTTTTGATAGGTTTAGGGTTATTTATATTGATATTCTCTAAATCATTTTTTGTTGGGTTCATTTCATGCGTTATATATACATTTGGAGAGATGCTCTTTATGCCAACATCTCAGATAGCTTTATATAAAAGGATAGAGCGTTATTTTGTCTGTAAAAACCAACTTCAGTACTTAGAAAAACCTTTAAAATTCTAAATGGCACTCTATTGTACCTGTCTCATCGCATAATATCTTAAATTAATTATGCTAATCAATCTAAAAAATTATTTATACCTCAAATTTTTCTCCTCTCAAAATAAATTATTAACTTTTAGGTAATAGCAATTATATCTCGTTAATAAGAACAAGAATGATCTATCCTAAAACCCTATGAAGCCTTATTATTCACTTCAACTTAAGTATCTAGGTGATCCGCTCCACTGGTCATCAATTTCCACTAAAACAGCTGATACGAGCCTTAGGCACGATTCAGTATTAGGGAAAATTCCAACTGTATGCGTCCTTCTTTTTACCTCTCTGTTTACGCGCTCAGCTATGTTACTGGTTCTTAATCTTTTTTGATGCGGCCTGTCAAAGTTCATCACTACTAAGCCCTCCGGTATATTCACTTCCAACCAAGAAGAAAGCTCTGGTGCTGTTTGCTGATATTTATCTACCGCCATAGCCAATAGTCTTTCCGACTCATGAATGTTTGAGGCATTAAATATAGCTGTAATCTCCTCAGCTACTGGTTCCTTCATTGAGCGCTTTGGTATGTGAGCCTGAGCATTTTGCTGCAAATGAAATTGGCAGCGTTGCCAAGGAACACTGGGGAACACAGCTCTTCTAGCGGCTTTTAGGCCAGTATGAGCGTCGCTAGTAATCAACTCAATACCATGTATACCTCGCTCAACCAACTGCTGAAGAAAATCACGCCAATGTACCTCAGCCTCTGATAACGCAACAGAAACACCTAGCACTGTTCTCTTGCCGGTTGATTCATCAAAGCCATAGGCTATCAATACCGCACAGTCTTGTACTGTGCCGCTAGTGCGCACCTTCTCATAACGTGCATCTAGCCAAAGATATTTTATCTTTCCTAACGGCTTATTTCGCCATTTCTTTAAATCCTGAAAACTACCCAAAATTTAAATCAGCAAAATAATGCTGAAATATTGTGTAAAAATGACTATGCTTTGTCTTTTTAACAAGACTAACGAGATGAGTATAAATGTTAAACTTCGCCGATTACGCTGCCCCTCTTTTTTCAAAATTAACTGGGAAAGTTGTTTTAAAAAAATCTATCGACGATTGTAGGAAAGCTATTAACTGAAGGTAGTTGTAAGTTGTTCAGTTCATCAAAAGATAACAATGAGTATAAAAAGATGATTCGTACACTTACCGGTGAAAATAAAAGCACCGATTTAGATCCAATAAAAACAAATGATGTATTGCTAGAACAGAGCTGTGAAAAACTTTCACACGCCAGTAAAATTGATGTTCTTCATGATCCTTCTGATATTAGAAAGCCACATAGCAAGCAAACTGAAAATCTAGGTAAAGTAAGGAGTCTGGACGGGGATATTATCAATGGTTACAGCACGCATAACGCAGTTGCATTAGTACCTGGTGATAAGGCTGTGCATCTACTATCGCATGTAAGCTACAGCAATAAAGACCCTAAGTTTTTAAAAGCTGAGCATATTAAGAAAATAGAGGCTGGAAAGCCATTTGAGGGAGATAAAGAGGCCAAGAGTCTTTATGAATCTGGTGATTACTTTAATAAAAAGCTGCTGTCTATTCGTGAAATAGAAAAAATAGGAATCTGCCTAAAATCAAAGAATGAAGATGCAACCATTACCCATATTCTAGATAGAGAGTTTGATGATAATGACTATCTCTCACTAATTGATACAAACCTAGATCAAGACTTTATTATTCGCTCAAAAATAACAAGAACAATAGAAGGTAGAGGTGATGATGGTAAAAAGCTTAAGCTGATTAACGCTGATTTTGATGCTCAAGGCGAAAAGCAATTCCAAAAGTTAACAGTTGGAAAGAATTGCGTACAAGACGGAAAAATAACTATTTATTTTGGAGAGTTTGAGAACATCAATGCAATTAAAATCCAAATTACAGGCAGAGATGGTAGGAGAATTTTTAAGAATGACATGCTGCTATTAACTAATAAAAAAGTAACGACTTTTGATGAGGCGTATGAGGTATACATAGCCTATCTATCTCGTGCGGAAATTGAATATGTTTTTAAATTTCTCAAGGAAGGACTAGGCTGGGAAAATATGCAGATAAAAAATTTTAAAGGGATACAAAATCTACTGGCTGTATGTTTTTATGTGGCCTCATATTTGTATGAGATAGGTAAGGAAAAAGCTTATGACGATTACGCAATTATGCTAGCTAAATTAGGAGATGGTAAGGGCAAGGTGACACGACACTTTATTGCGAAGGGTATTAGAAAACTTCTAACGTATCACTTAGTAGAGCAATTTTTTAAAGAAAATAGTGTTTCTCAAGAAGAACAAAAAGAATTATCGAATTCAGTTCAGGTAGGGAGATAACAATTTTGGGTAGTTCTCAGTTAAATCTTCATCCAACAATTTAGCGCAACGGCTTACCTCTGTGCTTGAAATATCTGTTCCACAGAGTTGCTTTAGCACCTTTTCAACTTTGCGCGTGGAAACCCCATGCACATACATTTCAGCGACAGCCAGCTTAAGTGCTCTATCAGAGCGTACACCTCGCTCTAAGACTGATGGATAGAAGGCTTCATTGGAGTCTCTAACCTGCGGTATCTGTAGCTCAAGCTGACCTTGACCTGTGTTAATTAACCTTGGTTTAAAGCCGTTCGCATATCCGTTTCTATCGCCAGTTCGCTCATAAGGACTGGCATTTAAATGGCGCTCCCTTTCTATTAACATAGCCTCATTCATCAACCTGGAGACAAGCTTAGGTAAAGCTTCAAACCCCTCCATCGCTAAAACATGTATGGCTTCTTCGATTAAGTTCTCATTTTTATAGCAGCTCATTGTCATTCCTCTTTTTTGGTTAAGTTTACCTTAAAAGGAATTTCTAATCTGACTGAGTCGCCTGCTTATTTTCAGCAAGTCAATGGAATTTACAGAAAGGATGGCGCACTAGCTTAGATAATTGCTTATTGAGCCAACCATGCAGTTTAAGCATCAATGGTTTGCTATGCTTTCGATGATAAAGTAAGCGTTGATGTGGGTCCATTTGCTTTGTTTGCTCATCATTTCGATAAACCTCACCCAGGATTTGCATAACGTGCAAACAAGGCTCAGGATAATATTCAAGTAAATCACGAAACTTTCTAAAACCATGAGCTAAGCAATTGCAGATGATAGTTTGTAACTCTTTCGGCTCTATGAGGTTTCCCGTGGTGCGTTTTACCCTATATTTATAGAGTAAAGCTCATATCCATTAATATCAATATACAGTCTTTTGAATAGTGTTTTTGGGTCAAAAATCCCATAGCATCTACGCTTCAAAACTTTAATCTTATTATTAAATCCTTCAACAAACCCACTATTCTTTCCCTCTGAAAAATAATTACAGATTTCCACTTTGAAGGCTTTAAGAGTTTTTATGAATTTTTTAAAGCAATTAATCTTTTTACTTTGAACCTCCTGAATCCAGGCATCAATACTTTTAGTACCAGATTTTATTGATTGCTCCTTATTAAAAATGCTCGTTAGCTTTCTTACCATTCGGTATGACTCTGTTAACTCAAAGGAGTAGGAGAATAATGTATTCAGCTTTTCATTTTCTTCTTTGGTAAAAAACTCTTTATGTCCCCTGAGCAGATTAGTTAGGTTTTTAACTTTATCATACTCATGAGGAGGTAGCTCCTTTTTTAAATCGGCTAGCACCTTTTGACGCATCTTGTCTAATGCTCGCCGATACAGTTTAGCAACATGATAACGGTCAACAATAACCTGCATTGGAGTAAAAACCTCTCTGGCAGCGTTAACATAACCCTTATACATGTCAGTACAAACTGACACAACTGTCTTTCTAAGCTTTATAGGAATCGAAAGCAGAAAATGCTTTATATCACGCTTTTTTCGACCTTTAATGATTGAAAGTATTCTAACTTTACCATTAATCCTGGCTGTAATAATTGTCATATAGGCGCCTTTTCCTTTTTCTAAACTAATCTCATCAATCCCTAAATCACCTAGAAATTTAAATTGCGACCAATTAATCTTAGGTGAGATATGGCGATTAATTATTCCTTCGATCTTCTTCTCTGTTGTGTCATTTTTCAATGCTACATCTTTTACTGTGCTGTTAACTAATTCGCGCAGTAAATATAATTCTAGTTCATAACTAAATTGACTATCACTTGAATGAAAATCCGGTGTTGCAGTAGTCGTTGGGCAATGGCAGCCATGTTCAAAACAGATATATCGCTTAGGCTGATAAATTAGATAGGTCTGCTTGTTCATAATAGGAAGATGCCTAACCTTGCGTTCTTTGTCGTAACCGTGAAAACGTGCGGTTTCTTTACCGCAAATATGACAACCAACGGATGTTTCTTCTGTCTGCCCGTAAATAAAAATTGCTGTATCAGTTTCTTCAACTTTATCGATACGGAAGAAGGGAATATTAAACTGGATGTCAATGGTCGGCATAGGTAATGTCCTTATTATGAGCTAAAATGGAGAGAAAATTCTATACCTGAATAATTTGGAAAGGAAGGCTTTATGCTATTAATAAAGGATAAACTCAACCACGGGAATTATCATAGAGCCACGTGATTTACCCCGATGTTGAGGTGCATCACACCGGCTTTGAACGTTTTCAGCCGGACGAGCAGTTTACCTTGATACTGGGCAATCCGCCGTTTGGTCAAATCCAAGTGGACGATCCCGTTCATCAGGATTTAACCCGCTACAGCATTCACCATTACTTTGTGGCCAAAGCCATGCGGTTATTAAAACCCAATGGGCTACTGGCCATGGTGTTACCGCGCTACTTTTTAGATGCCTCCTGCAAGCAGGTGAGACACATCATTGCAGAGGAAGGGGGAACCTTGGTGGCGGCGTTTCGGTTGCCGGATAATTTGTTTAGTGACGCTAAAGTGACTGTGGATATTGTCTTTTTACAAAAGACCACCGGCACACTGCCTTGGCGAGAAGCCAGGCGATTTAGCCGTGACGGAAAAAGTGCTTATTTGAATGAGTATTTTTTTACGTACCCCAGTCATATTTTAGGGCGACTCGAATTTTTTGAAGTCTATGGCAGAAATGAATTGACCTGTAAATCGACAGGCGATTTGGGTCAATCCTTAGCGATGTCACGCAGGTGTTTGCAATTGCAGTTAGAACTGCAATGCCTACAGGCTCGTTGTGAAACATTAGTCGCTAATGAGCGTTGGTTGCAAGCTCTGCAAGCAGAGTTAAACCAGCGTTTTGCTAGTAAGACGAAAGTTTAAGAAAAGAAGCGGGAGCATTGATTAGTAATAATCAAGGCATCTCGCTTTTTTTTCGTGTACAATCCGCGCTCTTAATCAACCAGAAGGAAAAACTAATGCCTGCTAAGAAAAAACCCGTTAAAGCCAAACACGCTGCTACCCCTTTACAACAAATCACCGAGTTTAAGCAAACGCTCGCAACCACTGAATCAAAACTCGAAGGCGTGTGTGAGAAAGCCGTGTATGATTGCACCCAATCGGTTGCTAAACTGAAAGAGAAGTTACTGGGTGCAAAAGAGAAACTCACTACTCAAAAAGCAGCGTTAAAAGAAGCCAAAGCCCAACATAAAGCAAAGCCAGGCAAACAAACCGAAAAACGGGTTGCTAAAGCAAAAGAGACTATTGAAACCATTGAAGCACTGATTGAAGTTCTTAAAACGGAAATAGACACATTGAAAGTCCAGCAGGTAGAGATCACGCAAGAGTACAGCTTTGTGCTTAATCGCAGCAAAGCGTTAGCGAAGTTTGAAAAAGAATGGGCGAAGCAAAGCAAGCAAAAAGTGCGAGCGAAAAAGAAACCCACTAAAAAAAACAAAACGACTGCCTCTAAAGCCAAAGCTGAGGAGCCATCAGCCGAGGCTAAGGTGTCATCAACCGAGACTGATGCGTAACGCTCGCTTGATGATGTCGTGAGTCATTGGCATGGATGAGTTATCTGCTAAATTAACCCAATACAACATTGCGCTCACTCGCTACCAGGACGAGTGTCGTCAATTAACTGCGTTAGGGTTTACTGAGAAGCAAGCGGATAAGCTCATCCTGAAAAAAGCCTCACGCGAAACTGTGGCAACAATTCTAGAACAGTGTGCCTTGTTTGAAGTGCGATTAACTAAAGCAGAGATTACGCGGTTAGGTTCCTTTGATGCGGGTGGGTTAACACTGACTAAATTGATCAGCGTGTACCCGCAATTAATTGAGCTAGGGTACACCCATGACCAGCTCATTAAATTAGGGAGTAATACCGGTGGCTCACAAGCACTGAATGCCGTGCTCACCCATCACCACACCTTAATCAATCGTGGCTTAATGCCTACCGACATTGTTCGCATTGCAGGGAATATGGGTGGCGCACAAGCGGTCACCGCATTTCTTGAGCACCAATAAACCTTATTGTGGTTTGGCTTTTCCACCACCGATTGCTTAAAAATCACTGGCACAATGGGAGCTAATCAGACGATCACTGCTCTACTTACTCACTACCCCGCCTTGATTCAATGCGGTTATACCCGCGCTGATTTAGTGAGTATTAGCAGTAAAACCGGTGCAGCACACACGCTGGCGGTGTTAGTGGAACACCATGCTGCACTGAAAAGTTTGGGTTTTTCACACGCAGAACGGGTCAAGATTGCTCAGCAAAACAGCGCGTCCAACAGTTTGAATGCGTTGTTGCAACATCACTCGGCTTTATTGGAGTTAGATTTCAGTGTCACTGACTTAGTGCGTATCGCCAGTCAAGACGGGGCAGCGCAAGCGTTCCAAGCGGTACTCGAACACCACGCGCTATTGGCTCAATGGGGATTTAGCCAGTCTGAAATCGTGGCATTATTGAGCAAGGATGGTGCAGCAAAAACGATTACAACGTTACTGCATCAACCGGAACTCTGGCAAAACGCAGGCTTAACCCATGCGGAATTAGTGCAATTAGTAACCCAACGGGGAGCCTCGTTAGCCTTGCAAGCCTTGCATCAATATTGCGCTGTGCTACAAACCTTGGGGTTTCAGCACGCCGATTTGGTTAAGATCTTTTCGACTGAGGGTTGCGCTCAGGCCGTGGAATCCTTACTCACTCATGACCAACAGCTTCAAAGCTGGGGCTTTACCACCGAAGAATTAGTCCATATTTTAAGCCATTCCGGCGCAACCAAAACACTCGATGCACTCGCTAAGCACTACCCCGCTCTGCTAAATCTGGGTTTTCAGCACAAACAAATTGTCAAAATTCTCAACAAACGAGGACGTGCGCCTGCCATCCAAGCCCTACTCACGCATCACACCACTCTGCTAAATCAGGGTTTTAATGACTACGATTTAATCAGAATAGTCAACCAAGACGGAGCCAGAGTCACCCTCACGTTACTTGCTGAGGAGCAAAAGGCGTGGCAAACCCTCTCACTCACACCTGCTGATTTGGTCAGTATCACCGCAAAAAGTGGCGGAGCCAAGACCCTGCAAGCCCTGCAAACTCACGCTAAAAAATTGCTAGGGTGGGGTTTTTCAGAAGCAGAGCTTGCACAAATTGCGCGTTATCGCAGTGCCGGATCCACGCTCAACACCCTTGCCGGCCATTACAACACCCTCCGCCAGCAAGGCTTACCGCATCAAAAGATTGTCCAGCTTGCGAGTCAACCGGCGGGTTTTGTTGTCTTGCAAGCTGAGTTATCTACTCGCTAGAGGCTTTCCAAGCACCTCGATTTTCAGTCCAGCCAACCGTTCCACCGGTTGGCTTCGGCCCCCGTTTTCGCACGGGGGCTGGCTTTGAATCCTCCCGCGTCACTTCAGAGTATTCTGAAGTGACGCGGGAGCGTTTTCCTGCGATTTTTTAATGAAAACAATCAGTTACAAGCGAAATTCTAGCCCGTGTTTACGGGCTAACTTATTTTGCTCTAATTTTGGTTAAAGAATAGCCTGACTTGGCTCCCGCCTAGGCCACAGGTGCAGGGCCTCAATTTATCCCCATGAGTTGGGGATTCCATAAAAAAATCCCCAACGATTGTGGATAAATTGTCGGCGCGGAATTTTGGTTTGTGCCACCCACTGGCATCAGTGTTGATGAGATAGGTTGTCTTGCTGTCGCTGCTGCCCTTTTTTGGAATGGCTCAGCTCAGACCACTTGCTGGTTCTGCTGCTGCTTTTTTTTGTTTGATTGAATTTGCTTTTGTGGTGTCAGCTCGGTAACATTGTTTGAGGTAATACTGAAGAAGGCCGAAAGCCTGAAACGTCTTGTACGTCTATTACTATTCGTCACAGTTGTCCCAGGTGTCGTGAGCCTAGCGAAAGCTAGCGGGACTTACCAAAGCATGGAGCGAGTGACAAGATTAACCTTGTCCTAAAAGTTCGGGTTTGCCAATGCGGCCAGTGCTCTTACCGAGCATAAACGAATGACGCAAACTGCCTTTGGCATTAAGACCGATAAGCGCTGTTATCTGCTTATCTTTAACCTTCGTTAGGACTAATGCTGTCGCAGAAGGGGCTTGATGATTTCATTCTATCGACCAAGATCGATAGCTTACTACTTGCACACGAGTTCGTGTGCTTAACAAAACGTATTGTAGCCACTTCGCGTTAAGCGGGCAGACTGACTGTGTGATTTGAAGTCAGAGAGCATCGGATTGACACGCTTGCGCGTTGGATACGTTTTGTACCGCTCCATTCACATTGGCGAAGGTCAGGTGGAGGGTGAGCACTGCTTCCTAAGCACTGGGGTTACAGCTTGCTTAGGAAATGATTTGGATGAAAAACATTAAGAGGAGAGAAGAAAAGAGAAGAACAGATAAATTTTGTAGTTCGTGTTTTTGACAAATGGTAGACCCTTGTCTGAGACCCATTTGCCCTTCGGGGATTAACGGCATCACTTACTGTCGTTTTTGGTCTTAATAGCACTAAGCCAATTAAGCCTAGGTCTAATAGCGCAAGCCACAGATTATAAATTGCCTGCTCTTTCTTTCTCTCCCTTGGTCAGTGACCTGAAGGCTTGTGTCTTTTGTGGCGTTGAGCACGGTGAGTCGTGAAACTCACCCCCTTGGGTTTTGGGGTTGATCGTTTTTGCTCAAAGGCGTTGAGAGTAGCGAGCCTTCAGGTCACTGACTTGTCAATAGAAGGAAAACCTCGTATGGGGCGACAGCACAGTTTATTCAAAAAAGTCGATCAAGTGCTGGCACAAGATCGGCAATACTCGTATCGCACGCGGCAAGAGCACCGGCGTATCGTTCGGCAATGTTTTGCTGACTGGGCGAAGTTACGGTTGCTACCTTATCGACTGGATCAATTAACACGGGATCACTTTGTAGAGCTGGTTGCTTATTATCGCCAGCAAGGCAACAACGACAGCACCTTAAAAAATAAGCTCGGCGCGTTACGTCATTTTATTGCCTTAGCCGAATTAACGGTCAGCATTCCAAGTAATGCGGAACTAGGGATCCAGCGTGATGAGTGCATCACACCGCAGCCGGTTCTACCGAAACCCTCGCTGTGCCACCCGATCACTCAAGTATTAGTGGCATTACAGCAAGGCTTTGGTGTGACCCGCTTTGAGGCAATTAAGGTGTTGCTCTCATTCATTCAAACGACCAAGCAATTATTATGGATTGATCGTACCTTGGCTCATAACCATAAAACACGCCAGATTCCGATTGTAACGAATGAGCAAGAGGCTTGTCTGCAACAGTGCAAGGAATTACAAGCACGCTATTCCTTGGAATACACGCCAGAACTCGTGGCGTATTGTAATCGGCTTTATCAAGCGGAGTTAGGGATCTTGAAACTCAATCCACGTTTGCCTTACCGGCAACACTATGCACAACAACGCTACCAAGCGTTATCTCAGCAGGATGAGAGCGGTCAGGCTATTCAAACCTTGTGTCATGAAATGGGTTGCCAAAGTACCCATCGTATTAAAAAGGAGTATTTGCATGAGCTTACAACCGCTTAGACGATTAAACTATTCGTTGTTTGAGTTTATGAAACAATATAAAGGCAGCAAGCAAATGTCACATTCAACCCGTATCTGCCGGACTAATCGGTTACGAGCCATGTTTGCTGAGCTACACGGTTTGGGTTATAAAATTAAACACATTCGAGGGTTAAAGCAAAAGCACGTTGCCTGCTTGGTGGCGCACTGGCAAGAAAAAGGGATTAGTGTCGGCAGCATTAAAAACCGCTTATCTGACTTGCGTTTTGTGTGTCGCCAGCTTGGCAAACACCGCTTAGTCCAAACCAATGACTTTTACCAGATAGGCTCTCGGCAATTAATCCCTACGGAAAGTAAAGCGATTCATTCGCCCAACTTTCAAGCGGTGGATGATGAACGGGTCTTATGTTCGTATGAGCTGCAGCGCGTCTTTGGTTTACGGGCAGCGGAGTCCATTAAAATTATTCCCACCGTTGCTGATCAGGGCAATCAGCTTTTTATCTATCGTACCTGGGCGAAAGGTGGGGTGGAGCGATACATCCCCATTCAAACTGAGGAACAGAGATATTGGTTAGACAGAGCAAAGGTGCTTGCAGCAGGTGGCTCCTTAATTCCACCGAATAAAAGTTACATTCAACAAAACAAACACTATTATTGGGTGGCAAGTAAAGCAGGGTTAAGTAAGCTACACGGCCTACGTCATGCTTACGCGCAACGGCGTTATAAGGGTGCTGCCTCTATATAATGTAGGCTATATTACTGCTGGCACGCCAAAATCATTAACCTTCTCCCAAAACTGATCCCATCTTCCTTTAGTCTTTACTAGTGTTCTCAAGCATAAAACAATTTTCATTCCCTTGTCTTTCCAGCGCATTCCTGATCCGCCTAATCTTTGTTTAACAATTGTTTTACATGCTGCTTCAGTGACGCCAGAGCCAATTGGTGCATTCTGCTTAATCAAATTATGATACGACATTCGCTTTTCTTTAATATTATTTTCAAAATACGTAATTGTTCCTTCTAGCTTTTCTCTAAGCGATTTATTCAGTTTTTTATTTACATGCTCTTTAAGCTCAGCAAGTATTCTACCTGCCACACCTTTCTTGTGCTTTAAGTCATGACATCGCTCTTGGAGCCAAACATCACGCTCATCTCTTTCAGATTTTTTGGTAAATATTGCCTTTGATGCTTCACCGAGATATTCAGTTGCATGCCAAAAATCTAAAATTTGCGTATCAGTATGTTTTTTTAGAAATGGCCAATTATTTTTTGCTCCATCAGCAACGCCAATTGTTTTAGCATCAGGGTAATATTTCTTTTTCAGCTTTATTTCCTTTTCAAGCCTATTAAAGAATTCATCTTTTCCATATTCTGGTGATGCTGCAACGTAGGTTGTGTGCAGGCGTGCACCATGCTTATCATACATGGAAATAGTTCCAACCATGCTCTCTCTATAACCATCATCAACGGTGAGGACATATGCACCATCTAAGCTAATGCTCAGCAT
>CBDALO010000176.1:0-7380 GCA_965196985.1 Gammaproteobacteria bacterium | reverse complement strand
AAAAAGCTTGATGAGATCTTTAGTAGTAAAGCATGCTTCTAATAATGGTTCAAAATCAACTATCAAATATTTATCACGGCTGCACTCTAAAGTTTCTTTAACTAGGTTAAGAGTAGATGTTTTTCCTACACCCCAATCACCAGTAACTGCCAATGTAAAACCACCCTTATCTTCGGGTGTTAGGCAACTAAGAATAGTACCAACTATGCGGGCGTTAACATTAAAGCAATCATGGCGTGTAGATTTAATGGGACTATCATTTTGAAAATTAAGAAACTTTTCATTTGAATTACTTAGACAACTATTTTTTTTATCAAATCTATTAGTATGTTTTGAGTTTTTAGAACGTAGCCAATCAAAAAGCCCAGATAGTTTTGCAAGTAACTCATTTTTTTTCATGTTCTAATAGGTTATATGAGGTCTCATAAGTTTTATTGGTGAAGGTCATCTTTAATCTTAGCCAACAGCTCTACAGATATACCTGTCATTTCTGAAATAAAAGCATCATCAGCACCTTTATGGAGCATATTAGTTGCTATAATTAGACGTTCTTGTTGTATCCCTTGTTTAAGCCCTTGGTTATGGCCTTCTTGTCGTAATTGATCCGCTGCAGACATAATCGTCTCCTTCATATCCGGTAGTGCTTCAGCTAACAGCGTGACAATTTCACTACCATAGTTGTCTTTCTCATATTCTAGCGCATATTTTACCAGCCTAGAAATGTGTTTTCCACCATCAAGTGTCTTGATTAATTGTAGTAAATCATGCTGAATTAACGCTTTAATAATAGGTATAAGATCACGTCCATACGCATGTTTGTGACATAGTTCTGAAAACTACCCAAAATTTAAATCAGCAAAATAATGCTGAAATATTGTGTAAAAATGACTATGCTTTGTCTTTTTAACAAGACTAACGAGATGAGTATAAATGTTAAACTTCGCCGATTACGCTGCCCCTCTTTTTTCAAAATTAACTGGGAAAGTTGTTTTAAAAAAATCTATCGACGATTGTAGGAAAGCTATTAACTGAAGGTAGTTGTAAGTTGTTCAGTTCATCAAAAGATAACAATGAGTATAAAAAGATGATTCGTACACTTACCGGTGAAAATAAAAGCACCGATTTAGATCCAATAAAAACAAATGATGTATTGCTAGAACAGAGCTGTGAAAAACTTTCACACGCCAGTAAAATTGATGTTCTTCATGATCCTTCTGATATTAGAAAGCCACATAGCAAGCAAACTGAAAATCTAGGTAAAGTAAGGAGTCTGGACGGGGATATTATCAATGGTTACAGCACGCATAACGCAGTTGCATTAGTACCTGGTGATAAGGCTGTGCATCTACTATCGCATGTAAGCTACAGCAATAAAGACCCTAAGTTTTTAAAAGCTGAGCATATTAAGAAAATAGAGGCTGGAAAGCCATTTGAGGGAGATAAAGAGGCCAAGAGTCTTTATGAATCTGGTGATTACTTTAATAAAAAGCTGCTGTCTATTCGTGAAATAGAAAAAATAGGAATCTGCCTAAAATCAAAGAATGAAGATGCAACCATTACCCATATTCTAGATAGAGAGTTTGATGATAATGACTATCTCTCACTAATTGATACAAACCTAGATCAAGACTTTATTATTCGCTCAAAAATAACAAGAACAATAGAAGGTAGAGGTGATGATGGTAAAAAGCTTAAGCTGATTAACGCTGATTTTGATGCTCAAGGCGAAAAGCAATTCCAAAAGTTAACAGTTGGAAAGAATTGCGTACAAGACGGAAAAATAACTATTTATTTTGGAGAGTTTGAGAACTTCAATGCAATTAAAATCCAAATTACAGGCAGAGATGGTAGGAGAATTTTTAAGAATGACATGCTGCTATTAACTAATAAAAAAGTAACGACTTTTGATGAGGCGTATGAGGTATACATAGCCTATCTATCTCGTGCGAAAATTGAATATGTTTTTAAATTTCTCAAGGAAGGACTAGGCTGGGAAAATATGCAGATAAAAAATTTTAAAGGGATACAAAATCTACTGGCTGTATGTTTTTATGTGGCCTCATATTTGTATGAGATAGGTAAGGAAAAAGCTTATGACGATTACGCAATTATGCTAGCTAAATTAGGAGATGGTAAGGGCAAGGTGACACGACACTTTATTGCGAAGGGTATTAGAAAACTTCTAACGTATCACTTAGTAGAGCAATTTTTTAAAGAAAATAGTGTTTCTCAAGAAGAACAAAAAGAATTATCGAATTCAGTTCAGGTAGGGAGATAACAATTTTGGGTAGTTCTCAGCATAGTTCCATAGCGGCCACATGCCCATGCGTTAATAACTCATCATCTGGGATTACTGATAAATCAATTAATGGGGCAGGGGCATTATAAAGCTCTTTAGCGAGTTCCGCATCCTCAAATAAATCGAAGAAATTCAGTGTGTAGGGGTAGGGTTTCTGTTTGCCGTTATAAAATATCAAGTTTAGAATTAACGGCAGTTTAAGCTGATCATTTTGATCCTTTTTTGGCATTTGTTTTAAAAACCGATCCCAAATTTTGCAGCGATAATACCACAACCTAAAAGCCATAAGAGGGTCAGGGCTGGATTGGTGCTCGCTGAGCACGTACAAAAAAATCTGCTCTTTACCGTACTGCTTTTTGAGCTTCACTTGGTAGAGCACATCCGTAAATGCAGTCTGAAAATCTTCTTCGATGAAGCTATCGTTTTCTAAATGCAGTGTGTCCCAGTCAATCATCTTTTGGATTTTTTTAGGTAAGTGCGCCTTAAAAAAATCCTTGGCAATCTCGATATCCTGGAGAGAACTTTTAAAAAAAAGATCGTGATGCTTAATAGCGTGTTTACTACTCATTCAGACTCCCTGCGCGATTTAGCTAGCCAACGCGGTTTCCAAGTTAAATACGCTGTAAACGCTAAGAAGCCAATCACATACAGGTAGCGAGCATAGCCTTGTAACGGCGTACGGAAAAAGTAATTATTGGCCAGCATCCAAAGGCCAATAATGAGTAAGGAGTGTAGTGCTGCTTCAACGCCACGTTTTCTTAATAAGGCTGGCTCTATGAGGTTTCCCGTGGTGCGTTTTACCCTATATTTATAGAGTAAAGCTCATATCCATTAATATCAATATACAGTCTTTTGAATAGTGTTTTTGGGTCAAAAATCCCATAGCATCTACGCTTCAAAACTTTAATCTTATTATTAAATCCTTCAACAAACCCACTATTCTTTCCCTCTGAAAAATAATTACAGATTTCCACTTTGAAGGCTTTAAGAGTTTTTATGAATTTTTTAAAGCAATTAATCTTTTTACTTTGAACCTCCTGAATCCAGGCATCAATACTTTTAGTACCAGATTTTATTGATTGCTCCTTATTAAAAATGCTCGTTAGCTTTCTTGCCATTCGGTATGACTCTGTTAACTCAAAGGAGTAGGAGAATAATGTATTCAGCTTTTCATTTTCTTCTTTGGTAAAAAACTCTTTATGTCCCCTGAGCAGATTAGTTAGGTTTTTAACTTTATCATACTCATGAGGAGGTAGCTCCTTTTTTAAATCGGCTAGCACCTTTTGACGCATCTTGTCTAATGCTCGCCGATACAGTTTAGCAACATGATAACGGTCAACAATAACCTGCATTGGAGTAAAAACCTCTCTGGCAGCGTTAACATAACCCTTATACATGTCAGTACAAACTGACACAACTGTCTTTCTAAGCTTTATAGGAATCGAAAGCAGAAAATGCTTTATATCACGCTTTTTTCGACCTTTAATGATTGAAAGTATTCTAACTTTACCATTAATCCTGGCTGTAATAATTGTCATATAGGCGCCTTTTCCTTTTTCTAAACTAATCTCATCAATCCCTAAATCACCTAGAAATTTAAATTGCGACCAATTAATCTTAGGTGAGATATGGCGATTAATTATTCCTTCGATCTTCTTCTCTGTTGTGTCATTTTTCAATGCTACATCTTTTATTGTGCTGTTAACTAATTCGCGCAGTAAATATAATTCTAGTTCATAACTAAATTGACTATCACTTGAATGAAAATCCGGTGTTGCAGTAGTCGTTGGGCAATGGCAGCCATGTTCAAAACAGATATATCGCTTAGGCTGATAAATTAGATAGGTCTGCTTGTTCATAATAGGAAGATGCCTAACCTTGCGTTCTTTGTCGTAACCGTGAAAACGTGCGGTTTCTTTACCGCAAATATGACAACCAACGGATGTTTCTTCTGTCTGCCCGTAAATAAAAATTGCTGTATCAGTTTCTTCAACTTTATCGATACGGAAGAAGGGAATATTAAACTGGATGTCAATGGTCGGCATAGGTAATGTCCTTATTATGAGCTAAAATGGAGAGAAAATTCTATACCTGAATAATTTGGAAAGGAAGGCTTTATGCTATTAATAAAGGATAAACTCAACCACGGGAATTATCATAGAGCCACCCGTAACTACCTGCCTAAGCAAGTTCCCTTAGAATTAGATACCGTCTTGCTCCACTACGTAAGTAATCAGCTTAGTTTACCTTCTGACCTCATGCAGTCTTATCAGCTTAATCGTCGAGTTATTCAACGACATCAACACAAGATCAAAACCTACCTCGCGGTAAAAGAGTATACTGCTAGCAATCAAGAAGAGTTGGCTGACTATCTCATTAAGCAAGCAAGACAAACTGATCAGATTACTTTGCTCGTTCCTAAGGTGCAGTGCTTTCTGAAAGAAAAAGGTATTTTGCAACCAGCTTTATCAACCTTGCGTCGTCTTGTTGGTAAATACCGTGACCTTGCTCGTCGAGAGATAGAATCAAATTTTTTAAATGTGCTGAAGAATACCGTTAGGGAAAAGCTTGATGTGTTACTCAAGGTTAATAATAGACGCTCTATTTTATGGCAGCTTAGGCAAACACCTGGTGTACCTTCAGTAGAGGGTATCCTGCTGTTAATTAAGAAGTTACAAGCCATTACGATTGATTTAAGTTGGCTTAATAAAAATTATCAGCAGCGATTAGCCCGCAGCGCGCGCTACTATTCTGTATCTCGAGTTGAAAAACTACGCCCAGGGAAAAAGTATGGTATTTTAGTCTGCTTGTGCCAACAACTTTACCAGGATCACACTGATTCTATTATTGAGATGCTGATTAAACTGGATAGAGCGTTATTTTGTCTGTAAAAACCAACTTCAGTACTTAGAAAAACCTTTAAAATTCTAAATGGCACTCTATTGTACCTGTCTCATCGCATAATATCTTAAATTAATTATGCTAATCAATCTAAAAAATTATTTATACCTCAAATTTTTCTCCTCTCAAAATAAATTATTAACTTTTAGGTAATAGCAATTATATCTCGTTAATAAGAACAAGAATGATCTATCCTAAAACCCTATGAAGCCTTATTATTCACTTCAACTTAAGTATCTAGGTGATCCGCTCCACTGGTCATCAATTACCACTAAAACAGCTGATACGAGCCTTAGGCACGATTCAGTATTAGGGAAAATTCCAACTGTATGCGTCCTTCTTTTTACCTCTCTGTTTACGCGCTCAGCTATGTTACTGGTTCTTAATCTTTTTTGATGCGGCCTGTCAAAGTTCATCACTACTAAGCCCTCCGGTATATTCACTTCCAACCAAGAAGAAAGCTCTGGTGCTGTTTGCTGATATTTATCTACCGCCATAGCCAATAGTCTTTCCGACTCATGAATGTTTGAGGCATTAAATATAGCTGTAATCTCCTCAGCTACTGGTTCCTTCATTGAGCGCTTTGGTATGTGAGCCTGAGCATTTTGCTGCAAATGAAATTGGCAGCGTTGCCAAGGAACACTGGGGAACACAGCTCTTCTAGCGGCTTTTAGGCCAGTATGAGCGTCGCTAGTAATCAACTCAATACCATGTATACCTCGCTCAACCAACTGCTGAAGAAAATCACGCCAATGTACCTCAGCCTCTGATAACGCAACAGAAACACCTAGCACTGTTCTCTTGCCGGTTGATTCATCAAAGCCATAGGCTATCAATACCGCACAGTCTTGTACTGTGCCGCTAGTGCGCACCTTCTCATAACGTGCATCTAGCCAAAGATATTTTATCTTTCCTAACGGCTTATTTCGCCATTTCTTTAAATCTTCATCCAACAATTTAGCGCAACGGCTTACCTCTGTGCTTGAAATATCTGTTCCACAGAGTTGCTTTAGCACCTTTTCAACTTTGCGCGTGGAAACCCCATGCACATACATTTCAGCGACAGCCAGCTTAAGTGCTCTATCAGAGCGTACACCTCGCTCTAAGACTGATGGATAGAAGGCTTCATTGGAGTCTCTAACCTGCGGTATCTGTAGCTCAAGCTGACCTTGACCTGTGTTAATTAACCTTGGTTTAAAGCCGTTCGCATATCCGTTTCTATCGCCAGTTCGCTCATAAGGACTGGCATTTAAATGGCGCTCCCTTTCTATTAACATAGCCTCATTCATCAACCTGGAGACAAGCTTAGGTAAAGCTTCAAACCCCTCCATCGCTAAAACATGTATGGCTTCTTCGATTAAGTTCTCATTTTTATAGCAGCTCATTGTCATTCCTCTTTTTTGGTTAAGTTTACCTTAAAAGGAATTTCTAATCTGACTGAGTCGCCTGCTTATTTTCAGCAAGTCAATGGAATTTACAGAAAGGATGGCGCACTAGCTTAAACTGATCCATAAGGCAGAAAAAGCTGTTAATAAAAGTATGGCAAGTGCTAGCAAGAAAAAGAAGAAAGAGACGCTGGCAACACTGCATGATTTTATGCTGATTGGCAAATTAATTTTAGACGAGGAAATTGCTAATGCTGATCTAAGAGAGGTCATTTACGAGTCTATTTCCAAAGAGTTATTGGCTAGTAAAGTTGAGCAAACCGATAACTGGTTGGAAAGTAAATATAATCATGAGTTTCTGCTATTAAAAGATCGGTACAGTTATTTTAGGCAATTTTTTCCTGTATTCCTCAATGCCATTGATCTGATTAATGATGGCTTAGGAAGCGAGAATCATGTGCTAGAAGCAATTAATGCTTTAAAAACTCTAAACCTTAATCATGACTCTTCCTGTCCAGTTAATATCCCCGTTGAATTTATTCAGCCTCAGCTCAAACAATTTATTATCAATGATGATGGCAGTATTGATCGTCAAGGTTGGGAGCTGGCTTTACTTAAAACAGTAAGAGATGAAATTAAAGAAGGGAACCTTTCCGCGAGCAAAGGCAGCTTCTTCCAAGAGTTTAGTCAGTTTTTTATGCCAAGCAAACGATGGCAGCAAGAAAGAGAACAATTCTTTCTTGCTGCTAAGCTGCCTATCAGCTCCAAAGGGATCAGAGTCTATTTAATTGATCG
>CBDALO010000175.1:0-2431 GCA_965196985.1 Gammaproteobacteria bacterium | reverse complement strand
CTACCAACATTGCTGTCTTCCATTGTATTTTTAACACTGTATGCATAATTCTCAAGTTGGTTTTTCGCAGTTATCTTTTCTCTCTGCTTCTCGTCTTCTTGTTTGTATTTTTCTGCATCTTGCACCATTTTTTCTACCTCGGCGGCTGACAACCTTCCACTGTCGTTCGTTATCGTGATTTTGTTGTTTTTGCCCGTGCTCTTCTCCACAGCAGACACGTTGAGTATACCATTAGCATCTATGTCGAATGTGACTTCAATCTTGGGTACCCCACGAGGTGCTGGAGGGATTCCGGTGAGGTCAAATCTTCCAAGCAAGTGGTTGTCTTTAGTCATTGCTCGTTCTCCTTCGAAAACTTGGATTGTTACTGCGGGTTGATTGTCTGCGTACGTTGTAAAGGTCTCCGACTGTTTAGTGGGAATGGTTGTGCTTCGCTTTATCAACGTTGACATGACCCCGCCTGCGGTTTCAATCCCAAGTGACAATGGTGCAACATCAATGACAAGAAGGTCCTTCACCTCATCGCTCTTTTCACCATTCAGGATTGCAGCTTGCACCGCTGCACCGTATGCAACTGCCTCGTCTGGATTGATGCCTCTGCAGATTTCTTTACCGTTGAAGAAATCAGTAAGCATTTTCTGTATCTTTGGAATTCTGGTTGAGCCTCCAACAAGCACGATTTCATCAACCTGTCCCTTATCCAGTTTAGAATCGCTCAATGCCTTTTGCACTGGTTCTAATGTTTTTCGAAACAGATCAGCATTGATTTCTTCAAATCGTGCTCTTGTTAGCGACGAGTAGAAGTCGATTCCCTGATAGAGTGAGTCCACTTCGATGTTAGCTTGTGTTGCTGATGACAAAGTTCTCTTCGCTCTTTCACATGCTGTTCGAAGTCTTCTCAAAGATCTTTTGTTACTGCTTATGTCCGCATTGTATTTTCTTTTGAACTCCTTGACAAAATGATCCACCAAACGGTTGTCGAAATCTTCTCCACCAAGATGCGTGTCACCACCCGTTGACAAGACCTCGAACACCCCGTTGTCGATGCTGAGTATTGAGACATCGAATGTTCCACCACCCAAGTCGAAGATGAGCACGTTCTTTTCTTTGCTTGATCCCTTGTCCAATCCATATGCTATTGCTGCTGCTGTAGGCTCATTGATTATCCTCAAGACGTTGAGTCCAGCAATCATGCCAGCATCTTTTGTCGCTTGTCTTTGAGCATCGTTGAAATATGCTGGCACAGTTATGACTGCATTTGTCACTTTCTCACCGAGGTAGGCCTCCGCAGTTTCTTTCATCTTCGTGAGTACCATCGATGAAATTTCTTCTGGATAGAATGCCTTGTGTTCCCCTTTGTAAACGGCTTGAAGTTTGGGCTTTCCACAGTCATTTACCACTTGGAAAGGCCAATGCTTCATGTCGTTTTCGATGGTGGGGTCGTTGAAACGTCTTCCGATCAATCTTTTTGCATCAAAAATCGTATTCTCTGGGTTCATTGCAACTTGGTTTTTTGCAGCATCTCCAATCAGTCTCTCCGTATCAGTGAATGCAACATAACTTGGCGTTGTTCTGTTCCCTTGGTCATTTGCAATGATCTCGACTTTGCCATGCTGGTAGACTCCAACACAGGAGTAGGTTGTACCAAGATCGATTCCAATTGCTTTCGGCATAGTTGATCGTATCTCTTCACTGTTTCTTCTTGAGAATTATTCAAAGTTTTGTTGTGTCTTTGTATATTTGTTTCTGCTTCAATCGACTTGATCGTGATTTTTTCAGAAATTTGGCGTTCCGTTACTCTCAAGCCCTCTATATACCCTTTTCCTTGGCTTCGAGGAGGTTCCAGAATCTTCAACAATTTAATTGTGAAATCTTGCGTGTGATTGGCTTATCTTTGTTCTACATGTATTGTTCCGAGATCTTTCTACGTGTTGATTGGTCGATTTAGCAAAGCAGATGTCCAGAAGCTTCTGGTGAATTCTTTAAACAATGAACAGTAAGGGAATCACCCGTAGCATCCGGCGTTATCTCGCACTTTCTGGAAATATGTCATAATGATAAATCATTTTTTTCTGGAGAGAAGCTGGAAAGAAGGGACCTTTACGCGCAGTACATAGTCTGAGCAATGACAAAAATATATAAAGGGCATGGCAGA
This sequence comes from Gammaproteobacteria bacterium, assembly GCA_965196985.1. Lineage (GTDB taxonomy): Bacteria > Pseudomonadota > Gammaproteobacteria > UBA12402 > UBA12402 > 2-12-FULL-35-23. The sequence goes on along the minus strand of CBDALO010000175.1, from coordinate 276 downwards.
CCATAATATGTTGAGCCCATAATAAATCTTAACATTCTGTCAAGATTTTCACTGAGGTTTGGTCTAGAGGCCCCCATTTTAACAAGAAATTGGAGGCCCCTAAAATAATTTATTCCAAAGTCAATAGCACTTGAGCAAAGCATCGATTTATTGTCAGTATATTAGAATCAAGTAAAACTCAATAAATTTGCAGATACACTCCAAAACAAAACAAAAACAAAATAAAATTATTACGGTTATTTTTCCTCTAAAACTTGCATACTACCAAAAATTTTG
>CBDALO010000174.1:0-18612 GCA_965196985.1 Gammaproteobacteria bacterium | reverse complement strand
AACCTGCGGAAACTTCACTTCCTTACTTTTGCCATGCTGAGCTTTCCAAAGGGACACCCGCCTTTGTAGTGTTCGCAGAATTGATTCATTATAGAGCGGGTTTCCAGAGCTATCCTGATACTGGCGTTGCAAATAGATAAAAAGTGTTTGAGGTTGTAGATCTGGGTTGTTTCTCAGCATCGGCTCTAAATCATCCTCCCAAACAGCGTCAATAGGGCTGACACGGGTCTTATAATCACGCGGCCTCTTTGGCTGCTGGGTGTGGTGTTTACCAACCTCGATGGTGTGGCCACTGCGAGAACTCATGCCAACTTTAGCTGCACAGGCCTCTTGAGTTAGGCCTTTATTTCGATATTTCATGTATAGCTCCGCTTGTTGTTTAGTAATGTGCTTTCCAGCCATAACCTGATCATCCTCAGTGAGTTATTATGGCGCGTATATTACCTACTTCTTGCAAAGCTAGTTGGCGTACTTCGCAAAGCTAATTGTCGTCTAACACCTGTAAATCGACAGGCGATTTAGGTCAATCCTTAGCGATGTCACGCAGGTGTTTGCAATTGCAGTTAGAACTGCAATGCCTACAGGCTCGTTGTGAAACGTTAGTCGCTAATGAGCGTTGGTTGCAAGCTCTGCAAGCAGAGTTAAACCAGCGTTTTGCTAGTAAGACGAAAGTTTAAGAAAAGAAGCGGGAGCGTTGATTAGTAATAATCAAGGCATCTCGCTTTTTTTTCGTGTACAATCCACGCTCTTTATTAATCAGAAGGATACTTTTATGCCTGCTAAGAAAAAACCCGTTAAAGCCAAACAAGCTGCGACTCCCTTGCAACAAATCACCGAGTTTAAGCAAACGCTCGCGGCCACTGAATCAAAACTCGAAGGCGTGTGTGAGAAAGCCGTGTATGATTGCACCCAATCAGTGGCGAAGATGAAAGAAAAACTATTGGGCGCGAAAGAGAAACTCACTACTCAAAAAGCAGCCTTAAAAGAAGCCAAAGCACAACATAAAGCAAAGCCAGGCAAACAAACCGAAAAACGAGTAGCAAAAGCTCAAGAGTTGATTGCGGTCATTGAAGCAAAACTAGAAACCATTAAAATGGAAGTCGCCGAGCTAAAAGTGCAACAAGCTGAGATTACGCAAGAATACAGTTTTGTGATCAATCGCAGCAAAGCCTTAGCAAAGTTTGAAAAAGAATGGGCGAAGCAAAGCAAGCAAAAAGCGCGAGCCAAAAAGAAACCCGCTAAAAAAAGCAAAACGATTGCCTCTAAAGCCAAAGCTGAGGCTACGCCTGCTGAGTCAGATGCGTAACTCACGCTGACTTGATGATGTGAGTCATTGGCATGGGTGAGCTGTCTGCTAAATTAACCCAATACAACATTGCGCTCACTCGCTATCAGGACGAGTGTCGTCAATTAACTGCGTTAGGGTTTACTGAGAAGCAAGCGGATAAGCTCATCCTAAAAAAAGCGTCACGCGAAACCGTGGCAACCATTCTAGAACAGTGTGCCTTGTTTGATGTGCGATTAACTAAAGCAGAGATTACGCGGTTAGGTTCCTTTGATGCGGGTGGGTTAACACTGACTAAATTGATCAGCGTGTACCCGCAATTGATTGAGCTAGGGTACACCCATGACCAGCTCATTAAATTAGGGAGTAATACGGGTGGCTCGCAAGCACTGAATGCCATACTCACCCATCACCACACCTTAATCAATCGTGGCTTAACGCCTACCGACATTGTTCGCATTGCAGGGAATATGGGTGGCGCACAAGCAGTCACCGCGTTTCTTGAGCATCAACAAACCTTATTGCGGTTTGGCTTTTCAACCACCGATTGCTTAAAAATCACCGCCTCAATGGGAGCTAATCAGACGATCACTGCCCTGCTCACCCATTACGCCACCCTGATGCAATGCGGGTATACCCGCGCTGATTTGGTGAGTATTAGCAGTAAAACCGGCGCAGCACACACGCTGGCGGTGTTAGTGGAACACCATGCCGCACTGAAAAGTTTGGGCTTTTCACACGCAGAACGAGTCAAGATTGCTCAACAAAACAGTGCGTCCAACAGTTTGAATGCGTTGTTGCAACATCAATCCGCTTTATTGGAGTTAGGTTTCAGTGTCACTGACTTGGTGCGTATCGCCAGTCAGGACGGGGCAGCGCAAGCGTTCCAAGCGGTGCTCGAACACCACGCGTTATTGGCTCAATGGGGATTTAGCCAGTCTGAAATCGTGGCATTATTGAGCAAGGATGGCGCAGCAAAAACCATTACAACGTTACTGCATCAGCCGGAACTCTGGCAAAACGCAGGCTTAACGCATGCGGAATTAGTGCAATTAGTAACCCAACGGGGAGCCTCGTTAGCCTTGCAAGCGTTGCATCAATACCGTGCTGTGTTACAAACCTTGGGGTTTCAGCACGCTGATTTGGTTAAGATCTTTTCGACTGAGGGTTGCACTCAGGCCGTGGAATCCTTGCTCACTCACCACCAACAGCTCGAAAGTTGGGGCTTTTCCACCGAAGAATTAGTCCCTATTTTAAGCCATTCCGGCGCAACCAAAACACTCGATGCACTCGCTAAGCACTACCCCGCTCTGCTAAATCTGGGTTTTCAGCACAAACAAATTGTCAAAATACTCAACAAACGTGGACGTGCGCCTGCCATCCAAGCCCTACTCACGCATCACGCTACCTTGCTGAATCAGGGCTTTAGGAATTGTAAACAAGTCAGGCCGGCTTCGCCGGCAACTTTCTAAGCCTCTAAGAGTTTAGTCTTTACAAAGCCACGAGTATTATTAAGTCTCAAACTAGTCAAACCTGCCCATGGAATAATAACGAATAAAAATAACACACCTGCTATAGAAATTGCTTCAGGTAGCTGAGCAATAACTCACCTACTATACGCGCTTCTCATTTTACTCTAAGAATAATGAAACGCTTTAGTATCAAACAAATCTTGGTAACCAATCAGAACTGGTGGAACTTTCACACCAAGTACAAAGATAAAATCAGAGAAGCTATTGTCATTGGCATTGTTAAGCTGCTTAGCTGCAAACATCCTATGCGTGGCCATAAAGAGTATCATTGCAGTAATCCAAACTGTTCACACGTTGTGAGCTTGCGGCAAGCATGTGTGCATTAGGTCAGCTAGTTACTTTATCCTAAAGGACCGATAGTAAAACTATTTAGAAAGGTCCTATTATGTTTGGCAAAACATTTGATAAAAAAGTCGTTACACCCAAGTCAGCAACACCTTCAACACTAGATAATATTGCTCAATCGCTCAAGTCATTGCGTTCATCATCAAAAGAGCCGTGGGAGATTCCAGAAGACCTTTGGGTGAAAATTATTGCGCTCTATCCTGCTTATACAAAAAAGGACATTACTGAACGATTATCAATCAGCTCTAAACGGCTCAACAAAAAAATTAATGAAAAAGAATTATTAGCCAGCAGTACATCAGTTGCCAATTCTGATGATGACCAAGCCGATGAATGTTTTGTTGAAGCCACTATTCAGGATTCAGTTGTGCTTTCACAGCAACTGATTAGCATTACAAGAACTGATGGCATCGTGTTACAACTGCCTAAGCCGGAGTATGCTGAAACCATTAATCTGATTCTTACTTTTTGCAAGGGGTAGTGTATGCTGCAATTCACGCCTCAAATGAGGCTATTGTTATCAGTCAGACCTGCTGATTTTAGAAAGGGTATTGATGCTTTAGTTGCGCTTTGCCAGCAACGGCTGGGTGAGGATCCATTCTCTGGTACGGTCTTTGCTTTTACGAATAGCCGCCGTACCTCAGTGAAACTTCTAGTTTATGATGGCAATGGATTCTGGCTTTGTCTAAAGCGTTTTTCGCAAGGAAAGTTACAATGGTGGCCAAACTCCCACTCAGCCACGTACCATATCGATAGCACGCAGCTAATGATTCTGCATAACCAAGGTAACCCTATCACTAGTCATCTCGGTGAGCCATGGAGAAGGCTCGCTAGTCAACCTCCTGTAATAAGTCAAGCGGCCTCTTCATCGACCAAACCTCCTTTATCTTCAATCTGGTAATTCCATGGCAACCATAAGGAGGGATCCTTAAAAACACTTGATTTATTTTCCTGCAAGGCAACTAAGTAATCGAGTGGGTTTTCCCCGCACAATTGAGCTGTAACAATAAGAGATAATAAGATGCTACCGATGTTAGCGCCATGCTGAGTTTTATAAAACATTGCAGCTTTTCTAATGCGAATAGAAATCTTTAGTATCGCCTCGACAATGTTGTTATCTAGTGGCGCTCCTGGTGTCGTTAAGAATCGCCGAAGCTTTTTCCAGTGCTTTAACATATACTTCATCGCCTTACCAAGGTGACTATTTGGTTCTACCACTTTGTTAGATAATTGCTTATTGAGCCAACCATGCAGTTTAAGCATCAATGGTTTGCTATGCTTTCGATGATAAAGTAAGCGTTGATGTGGGTCCATTTGCTTTGTTTGCTCATCATTTCGATAAACCTCACCCAGGATTTGCATAACGTGCAAACAAGGCTCAGGATAATATTCAAGTAAATCACGAAACTTTCTAAAACCATGAGCTAAGCAATTGCAGATGATAGTTTGTAACTCTTTCGGCATGTTGGCTGCTAACGCATCACACATTTGAATCACCTTCTTTTTTTCAGCCACCCTGTTTGCTAATAGTTGTGATAAGTTTTCGCCGCCGTGATGCTCGCCTGCATAAAATAGAGCAACCTGGTGAGCACCAATAGTCTTGCTTAAAATGGCTGTTGTATACATCCCTTTTCTTGGTTTATTAAGGTCCGCCTTGTTATCAGATAGTATCGAAAGTATCTTTGCGAATGTGTCATCATGCTGAATAATATCACCGTTCGCGCCATACTGTTCTAAAACATCAAACACACGATAGCCGATATCAGCCACCTGCTCACAAAGCTCGAACTGTGTACTTGAGGGTAACGGAAAGCCTAGTAACTCTTGGAACTTTTCTTGACGGTAAAAAGGCACGCCAATGTAATACTTTTGCAAGCACAGCATTGCTTTAAACTTAGCGTCATACTTTGGTTGCTTCCTAACATCCGTGGGTAACTGGGCAGTGATAATAAGCCCACACAAGGCGCAGCGAAGCTTTTCCAAATGATACCGTGTTGCCGTGCCTAATGAGTTGCCAGTTATACGAATAACTACACCGGCTTTTTTAACCTTATACAGTTTCCCACCACATCCTCCAGGACAGGCATCGCCACATGCATGGTCAGCAACATGGCAATAAACATCAGTGGCATTCCGGTAATCCTGATTACCTCGCCTGCCATGACCGGATTTCCCTTTTTTATCTGATTGACTATCACCTTTTTTATTGCCTGATGTATTATCGTCAGAGTTATTGCCAACACCCTCAATATTACTTTCAGATTCTTGGCCCTTATTCTCCTGATTCTTCTTGGGTGACTGATTACTGTCAGCTCCAAAAATAAGTTCACGTAATTGTTTAATTGTAATTTTCTGCTGTTGAAGCACCTCTGTTACGTCTATCTTTATTTAGGGGAATTGAGCTAGTTTTATCTCATAATAAACAAGGTTTTTAGTAACCTATCAAGGTAAAATAACTTGATATAAAAACTATAGTGAAATTAGTCATGCGCAGAATCATAAAAGCGATTAAAAGCCTGAGTGATTACCTGATCCTGCTGAAAAAAAATCCAGAGCTACTAAGGCCAGAGCAGTGCAGCCATTGCGGTGCAGGTGGACTATGGTCACATGGATCATATGATCGAAAACCAGATAGGAACCCAGGTAAAGGACGCTCTTTAAATCCCACCCCTGTTTTGAGATTTTATTGTCATCAATGTAAACGTACTTGTTCAACCCTACCTGAGATACTTTCTCCAAAGCGTTGGTATTGCTGGTCAGTTCAGCAGGCAGTGTTAATGAGCGTGCTCCTGGGAAAAGTATTAGCTCATCAGGTCAGGAGCAAGGTGTTAGTCGACACACCGTTGCTAGGTGGTTTCACTGGTTGGTTGACCACTTCGTTGATTACTCCTTCCATATCAAAGCACATCCGTTGTGGTTACAGCTTGGGCGACATAGTGATCCACAAGCGTTTTGGTTGGCCTGCCTTGGGGGTGCTGCCTCTATATAATGTAGGCTATATTACTGCTGGCACGCCAAAATCATTAACCTTCTCCCAAAACTGATCCCATCTTCCTTTAGTCTTTACTAGTGTTCTCAAGCATAAAACAATTTTCATTCCCTTGTCTTTCCAGCGCATTCCTGATCCGCCTAATCTTTGTTTAACAATTGTTTTACATGCTGCTTCAGTGACGCCAGAGCCAATTGGTGCATTCTGCTTAATCAAATTATGATACGACATTCGCTTTTCTTTAATATTATTTTCAAAATACGTAATTGTTCCTTCTAGCTTTTCTCTAAGCGATTTATTCAGTTTTTTATTTACATGCTCTTTAAGCTCAGCAAGTATTCTACCTGCCGCACCTTTCTTGTGCTTTAAGTCATGACATCGCTCTTGGAGCCAAACATCACGCTCATCTCTTTCAGATTTTTTGGTAAATATTGCCTTTGATGCTTCACCGAGATATTCAGTTGCATGCCAAAAATCTAAAATTTGCGTATCAGTATGTTTTTTTAGAAATGGCCAATTATTTTTTGCTCCATCAGCAACGCCAATTGTTTTAGCATCAGGGTAATATTTCTTTTTCAGCTTTATTTCCTTTTCAAGCCTATTAAAGAATTCATCTTTTCCATATTCTGGTGATGCTGCAACGTAGGTTGTGTGCAGGCGTGCACCATGCTTATCATACATGGAAATAGTTCCAACCATGCTCTCTCTATAACCATCATCAACGGTGAGGACATATGCACCATCTAAGCTAATGCTTAGCATCTCAACGCCTGCATCAAGCTTTGGCTCTTCATATTCCCACTCAGCCTCTTTGGCTTGTGCAATACCGCCAACAAAATCAGTTGCCCGTTGCAAGTATGAATGTGAGATTTTACGGTTATGATTGACCTTGAGATCATCAATAACACTAGGAGCAGGTAAGTTTGAGTATTTATGTGAGATTATTTTTGCAAATCGCGGTGTTGATCCTTGGATAATTCTAGCCTTATCTTCTAAAGGACAAAAGATCTTCCCGCCTTTAGAGGTTTGATAAACATAACGCTTAACTCGAGCAACTCCATAAGGCGTTTGGTAATTTGCTTCATCTCTACTTCGTGCTGTTAGCTTTATTTTTCCAACATGGATAGGAGAGCCATCTGCATCAAACTTACTTAATGCTTTTTCAGTGGCTAATGTTCCAACCTCATTAAGCCCATCAAGAATTGCGTCCTCACATTCAAGCATAGATCCTTTTAGTGGAAGCTTGAGTTCAATAGTTAATTCATTATTTTCATCAGAGATAATTCTAGCTGACATCCAAACACCATCCTTCATCATGTTAAAGTGTATATTATGCTATATATTCTACATTATATAAAGGCAGCACCCTGCCTTGGTGAGCATGATTTATCGAGCATCATGCTTTTTCTTAACAACACAGGAGTGAGCATCCCATAATTAATTAACGTGAAAAAAAGTTGAGATGGATATTTTCTGTAAACCTCACGACCCCACACAGTTTGAGCGTAGCATTCTCAACTCAAGTTGTGATTAACTCATTGCAAGTAGTTAAATCACACAGGAATTGCAAAATGACCAAGCCAATTCACCCAACAGCACTGTTTCGCCTAAGTGTTTTAGGTGAGCTATGTAGCCGAAATAGTTTTGAGCATGGTGAGCTCAAGAGCATTATTAAAAGGTTGTCCCAGCAAACCTACAACATTCCAGGTAGTAAGCGTGTTCACCTCAGTGCTAAAACAATTGAGAATTGGTATTACGCCTGGTTAAAGCAGGGTATTGATGGATTAGTTCCTAAAACTCGACGAGACAAAGGCCAGTGTCACATCAATCCAGAGCTACAAGAGTTAATTATTTCCACTAAACAGGAAAGCCCTTCAAGATCAATTCCGACCGTGATTAAACTCTTAGAAACTCAAGGGAAGGTAGCACGAGGTGAATTATCTCACGCAACAGTTCACCGCTTATTAGTAAAACACGGCCTGTCTAAAAGAACAGTCACACCTTCTAACCAAATTGAGCGCCGCTCATTTGAGGCGCTCACAGCTTGTGATATTTGGTATGGCGATGTCATGCATGGTCCAACGATTTACGATGGCCAAAGAAGAGTTAAAAGCTATTTGGTGAGTATTTTTGATGATGCCTCAAGGTTGGTCTGTCACAGTAAATTTTGTACTGATGAGAGTGCCATTACTATTGAGCATGTGTTGAAAGAGGCATTACTCAAACGTGGGCTTCCTGTTAAGCTCATCATTGACAACGGCCCTGCCTACCGTGCTAAAACGTTGCAAACCATTTGTGCTCGTTTGAAAATTCAATTGATTTACGGCAGGCCCTATGAACCGCAAAGCAAAGGCAAACTAGAGCGTTGGCATAGAACAGTACGCGAGCAATTCCTAGCTGAATGCAACCTGGATTCCATTCATAGTTTCAATGCGCTGAATGATCGATTTTGGGCTTGGGTTGAGCGTGTTTATCATCAAGCCTCGCAAAGCGCCCTGCCTGACAAGATGACCCCGTTACAACGCTATCAGCAAGACCTCACTAAAATTCAGCCGTTAGGTTGTTTGGCCGATAAGCTAGATGATTACTTCCTGCATCGCATTAAGCGCCGAGTCAGGAAGGATGGCACGGTAAGCTGGAATAATCGACTCTTTGAAGTTCCATTTGAACTGGCTCAACAAGAGGTTTATTTAGTGGTTGATCCGCATAGTGACTCCGCCCGTCACGTCGAATCATTGGAATATCAATACCTTGGTGCAGTGGGAGAGCTGGACAAACATAACAACCTTTCTAGAACCCGAGCTAGACCTCAGATGCCGGAACAACCAGCAAGAAAAACCTCGCTAGTTGAGATTGTTTATAACCAAGTTAAAGAGGATTTGGATATCACTGAGGAGATACCGTCATAAACGTCAACAATAAATTGTAAAATTTTTACTAGGCATCCGCTGAAAATGGCTGCTGTGTTTTTAGGATGCCATAAATCATATGCACCATTTTTCTCATAACAGCACAAATGGCTAGCTTCTTTGGCTTGCCTTTTTTGAGCAGCTTTTCATAAAATTTCTTCAAAATAGGATTATGCCTTATAGCCACTAATGCCGGCATGTAAAGCGCCTTTCGCAACCAAGCACTACCAACCTTTGAGAGCCGTGATGAATTCAATGAAGTGCCTGATTGTGACTGGCTGGGATTTAAACCAATATGAGCAGCCAATTGTTTTGCGCCAGAAAATCTTTCAATATTATTAAAAAAAGCAGTTAGTGTTTGAGCGGTTTTATCACCAATGCCTGGGATGCTTTTAAGCAGCTCTGTGTTATTCTTCAGATCATCATCACTCGCGATCAGCTTACTAATTTCTTCCTGCAGTCGTAAAATTTCTTTTTCCATATAATCGATATGATTTTGTATAGAGCTAATAATTGTTTCTTCCGCTAGCTCCAGCCTGTTTTGTTCATTGCTGACTTGGGAGGTTAATACTTCAGATCTCTGTATCAAAGCTCTTAGAGCCTCTATATTAGCTGGCAAAGGCTGCCATAGCGTTGGAGTAAAATGATTTGAATAGTCCTTAATACTGACCGCATCGGCCTTGTCGGTCTTGTTTCGTATTAGCTGTCCTTTCATAAAAAACTTTATTCGTGCAGGATTAATTATACTGACATCACACTTCTCACTATGTAAATAAAGAGCCAATGCATTACCGTATTTACCTGTTGATTCCATGCAAAAATGAAGTGACTGATCAGATAAAGATTGCGTCCATTCTAATAACTCAGAAAAGCCCTCAGGATTATTATTAAAATGTTTAACGTGATCTTTTCCGCTAGTGGTGATAGCAGCAACAAAATCAGATTTTGCAATATCAATACCAACACAATTTTTTTTCATTTGCTAGAGCCTCTTAAATTTTATTACACTAACAAACTTGGGAAATCATAGTTCGGATCAACCTTGCAAATACAGGCTCACAATGGCCTAAGATACCGTTCGATCTCATGAACTTATGAGGGTGGAAGGGAGCTAAATCTCCTCAACAGGATTAAATCCTAAGGACGAACACGGCTTCACCTTCCGCCTACCCAAGCATCCTTGGGATTGTAGCAATATTGTCATATCTCTACAGTTATTTAAGATACAAGGATGAGTAAGATGTATCTTCAACATTTTGGCTTGAAATTTGATCCATTGGGTAAATCAAACATTATTGAATTGGCGCAGTCAAAGCGACTAGAACAGCAACTTAATGGTTTGCTAGAAACACGCGGCTTAGCAGTGATTACTGGCGACTCAGGGACAGGAAAGACCACGGCGCTAAGATACTGGAGCAATAAACTCAACCCGCTGACCCATCAAGTCATTTATCAATCAGACACTCACTTTCGGTCATTTGATGTGTACTCTCAGCTTGCCGAAAATCTAGGTTTAGAAAACTATTACCGATTCTCTAAACTTTGGAGAGACTTGAAGCAGAGCTTGATCGCGCTCTACCATGATAAAAACGTTCAGCCTATTTGGATCCTAGACGAGGCGCATCAGCTTAGTAATGATTTCATTCTACGATTACCTGACTTCCTTAATTTCAGTTTTGACAGCAAAGACGTCATGACGATTATCTTATGTGGACTCCCATCACTTCTAGCAACATTGCAGAGACCAGCCTATGAACCTATCAACTCTAGAATTCAGTGCTTTATTAGGTGGCATGCAATTGAAGATAGCAGGGATTTTGAGAGCATTATTCACGCTGCTTTTGAGAAGGCAGGAATGAGCAGCAGCTTATTCACTGAAACAGGTATTCGTGCAGTACACATGGCCACAAAAGGTAGGCTTCGTTATGTTGATAGGCTCATGCGACATGCGTTGCTAATCGCCGCTAATATGAATTTAAACCATATACCGGATGATGTCATTAATCAGGCAATTCATGAGCTAAAAGGTTAACTATTTGACACCATCTCACGCAAAATAGGTTGAGATGGTTTCTCTAAATTATTGTGGGACGTTACACCTCGGGCAACCAAAGAGCAAGGTCCAAACAACCACCTGCAAGCTCCTTATCCTCATCACCAAGATTGGACTGATTCAAGCGAGCACGAAATTCGATAGAGCGTTATTTTGTCTGTAAAAACCAACTTCAGTACTTAGAAAAACCTTTAAAATTCTAAATGGCACTCTATTGTACCTGTCTCATCGCATAATATCTTAAATTAATTATGCTAATCAATCTAAAAAATTATTTATACCTCAAATTTTTCTCCTCTCAAAATAAATTATTAACTTTTAGGTAATAGCAATTATATCTCGTTAATAAGAACAAGAATGATCTATCCTAAAACCCTATGAAGCCTTATTATTCACTTCAACTTAAGTATCTAGGTGATCCGCTCCACTGGTCATCAATTTCCACTAAAACAGCTGATACGAGCCTTAGGCACGATTCAGTATTAGGGAAAATTCCAACTGTATGCGTCCTTCTTTTTACCTCTCTGTTTACGCGCTCAGCTATGTTACTGGTTCTTAATCTTTTTTGATGCGGCCTGTCAAAGTTCATCACTACTAAGCCCTCCGGTATATTCACTTCCAACCAAGAAGAAAGCTCTGGTGCTGTTTGCTGATATTTATCTACCGCTATAGCCAATAGTCTTTCCGACTCATGAATGTTTGAGGCATTAAATATAGCTGTAATCTCCTCAGCTACTGGTTCCTTCATTGAGCGCTTTGGTATGTGAGCCTGAGCATTTTGCTGCAAATGAAATTGGCAGCGTTGCCAAGGAACACTGGGGAACACAGCTCTTCTAGCGGCTTTTAGGCCAGTATGAGCGTCGCTAGTAATCAACTCAATACCATGTATACCTCGCTCAACCAACTGCTGAAGAAAATCACGCCAATGTACCTCAGCCTCTGATAACGCAACAGAAACACCTAGCACTGTTCTCTTGCCGGTTGATTCATCAAAGCCATAGGCTATCAATACCGCACAGTCTTGTACTGTGCCGCTAGTGCGCACCTTCTCATAACGTGCATCTAGCCAAAGATATTTTATCTTTCCTAACGGCTTATTTCGCCATTTCTTTAAATCTTCATCCAACAATTTAGCGCAACGGCTTACCTCTGTGCTTGAAATATCTGTTCCACAGAGTTGCTTTAGCACCTTTTCAACTTTGCGCGTGGAAACCCCATGCACATACATTTCAGCGACAGCCAGCTTAAGTGCTCTATCAGAGCGTACACCTCGCTCTAAGACTGATGGATAGAAGGCTTCATTGGAGTCTCTAACCTGCGGTATCTGTAGCTCAAGCTGACCTTGACCTGTGTTAATTAACCTTGGTTTAAAGCCGTTCGCATATCCGTTTCTATCGCCAGTTCGCTCATAAGGACTGGCATTTAAATGGCGCTCCCTTTCTATTAACATAGCCTCATTCATCAACCTGGAGACAAGCTTAGGTAAAGCTTCAAACCCCTCCATCGCTAAAACATGTATGGCTTCTTCGATTAAGTTCTCATTTTTATAGCAGCTCATTGTCATTCCTCTTTTTTGGTTAAGTTTACCTTAAAAGGAATTTCTAATCTGACTGAGTCGCCTGCTTATTTTCAGCAAGTCAATGGAATTTACAGAAAGGATGGCGCACTAGCTTTAGTTTGCTTACCCTTGCTATTAATGCTGGTTACAGGGAAGTAACAAGGTCTGTGAAAATTAATATAGTCGTTAAAATGCTGGTTATAGAATTCATTAATTTGCGGAGCAAAACGTTGCTGAATATGTATGTAGCCAAAATGCTTTCTAACAACCGAGCCATTTTTACTTTCCACCAAACCGTTGTCATTACTATGCCTTGGCCTCGATTTAGTGAGTTCAATAAATAACTTTTGCAATAGTTTAGCTACATGCTGATTAATGTACTCTGAGCCATTATCAGCATGTAGGCCTAACACTTTAAATGGAAAGGTATCGATTATTTGCTCTAAGACAGGGATTAAGTAAGCCTCACTAATTTTTTCAACAGCGCAGACTACTTCCATCTGTGTCACCTCGTCAACAGCATTAATATGATAAACACCCTTGATTTTATCCATATCTCCTTGGTGCACTGTATCAATACGTATAAAGCCAGGCCTACCCTCTGGAGTTGGTTTTCGCCTTTCACCAATAGAAACCTGCGTTGCTTTAGTTTTATTAAAGTGTCGCCGTTTGCGCTGGTAGGTTTCAGTTTGTCGAAGATTGTAAAGATGAGAGACTGAGATAAAAGCAAGACGCGCATAACGCTTATCTCCAAACAAATGAAAGGCTCTCTCGCAAAGTTTTTTTGTGGTAGGCCCGCTAAGCGTTTGATGAACCTGATCCGTTTCAGCTAACAACCAAGTATCCTCATGCGTATAGATTAAGCTAAACTTATTTCTAGATGATCGTTGCTTAACAACAACTTTTCCTGACTTTTGATACTGAGCAATTAGCCTAGTAATTTGTGAACGTGAGTAACCAGTCATTCGTTGCAGGTAATCACGAATCAATCCTTTGTCCTTTTTGCACATACCGCAATAAGCAAATTTTTTTAATGTGTTCGTAACCCATAGGTAAGATTCTGCTCGTGATGTAGCTTCAAAGGTAAGCTGGGTTGATGAGGATAGAAATTGCTCAATCTGGGCAAGTGTGTTTAATTCTATGTCGTTCATATTGATATTCATCCATATAGGATGAACGATCACGCAACAACTTCAGGCCCACTTTGCATTGGAAAGTGGGGGCTATTTCAGGCTCATCTTGCATTGGAAGAGACTTGAATTTGCTTTTGGCGTGTCAGCTCGGTAACATTGTTTGAGGTAATACTGAAGAAGGCCGAAAGCCTGAAACGTCTTGTACGTCTATTACTATTCGTCACAGTTGTCCCACGTGTCGTGAGCCTAGCGAAAGCTAGCGGGACTTACCAAAGCATGGAGCGAGTGACAAGATTGCCCTTGTCCTAAAAGTTCGGGTTCGCCAATGCGGCCAGTGCTCTTACCGAGCATAAACGAATGACGCAAACTGCCTTTGGCATTAAGACCGATAAGCGGTGTTATCTGCTGATCTTTAACCTTCGTTAGGACTAATGCTGTCGCAGAAGGGACTTAATGATCTCATTCTATCGACCAAGATCGATAGCTAACTATTTGCACACGAGTTCGTGTGCTTAACAAAACTTGTTGTAGCCACTTCGCGTTAAGCGGGCAGACTGACTGTGTGGTTTGAAGTCAGAGAGCATCGGATTGACACGCTTGCGCGTTGGATACGTTTTGTACCGCTCCATTCACATTGGCGAAGGTCAGGTGGAGGGTGAGCACTGCTTCCTAAGCACTGGGGTTACAGCTTGCTTAGGAAATTAATTGGATGAAAAACATTAAGAGGAGAGAAGAAAAGAGAAGAACAGATAAATTTTGTAGTTCGTGTTTTTGACAAATGGTAGACCCTTGTCTGAGACCCATATGCCCTTCGGGGATTAACGGCATCACTTACTGTCGTTTTTGGTCTTAATAGCACTAAGCCAATTAAGCCTAGGTCTAATAGCGCAAACCACCGATTATAAATTGTCTGCTCTTTCTTTCTCTCCCTTGGTCAGTGACCTGAAGGCTTGTGTCTTTTGTGGCGTTGAGCACGGTGAGCCGTGAAACTCACTCCCTTGGGTTTTGGGGTTGATCGTTTTTGCTCAAAGGCGTTGAGAGTAGCGAGCCTTCAGGTCACTGACTGGTCAATAGAAGGAAAACCTCGTATGGGGCGACAGCACAGTTTATTCAAAAAAGTCGATCAAGTGCTCGCACAAGATCGGCAATACTCGTATCGCACGCGGCAAGAGCACCGGCGTATCGTTCGGCAATGTTTTGCTGACTGGGCGAAGTTACGGTTGCTACCTTATCGACTGGATCAATTAACACGGGATCACTTTGTAGAGCTGGTTGCTTATTATCGCCAGCAAGGCAACAACGACAGCACCTTAAAAAATAAGCTCGGCGCGTTACGTCATTTTATTGCCTTAGCCGAATTAACGGTCAGTATTCCAAGTAATGCGGAACTGGGGATCCAGCGTGATGAGTGCATCACACCGCAGCCGGTTGTACCGACACCCTCGCTGTGCCACCCGATCACTCAAGTGTTAGTGGCATTACAGCAAAGCTTTGGTGTGACCCGCTTCGAGGCAATTAAGGTGTTGCTCTCATTCATTCAAACCACCAAGCAATTATTATGGATTGATCGCACCTTGGCTCATAACCATAAAACACGCCAGATTCCGATTGTGACGAGTGAGCAAAAAACTTGCTTGCAGCAGTGTAAGGAATTACAAGCACGGTATTCCTTGGAATACACGCCAGAACTCGTGACGTATTGTAATCGGCTTTATCAAGCGGAGTTAGGGATTTTAAAGCTCAATCCACGTCTGTCTTACCGGCAACACTATGCACAACAACGCTACCAAGCGTTATGTCGGCAGGATGAGAGTGATCAGGCTATTCAAACCTTGTGTCATGAAATGGGCTGTCAAAGCACCCATCGTATTAAAAAGGAGTATTTGCATGAGCTTACAACCGCTTAGACGATTAAACTATTCGTTGTTTGAGTTTATGAAACAATATAAAGGCAGCAAGCAAATGTCACATTCAACCCGCATCTGCCGGACTAATCGGTTACGAGCCATGTTTGCTGAGCTACACGGTTTGGGTTATAAAATTAAACACATTCGAGGGTTAAAGCAAAAGCACGTTGCCTGCTTGGTGGCACACTGGCAAGAAAAAGGGATTAGTGTCGGCAGCATTAAAAACCGCTTATCTGACTTGCGTTTTGTGTGTCGCCAGCTTGGCAAACACCGCTTAGTCCAAACCAATGACTTTTACCAGGTTGGTGCTCGGCAATTAATCCCTACGGAAAGTAAAGCGATTCATTCGCCAAACTTTCAAGCGGTGGATGATGAACGGGTCTTATGTTCGTATGAGCTGCAGCGTGTGTTTGGTTTACGGGCAGCGGAGTCCATTAAAATTATTCCCACCGTTGCTGATCAGGGTAATCAGCTTTTTATCTATCGCACATGGGCGAAAGGTGGGGTTGAGCGTTACATCCCCATTCAAACTGAGGAACAGAGATACTGGTTAGACAGAGCAAAGGTGCTCGCAGCAGGTGGCTCCTTAATCCCACCGGAGAAAAGTTACATTCAACAAAACAAACACTATTATTGGGTGGCAAGTAAAGCAGGGTTAAGTAAGCTACACGGTCTACGTCATGCTTATGCGCAACGGCGTTATAAAGAACTCACGGGATGGGAATCACCGTTGAACGGTGGGCCGAGTCGTAGCTCATTAAAAGGCGAGGATGCCATTTTGGATCGCAAAGCGCGTTTTCAGGTCTCAGTCGAGTTAGGTCATGGTAGACTGTGGATTACGAGTAGTTATTGCGGGACGTAGAGAGTAAACTTCTTCTGGTGAGAGTCCGGTAATTCCATTAGAATAGTGGCTTACATAGCAATAGCATGGCCAAGCCGAATAGGAGTCACAAGCGGGTTAATGAAAACATCTTACCCTGATTTACGGTATACAACCCTCTTGAAAGAGCGCGGCACGAAAGGCGCGTTGTATGCGTCAATCATCGTTGCTGTTTTCTTTCTCATTAACCGTTATGTTTTAATTACACCGCTACAGGGTTATTGGCGATACCTCTTGGTTGCTGCTTTCTTTTTTTATGCAGGGTATTACACGTGGAAGCCAAGGTGGTCAACAAAAGCAAACAAGGATAGGGAATGAGCAGCAAGCACGCCATTAAGCATCACGATCTTTTTTTTAAAAGTTCGCTCCAGGACATCGAGATTGCTAAGGATTTTTTTAAGGCGCACTTGCCTAAAAAGATCCAAAAGATGATTGACTGGGAGACGCTGCACTTAGAAAACGATAGCTTCATTGAAGAAGATTTCCAAACTGCGTTTACTGACGTGCTCTACCGAGTGAAGCTCAAAAAACAGTATGGTAAAGAGCAGATTTTTTTGTACGTGCTCAGCGAGCACCAATCCACCCCTGACCCTCTTATGGCTTTTAGGTTGTGGTATTATCGCTGTAAGATTTGGGATCGGTTTTTAAAACAAATGCCGAAAAAGGATCAAAATGATCAGCTTAAACTGCCATTAATTCTCAACTTGGTATTTTATAACGGCAAACAAAAACCCTACCCGTACACGCTCAATTTCTTCGACTTGTTTGAGGATGCAGAACTCGCTAAAGAGCTTTATAATGCCCCTGCCCCATTAATTGATTTATCAGTAATCCCAGATGATGAGTTATTAACGCATGGGTATGTGGCTGCTATGGAATTATGTCATAAACATGCGTATGGCCGTGATCTTATACCGATTATTAAAGAGCTGATTCAGCATGATTTGCTACAATTAATCAAAACACTTGATGGTGGAAAACACATTTCTAGGCTGGTAAAATATGCGCTAGAATATGAGAAAGACAACTATGGTAGTGAAATTGTCACGCTGTTAGCTGAAGCACTACCTGATATGAAGGAGACTATTATGTCTGCAGCAGATCAATTACGGCAAGAGGGTTTAGCTCAAGGAATAAGGCAACGCACTGAAGAAATTGCGATTAAGATGCTTAATAGAGGCGCTGACGATATATTTATTTCAGAAACAACAGGTATATCGCCAAGCACCTTGGCGCAACTTAAAAAAGAGATCCAGTAATAAATAATTTATCAATCGATATATACAGTGGTATTTAATTGGCATTAATAGAAAGCACCTAGTGTCAGCATATATATACTATTTAAATATATACTGTATTTCTTTATTTAGTACGGAGTACATCCTCTCGTTGATATACTAATTATGGATATAATGGAAGAAATATTTACTCTTGATAATGACCGCCCACTTATAAATAAAAGCCAGGATGTTTTATTTATAGTACCTCGCAAAGTTGATAAAGTTGCAAACCTTATAGAAGAAAGCAATGAAAGTGCTTATACCATAGCTATTACTGGTGACTGGGGGGTTGGAAAGTCTTCGGTTCTTAATTTAATTGAAGAGAAACTCCATAACGACAGCAAAAGTGATCTTAAATATATTATTGTAAAGTTTGAACCCTTATTAGAAGGCTGCTTTGAAACAAGAGATCTTATTCTACTATTTCTTAAAAAGATTCTATTAACACTAAAGAACTCACAACATTATAAACCGTCTAAATCACAATGGGTGAAAAATGCAATTTATTCCTTCTTATTATTTATTAAGAAAAATCCCCACGCTCAAGATTTTATCGGGGCTGCAAAAGAGGTAACACCTATTATAAAACTTATTTTTAAAGCTCTTGAAGGTTTTTCCAGGAGAGATTGCGAACCATTATCTTCGCAACTACAAAGATTAGATGCAGAGCTGAATAAAAGAAATTATAGAGTGCTTGTTGTTATAGATGAGATTGGGTGCTGCCTTTATATAATGTAGAAA
>CBDALO010000172.1:0-39088 GCA_965196985.1 Gammaproteobacteria bacterium | reverse complement strand
CTGCAAGATCGCCTCCGAACGTTTCCGCTTCGACGGCGCCCCCGGAATATAGGCTTCCCACTGCGTTTCGCCTTCCCGCGTACTGCACCGGCCCGAGCGGGGACTTCGTGTAGATGCCCTGCCCTGAACCCTGCTGAATGTGTGCGGTGTCGATCATCCCGTCCGCACGCGTACGGATAGCGCC
Organism: Gammaproteobacteria bacterium; assembly: GCA_965196985.1. GTDB lineage: Bacteria > Pseudomonadota > Gammaproteobacteria > UBA12402 > UBA12402 > 2-12-FULL-35-23. The sequence continues at coordinate 38,904 of CBDALO010000172.1, read as the reverse complement.
GTCAGCGAGTCCGTTATCAGCGAGAGACGGGCCGATGAACGTCGGGTCCACGCCAGCTGCGACCCGACGTTCAGTGATCACAGCCGAGATCCGTAGGGTACGTTGCCGACTCAGCCACTCCTGCATCCGCGCTTCAGCGTCAGCGGTTTCAGCTGTGACATTGACCGTTCCATCAGGCAGCGTCTCAACCTTCAAGCCAAGCGCCTTGAGTTGATCCATCGAATCTTGAGTCAACGCCTGAGTGTGGATGGTCTTCGAGTCCGGGACATCGATGACCTTGTCCTTCAACACGTCCAACTCGTACTTGGCTTCAGGCATGCCCGATTGCAGGATCTTCGTGTCAACAAACTCAGGCGTCAGTCCGAGCACATTCAGGTAGTCCACCGCTGCCTTGTTCGACATGCCAGTGGCCATCAATTGCTCGATCAGAGCGTTTCGGTTTTCGTTGTACTGACCGGTCAAAGCCTCAACGGTATTGCCGGCTTCCATACCCGTCTTGATCTGATTGACGAACTGATCGGACATGCCCTTGAGCCCGTTTTCCATCTGGACCTGCGCCTCGTTGTTGCGATCGATCGAACCAGTCCAGTTCTCAATCTTGATCGCAGCACCATCAGCGCCAACACCAATATCAGCGATCGCCTTGTTCACCTTCGCCGACTCATCGTTGAACGCCGCCGACAACTTCATGTCCCCAGCGAACTCGTTGAACCTGTCCTGAGCCTGACCCAAAGCGGGAATCAGAGTGTCGTGGATACCGTCAGCAGCGCCTTCCAACATGTTCGAGATGCCCTCGCCTCCAGTGCGAGTCTTGTCGGCCATGTCCCGCATCTTGTCCGCAGCGCCACCTGTCGCGAGCCCCAGCAGGTCACCGAAAACGGGGATCGCTTCACCCACTGACAGGATGTTCGCACCCATATCCAGGAACGACGCACCAGTCTCGGACGCCGAGACAGCGAACTCGGCCAGTCCACGAAGCCCGCCTTCTACGAATCCGAGGACTGACTTGCCCGCTTCGAACACCGTGTTGCCGATGTCGATGAAGAACTGGATCACACCGGCACGGTTGTTTGAGATGTTGTCTGCGAAGTCTTTGATGTACGGTCCGAATGCTTGCGCGAGAGCAGCTTTCATGCCATCGCCAGCAAGTTCGATGGACCGCATCGCGCCTTCAACGGATGTCGAGGCGTTGCCGCCCATCACGTTGATCGCACGCCACGCCGCACCCTCGTAGTCGTTCATCGACTGGATGGCCGTATCAAGATCCATCGCATAGAGCGCGTCGCCCAAGTCTTCAGCCTGCGTGCCGAAAAGAGCTGTTGCTAGCGTGGCGCGTTCCTGCTCATCAGTGACCCCGCGCAGCTTGTCCAACACCTGGCCTAGAGCTTCACGTGCACCCTCTCCACCGCCAGCGATCTTCTTCCCCATGTCCTCGGCGTTGAACCCGAGGGCCCCGAACCCTTCCGACATCTTCTCGTTGTTGGCAATGAGATCCTGCTGGCTCAGCGCAACACCGTCTTGCTCGTATGCAAGATCAGCAAAAGCTTTTGCGCTCAACTCGCTACCGTCGATTGCGCGGATGCTGAACTCTTTCAAAGCATCTGCTGCGAGGTCAGTGTCACGTGCGCCCGCCTTCACGGCCTGGGACATCAGACCGATCGATTCGGCACCAGTCAGACCTAGCTTGCGAAACTGGGTTCCATACTCGTTGACAGTGTCGAGGAAGTCCTCGGAGTTGTTGAGACCAAGCTGGGTTGCCTTCGTGAACAGGTCGAAAGCATCCTGCGCGTCGACAGCGAACCCAGTCTTAAGAGCCTGACCAGCTGCCTTAGCAACGGCAGGGATCTCCTCTTCCATGATCGTGGCGACACCATCGAGGCTGTTGATCATCTTCTCGGCGTCACGTTGCGTTGCAGCTGGATCCAGAAGACCGTTGCGCAAAGCGAATTTCGCCGTGTCCAAGTTGCCTTCAACAGACTCACCGAACGCATCCGCGTAGGACTCGCCCGCGGCAAGACCGAACTTCCGAGCCTGTCCTTCCGTGACACCAGTACGTGCCTGAAACAGATCCTGCGTCTTCTCCTGCTCCATGCCCTCTTTGATGGCCGCAGCGAGCGCAGCGCCAGCCGTCAAGCCGATGACAGCGACACCAAGCAGCGAACCAGCGATAGGGCCGGTCGACGACGCGAGGTTGCCGATCGTGTCAGTAAAACCGGACAGGAAGTTTCCGCCAGCCTGATCACCAGCACCAGCACCGCCGTCACCAGCCTGCCGATACAGGTCATCCAGGTCACCCTGAGCGGCCTGCAAATCCTCCCGAAGGCGATTACCTAGTTCGATGTCGTTCAGCGCACCAGCTGCTTGCCGTGCGCCGGCACGGATTTCGTCGATCCCTCGTGCAGCGTCGCGGGCTTCGTTGAGAAGTCGGTCGTTCATGACGATGTCGTCGACTGACTGGTCGGCGCGTTGCGCGTTGCGTTCCAACTCTTGGATGCGTTGCGCGGCTTGCTGCGCCTGCCGGTCCAACTGCCGGTTGATTTCCACGGCTTGTGCTGCTTCGCCTGCGCGGGCGGCGGCGCGGGTGATGTCCTGGAAGCCGTTGCTGATCCGTTGTGTGGATTGCCGTGACTGCTGCTCGGATCGTTGGGTTCCCTGGATGAAGCGGGAATCGTCCAATGTCAGTCGGGCTACGAGCTCACCAACGTCCAAGCTCATCGCTCAGCCCTCCAAGGGTTCAGGTTTTCGGTTTGATCGTGGCGAGGAACTCGGTGGCCTGTTCGAGGTCGACGAGTTTGCCGAGTTGCGCTAGCGCCCAATGGGCCTCGCCGATATCGGCGGAGAAGCCGTAATGGAGAATCGCGGTGCGGCCTGAGTGCAACACCATCGGCCAAGGCAGGTCATCGGCGACCATCTCGTCGTAGACGCCGCCCGACCACAGTTCGGTTTCCGGGTCGATCTCGGCGCCGAGGATTTTCAGTGCCTCGAATACCTGCTCGACTGGCGGTACACCTTCCGCGATGACCTGCTTCCGTAGCCGTGCGGCCTCTGGTGCGCCGGGTGCGGGCACCGTGTACGTCTTCCCGCGGATCGGCAGGTGCAGATCCGGGTCGAAGAAAGTATCCAAATCCTTGTAAGCCATCACTGGCCTTTCGGGTATAGTCAGTATTTATGAACGATATGGAGTGGCCTGAAAGAATTACGCACACCATCGTGACGCGCATCGGGGAGCGTCGAACTGCCCTTGGCATGAGTTACCAAGACTTGGCCAACGCCTGCACAGAACTCGGATACCCGACCATCCGAACAACTCTCGCCAACCTCGAAGGAGGAAGACGAAAGTCAATAACCGTGCACGAACTGTTCATCGTCGCCAAGGCGCTAGAGGTCAGCCCCATCGAACTGATATCCGATGTCACAGAAACTGACACTGTCGAAGTTCTCCCGAATGAACAGATGTCAGGCCCTGCTGCTCAAGCCTGGATCACCGGGACTGATGCAACCCAGCGCTCTTACAAGGCAGGGGTACGCGCCGCAATCGACGCAGCCATGAACCTCATCTAGCCCGCTTTCGGGTGTAGGGCGTCCCAGAGGTTGGTGCCGGGGGTGGATGCGTAGTGGTCGATGCGCAGTTTCAGCCACCGCCACGTGCGGGCGTCGAGGAGACCGGATTCGATGTCGTGACCGTTGGCGTCGAGGTCGAGTTCGATTGCGTGCCAGTGGTTGAGGACATCAGTCCACGGCCGATCAACGGTTTCGTCGGACGCGGGTTTGCCGGGTGTCGGGTTGTACCAGTCGCGGACGCCGGTTACTTCGTCGTACGGGCCGCCGCCAGGATCATCCGGTCCATAGGTTCCCGGGGCTGAAAGATCTTGCGGGCTAGGGTCGCCCCCACTCTCGATTGGTTCGGGGGTGGGGGCAGGGGATTTCCCGCCAAGACTCCACCAGCCGACTCCCACACCATGCGGCCAGCCTCAGGACTCAAACCGTAGTGCGCCATGACGACACGGCCGGCGACAGCGATCTTCGGCCACGACACACCAGCCTCAGTCATCTGCTCATAGGTGTCACCGAGAGCGAACACAATCTCGTCGCGTTCCTGCTCATCCGACAGCCGTGGTTTCTCGTTCAACAGTTGAACGAGGTGTAGCCCTTGGCGGGCACTGCATGAGACCCGGAACTCGCGCCCACCGATAGGCAGGACGAGTTCCGGGTCCATGAGTTCTGCGAGGTCACGCATACAAGTGCAACCTTTCAGAAGAGGTGCTGGTTAGGAGACGGAGACAGTTCCGGCGGGAGTCAGGCTCGAACCGGATGCCGAGACCGCGCCGACAGGACCAGCGAAGGTGACTGTGTAGGGTCCACCAGCCGAGCCCGTCACCGTGGTACCCGAAGGGACGCCCGCCAGCGCGAGAACAGCGGTCTGCACGGCCGACGATGCGACATTGTGCGCGAGGCCCGATGCCGTAGCGGAACCAACAGTCAGCGACCACGTACCGCCAGTCAGGCCGGCAGGCAACGTGATGACCTTCGCGGTCGGCAACGGAGTGCCAGTCGGCTTAGCGATGTCCTCAGGCTTGCCGTTGCCCTTCAAGGTGAAGGTCGCATCCTGCAACGCCTTCGGATCACCGGCAGCGTTGTCCTTCCAGATGACCGGTCCGGAGCCCTTGTATGCATCGGGGAGATCGTCGCGACGGTAGATCTGGAATTCCACCATGTTGTCGATGCCGGTCTTGCGGCCCTTGCGTCGAAGCAGCGCCTGGCCCGGGTCGTCAACGAACCCGGCAGTTGCTTCGCCCTTGCGCTTGCAGCCACCTTCGACGCGCCACGAGAGTCCGGTCACGACCGAGGAGTCGTAGCCTTCGCCGTCGATGTCGGAGGCATCCTGTTCTGCGCCTTCGAAGATCGGCGAGAGTGAGGAGCATCCGCGGACGAAGAGCCAATCGGACTCGGAGCCGCCGAGTTCGCGGACTCGGAGTACCCAGTCGCGTCCGAGAGCGGATGCGAGGGACTGGCTGTTGGGGGGTGCGAGTGGTGTGGTCATGTAATTGCTCCTGGGTTTGTGGTGATGGTGTATGAATCGGGGCGGGTGTAGCGGTTGTTCGCATCCGGGGCGATGGGGCCGACGATGTGCCGGATGCAGGACAGGATGTTGACGCCCGCCCAAACTGTGTTGCTGCGCTCATGCAGCCTGTCGTCGAGGGCGCGGAACACGCTGTCGGCCAACCTGTTGACGGTGCGAGGGTCACGGCCGGCGGTCCTGAATCGGAGTTGGACGTAGTAGTCGGGGGTTGCTGCGTCCCGTGTCCGGTCGTCGTTGTAGCTGTTGAGGAGGATCGCCGTGTCTGGTTTGTCGGGGAGTTGTCCGAAGAAGATCGCGGGGAGGCCTTCGCCGACGTAGATTCCGTTCGGTGCGTAGCGTGCGAGTCCGAGGTTGGTGAGGTGTTGGGCGAGGGCTTCGAGGAGTTCGACGGTGTCCGGTGCCCGAACGAGTGTCATCCGAGTTGCCTCCGTATCGATTCCGCGAGGATCTGCCCGACAACTTCCCTCGTTGCGATGACAGCGTTTTCGAGGTACTTCGCCTCACCATCCTGATGGTGATAACCGAGTTCCTCGTGCTGCTTTACGGCATACGGTCCGTCGAAGCCGACAGCAGCTTCCAACCCCTCAGCCGCAGTCGCCGCAGTGTTCCGCAGATACCCGGTCTCTTTCGGTGCCCGTTCGATCGCTTCCTGCTTGATGACTTCAGCGGCAGCGTGCAATCCGTCGGTGATGGCGGAGCGGACTGGCTCGATCGGAAAGTTCAGAGCAGTACTCACAAGCTCACCTCGGAAGGGTCTGGATGGCGTGAATGGTGATTAGCGCCCGCGCACCGCTTATTCCCACAAGTCGGGCAGAGTGGCATCTTCCATTGGTGCCCGATGAATCCCAGGCATGTGAAGCATGGACATCCGTCGTACAACTCGACTGGATACGGCATGATCACGAGCACGCTCCTAGGTGAGGTCGATGCTGTAGAAGTTGGGGGTCAAACCGTTGCCGTCGTCATGGCGTTGCTCCGCCAACACCACAGCCGTGCGTCCACCAAACTCGGGCGGAAAAGTCACCAACGAGCCGACAGGAATCAGTGCAGTGTTGACATGCATACTCACGCGGGCCTCCGAAATGACCTCGGAACCATCAGCAGCGCGCACCAACTTGCGTTTCGTGGTGATCTTCCCGAGCACAGTCACCGCCGGATCGAATGCCGGTTCGTAGGGTCCTTCGCCCGCATGCCGCTTCACCGATACTGGCCACACGAACCACTGCGCCGCGATGATGTCCGCCATGCTCACGACGACCTCACCAACGAACTAGCGAGACCCGCATTCCGCAGGATCGACACGGACAGTTCGCATAGTCCGTCCAACGCTTCGGCGCGGGCAGCGTCCACCGTCGCAGCAGTCGTCGACAACGACGAACCGTCAATGCTGGATGATGTGATCTGCACATCGAAACCGCCGGCACCAGCAGCCGGATCCACCTTCAGTTCCTTCCACCGTTCCGCCTGCGCGCACGTTGCGTCGCGCAACGCTTCCCGGATGTCGTCATCGACGGGGAGGCCGCTCGGCTGGGTGTCGTAGATGTCGCAGCGGCATGCGTTCGCGACCCTCGATGATGCGTGGCGTAGGAGTGAGGTTGCGTTGTCGGGTGCGGGCTCACCGAGCCACGCGGCCAGGTTGTCAGCATCGGCATAGACGAGCACGGTTACTCCTTCTCCAAGCCGATGACCGTCTTGACTGTGGCGATGTCGGCCCCAGCCGAGAACAGGGAACCGGACGCGTCGCGCCGCAACTGCTCCACGATGATGCAATCCGGAAAGATCTGGACACGGCGTGTACCCGCAGATGGGATGCCGAGCAGTTCAAGCGCGGCCATCAAGTCCCGTCGCTTGAACGTGGTGGGTAGATCAGACACGAAAACTCCTCGGGGTGTTGATGGTTGGCGCGCAGACCATCTCGGTCATACCGAGATGTTTATACGCTGCTGCAAGGGGGAAAGGAACCCGGCGGTGAACCCCTCAAGCGGTCTTAACGTGGGTCTATGAGCCGTTGCCGGGCACGTAGAAACGCACCAACCACCAAGCATTTGGTCCCACCAGCCCCGAGCCGCACAGGAAGGCGACTCGGGGGTGGGCATCAGGTAGATCAGTCCTCGGCGGGCTTCCGGGCGCCCCGCTTCACAGTCTCCGACACCTTGTAACCATGACGGGTGAAGTACGCCAACGCATTCGCGTCATCCGTCTCACCCACACCGTCCACGAAGTTCACGCCAGCGACCTTGCCGTTGTACCCCTCTACGGGGGTCTTCACGGTCGCCACTACTGAACCTTGATGTTGCGGAACACCGACGCAGCCTTGGTGGCCTTCAAAGCGCAACCAACCGGGCCGAGCTCGACCTCACCCTTCTTCACCGCACCAGCAGTGGAGAAGTCAGGCAGCCACGTCTGAACGATCTGGCCACCGACAGTCGACACACCGTGGAAGCCGTCGAGGCCGACACGGTACGCGAACAGGTCAGTCAGGCCGGTCTGAGCGGTACCGACAGTGCGAGCCTCGATCGGGATGATCGGGTTGTTCGTACCAGCCTGGTTACCCGGGTCGACGAACGTGATGCCACCGTACGACTCACGATTGATCGGCCGGCCGTTCGCACCGATCAGGCCCTCGATGGGGTCCTTCGTGTACATGCCGGAGCGGCGTGCAGCGGCACGGACACGCGCCAACGCCTTCTGGTTGCCGAGGACAACGGTCGGGATGCCGTCGAGCAGCGACAGCCACTCGTCGATGTCATCGAGAGCCTTGTTCACCGCGGAAGGCACTGTGTCCCAGTCGGTCCAGTTGGTGACCGAGCTTGCCCGGAACTCCGTCGAGGACCCGGTAAGGGCCTTGTCGAGGCCGTCGAAGCCGTTGGCGTCGACTGCAACGTCACCGTTGATCAGTTCGTCGTTGAACTTGGTGGTCGCGGCCTTCACCTTCTGCGACACGTTCAACGCGATGTTCGAGGACGCGGCGGGGCCGAGCTTCGCGAGCACACGGTCCACCTCGAACGATCCACCGAGGACGGCGAGCGTGATGCTCTTCTTCTCGGTGGTGACGTTCTGCGGGGTGTACTCGGTGTTGTAGGCGCGGGTCGCGGCGGTGGGCTGCGTCAGCAGGCGCCGGTAGCCGTAGTCGAGTGTGCCTCCACCTGTCGGGGAGACAGCGTCATCGAAGATCAGCGAGTCGAGGACGGCGGATTCCTTGCGGAATTCGTCGATGACAGCGGGATCGTAGTCTTCCTGGGCGTTGAGCTTGGATTCTGCGAGGGTTACAGCCATGGGAGGCTCCTAGGAGTAGTGGGCGGCGATGGAGCCGCTGAGCGTTGTGGATTTGGTTTTTTCTTTTGCGCCGCCTGCGGGGAGTCCGGACTTGCCGGCGGGTGCGGCAGCTTTGATGCGTTCGGAGAGTGCTTTCGCTTTGGCGTCGAACTTGTCGGCTGGTACGCCTTCGAGGAAGTCGAGGTCTTCGTCGGACAGTCCGTATTTGCGGGCTGCGCGTTCGCGTGCGGCTTCAGCGCGTGCGGCTTCGGCGTCAGCCTTGGCGTCGGCTGCTTCCTTCGCTGCCTTCTCCTCGGCGGTCCGCTTCGATGCCTTGATCTTCTCCAACTCGGCGGCGGCAGCGCGGTTCTTCTTCGCTTCCGCTTCGTGCTTGCGCGATTCCTTCTTCCAGTCCACGTCGGCGGGCGGGTCGGCCGGATCCTGTGGCGGATCGGCCGGCGGGTCTGCGGGATCGACTGGGTCGGCGGGAGGATCGACCGGATCGCCACCTTGGGGGTGTCCTTCGGGGTCGCGTCGAGGGTGCTGGCGGGAAGGCCAACGGGATGCTCGAGTAAACATGTCGAACGGTTCGGGTGCGATGACGGATCGTTGGACGCGCATTGTTCTCTCCTTGTGCCATGCGGCATTGGCCCCTGGGTGCCGTGCGGCTGGGGGCTATTGGGTTACTGCGATTCCGCCATGCGGCGGGAAACTCTGGGGATCTATCAGCGCGTATTGGGAAAACCCGATATATCAGCGTGCGCCGAGTCGTTCGCGGTTGGGTCGGCGTTTCAGGTCGTGTTGCGCGGTGTGTGCGGCGATTGCGGCTTGCTGCTGCTTCAGCAGTGCGGCGAGTTCGCGTTTGCGTTGCGGGGTGATGGCGACGGACTGCTGCCGTTTCGTGTCCCGCACAGCGCGTTCCATATCGCGCTGCTTCTGCGTCGCCGCGTACCCTTCCGGATCCGGCCTGGTCTCGAACGTCCGCGACCCGCCAGGAATGAACGCGCTGACAGCGTGTCCGCAGTTGGGGTGTTGGAAGCCTTTCGAGCGGGCTTCCCGCAGTGTGGCTTTGATCTTCACCTTCACTGCACGGCCGCCGGTCGCGTTGGGCCGGATCACTGTCCCTGCCTCGCCATCCAACGAGAGGACTTGCCCTTCGTAGGGTTGGCATTGCGGCGCCGGATTCGAGTGGCTGGATACGACGATCAGGGTTTGACCGCGCTCCAACATCCGATCCGTATGCCCATCAATCAACTCTTGGTTGACGATGGTCCGGGACTTCATCTCGATATAGCTGGCGAGGGACCAGTTGCGGCCGGCAGCATCCCGGAATCCGGTCACGCCACGTTTGGTGAGGATGTCGAGGGCTTGTTGCGCTGCATCCAGGCGTGTACCCGATCGGACACCCGATGACCTCGCGATGATCTGCGTTGTCACCTGCGAATGCAGCTCCCCCGCGGCACCCGGAATCCGAGCAGTCACAGAGGAAAGCACCTGCTGCCCTGCGTAGATCGCGGCCCGAGTCTTCCGATCCCGAGCAGGCGTCACAGGCGGAACCGGAGGCACCTTCGGCAACCCCTTCAAGTCCTCGTCCGCAGCCTCACGGCCACGCTCCGCAGCACCCGCAACCGCACCCTCAACCAACGCCGGCATCTGGGACTGCAACTGCAACGCCAACAACTGCGCCTGCTGCCGAAACCGCAACATCTCCGCCGGCTGCCGAGCCTCCCACTCTGGAGTGTCGATGCCCGCCACAATCGCTTCGGCGAGCATCGACATCAGAGCCAACTCGGCTTCGGTGTAGAGGTTGATCAACTCATCGGGGAGTCCTGCTGCTTCGGACGGGTCGAGCGCCATCGCCTACTCCTCAGCGGGTTTGACCTCATCGACAGGAGGCACAGGCGGTTCAGGCGGGATGTTCGGGTCAGGATTCTGATCCGGAGGAAGCGAACCGAACGGCGAAGGAACCTGGTTCTTTTCGTCGATCTTCTTCACTTCCTCATCGATCCGCTCCTCATCCCAATCCTCATGCAGATACGACACTTTCGTGTGAGTCGACGCAGCATCCGCCGTCGCCCAACCCTGAACCGTCCGAGACTTCGCCTCATCCGACTCACGAGCAAACTTCGGCCAATCCAGCTCCAACTCCTCGACCGGAGCGACACCCTTGCCGGGGAACTTGACTGCATCGATCTGCATGCAAATCGTCGCCAACGGCCCAAGAGCAGCACCCCAATAACGGGCCTTACCCTTCGTTGTCTTGACCGTCAACTCTTTCTTGCCCGTCGCCTCTGTCGCGGTCTGAGCGACCTCGTCGGACATGCCGAACGACACAGGGCTGTACCCGGTCGTCGACAGGACACGACGCAACAACAACTCCGCGCCCTGATCATGCTCAAGTACCCGCAGCGCCGGCTGATGGAACTGGAACATCGAAGTCGCGTCGCCGTCCTTCACGCCCTGATTGACCTGCGTGAAGATCTCCTGATCCTCAGGCAACGATGCACCGCGACCTGCGCCGTGATTGGTGAGCAACTGCTCTGAGGCGAACATGCGTGCCTGACCGATCCGGAACTCCCGAGGCAGCGACGAATAGATCAGGTCGAGGCCTTGGAAGATTGGGAACAGGTCCTGTCGGATGTCTGCCAGTCCGAGGTGTCGCAGTGTGGGGTCGTTGCGCCACTCGGGATTCGGGAGCACGTTCGGGACGTATCGGGCAGCGAGCTCGTCGACGCCGAGGCTGACGTATCCGCCGGCCGTGTCATCGAAGCTGTCGAGCTCGATGCCCTTGGTGTCGGGGTGCGCTTGAAGGTCCATCACGGTACCGAGGTTCGTCGGTGTCCCCTTGTACAGGGAGTGCAGGATGCGGCCCTTCTCGTACCGTTCCAAATGCCGCCACACGTCCCGCTCATCCGAACCCGCGAGCTCGGACCAGAATGTGACAGCTTTCAAACGGCCCCAAGCGAACTCGGGGATCGCCTTGTCCACATCCACAAAGTCGATCCAAGCATTGTCGGCGACCGTGTCATCCCACACCACGCGCTGATAGCAGCCACCCAACGCGGACGCTGATTCACCAGCGGTGAACAGGTCACCGTGGAAGGTGGGGGTGTTGAAGATCAGGTCCACACGGTCTTGCAATGCCTTGTTGTCGGTGGGGTCGATGATCGTCAGCGGTTCGGAGAACAGTTCCGATGCCGAGAGTTTCGCGATGTCCGCGGGGATCGGGACGTGCATTTTCCGGGACGGCTTCGATGCCGACTCGGGTTTCCCGTACAGGAAGTCTGAGACCTTGCCGACGACGCCGGCTTGCGCGAATGATCGACGGTTGGGGTTGGTGCGGTAGAAGTCGTCGAGTTTGAGGACGTCGCCTTCCCACCACACTTGTGATTCGCGGACTCGTGCGGCGACTTTCGCCAGCGCGGTCGGCGGCCACGCCATGTTCGCTTCGATCACGCGGCCACCCCTATTCGATTCGTTCATCAGGCAGGCGCGCTGCTGCATCGAGCGTTGGAATATGTGCCTGCCACATCGGGCGGGACGTTGAGACTGCGTAGCGGAGGGCGTCGACAGCATGGTCGTTGAGTTTCACGGGTGAGTCCTCCCCTTTCTCTGCAGCCTTGGCATCCCACACGTAGCCGGGTATTTCGCCGAGCAGTTCGGTGCACGATGCGTGGATGAGTAGCTGCTCGGTGGAGAACAAGGATGCGACGAGTCCGATGCCGGCGCCGACCTTGTTCGATGCGTTGAAGTAGTTGTCGAATCCGTCGCGCTGCAACTGCACTTTGAAGACAGCGGCAGCGGGGTCGATGTACAAGTATTCGGGTGTATCGGTGCTGATGAACTGACGGAGGCTGCGTGAGTGATCGGTGGTGGTGCCTGAGCCTGGCGCCCATTCGGCCATTGCGTACAGCTTGTTGTCGACACCCAGGCCGAGTTTGATTCCTCGGGTTGGGTTGGTGGTGCCGTAGTCGATACCGACACCGAGGATGCGTTGCATCTCGGGGAGCGTGTCGACGACATGACGTGCGGGATCGAAAGATTCGTAGATGACACCATCCGCCATCGTCCACAAACCTTTAATGAATCGGTCGTACCAGAGTCCTGTGTACTGCGCCTGCAAACCTTCGATGTATCCGTCTGGAAGGTATGCCCGGTTGTCGTCGAGTTCGAAGTGGAACACCTTGTGCCCGCGTTCGTCTGCGCGGTCGATGTATCCGGTCTTGAGCCAGTTCCTTGGCCCATCAGGGTTGGTGGTTGTGAAGATCCGTGCGCCTGGCACTGACATGCGGGCGACGAGCTGGTTGAAGAACTCTTCGGCCACCAGCGTTGTTTCGTCGACGTATGCGAGGCATACGGTCATACCGCGGATCGCTGCTTCAGCTCGAACATCGGATGCGCCGATGACGTGCACTGTGCGCCCGAAGATGTCCGCTGTCGGTGCGCCACGGTTGTAACGCACATGCTGCGCCATCACGCCGTACATGTTGTTGTCCTGCAACGGTCCGATTAGGTTCCGGAAGATGGTGTCGCGTGTCCGGCCGATGACCACGATCTCGCCCTGTTCTGGGGCGTTCGCGACTCCGACAAGGAACGCCAACAGGGATCCGACTGTTTTCCCGGATCGGACAGCGCCGTGCCAGATGTTGACTCGGCCTTTCGAGGCATCAGCATCAGCGTGAGCGAAAGACTCCAGTTGCTTCTGAGACATCCGCAGACCGTTGAGCGCCATCAGTTATTCCTTTTCGTCGGCTAGTTTCTTCACCTGCTCGAACAGTTCGTTGAGCATCGACTTCGCGACGTCAGCGTCTTGGCCGGCACCCATGCGGGTCAGGTTTTCGTGGGACTTGATGAGGCGTTCGACTGCGGCGGTGAATTCAGCGACGGCTTTCGCGTCTGGCAGGTCGAGGATCTCGGTCACTGGCCCGTGTGGTGTGGAGACGATGACGGTGTACTGGTCCCAGATGCGTTCGCGGATGTTTATGGCGTCGGCTAGGACTGCGGCTGCGAGTTGCGCACGCGCCTGCGCGGACCTGTCAGCATTTTTCTGGCGCATTGCTTCGATGGCGGGGCTTGGTTCTTGCCAGAGTATTCCGAGTCGTTTTGCTCTTCGGCTGATGTCTGGTCTGGTGCATCCGATTTGGTCGGCTGCTTGTTGTTGGGTTTTTCCGAGTGCGTGGTGTTCTCGGAGTGTGGAGTCTTGTTCGGGTGTCCATTCCCATCGGGGCATTGTTCACCTCGTTTGGGGTGGTTATGTGCGTGTGTTGTGGATGTCTGTCAGGATTCGGTTGCGTTGGTCGAGGAGGGTGTCGATGGCGTTTGGGTTGCCTGCGCGTCGTGCTTGTTCGAGGTCCCATTCGTTTTTGTCGAGTTGGTCTTGGAGTGATTGCATTACTGCCACCTCCACATGCGCCAGATTCCGGTGATTGCCCAGATGAGTAGTTCGCGGGTTGGCATTAGATGATCCAGTATTGGATGAGTGCCCAGATGATGCGGAGTGTTTCGATCATTGGGCCTCCTGAAGTTGAACCCCGGGCGCGCTGGCTAGCGACTGCTCCGGGGGTTGCTGCACCATCCTCAAAAGGTGCGCCCTGGGGGGAAGTGGGCGCGGTGTGCAGCAAGACGAAACGCGACACCCGAGTGATTGTCAGGTGTCGCGTACGCGCATAGCGTATCAGATGATCATCCGCATGCGTGCATAACTATGCATCAGCTCCGAATATTGCCAGGAACGGCAGTCGAGGAATGAGGATTCGTCTACCGATCCGAACAGACGGGATAGTGCCGTCCTCGATGCCAATTCGGACTGTGCGGGGGTCTATTCCGAGCGCTTGCGAAACCTGTGTTCGTGTGATCGCCATGCTCGACATGTTCTTGATGTCTTCGATGGACAGTGTGGGTGTCGGACTTGGTGCTCCCATTTTCATGATGCCTTTCGTTGGGGTGTGGCGTAGTGGGCGTCGAGTATGTCACCGAGTGTGTAGATGGGGGTTTTCTTGTCCGCGTAGCGGATCGGCGTAATTTTGTGTTTTTCGACGAGGTGGTTGATGCGGCGGATGGTGAGGCCTTGGGCGCCGATGTGTTTGGCGAGGGTGGCGATGCCTCGGGCGTTGAGTTGTTCGGCGTGTGCTTGGGCGAGGCGGGTGGGGTTGGGTTTGGGGATGGGTTGGAGGTGGCTGCGTCCGGATGCGTTGCGTGCGTGCCTGATTTCCGAAGTGATGTCGTGGTGTGCGGCTTCGCTGCCTGGGGTTGCGGCGAGGAGCAGGATGTTGCGTGTGAGCCAGTCTGCGTAGCCTGCGCAGTGGGTGTTGGGTGCTGCGATCTGTCGTGCGTCAGCGAGCCAGTACACCCATCGTTCGAGTTCGATGAGGAGTCTGTCGGCGGCGTCGACGGCTGCGACGTTGAACGGCAAGGGTTGGGGGCGGTCTCCTGTGGTGACTTTGGGGTTCCAGTTGGCGGTGGCGATGCGGGGTTTCTGGGCTTCTTGGAGGTCGTCGAGGATGTCTCGGACTTCCCCCAGAGCGTCGGTGAGCTCCTGTTGTTCGTGGCGTGGGATGAACCAGTGTTCAGTCACGGTGTCCTCCGATGCGGTGGCGTGCGCGGTCGTGGCAGGGTCGGCAGCGTCCTCGTGCGCCGTGTGGGGTGTGGCCTTCGATGCGTCGGGTTCGGGGTGCCATGGGGGTTCCGCATTCTCGGCAGGGTTGTCCGATGTCGATTCCGATGCGTCCGCCTGGGCCTGGGAGTGTTGCGAGGAGTTCGGCTAGGTGTGGGTCGCGTTTGAGTGGTGGCCGGCCGGGGATGGATCGGGCGTAGGCGTCGAGGGCTTTGGAGTCTGCGGGAGTCCATTCGAGGAGGTCAGTTGTCACCGGCGTATTCCTTGATGATGGGGAGGATGACGGGGAGGATCGCTTTGGCGTAGGCGTTGCCGTAGTTGTCCAGCCATTGCTCGCACTTTTCGGGGCCGAGCGATCGGAGGTAGGTCAGCATCTTCTGCTGGTCTGGGTCGGTTGCTTTCTCTACGATGTCTCGGCCTGATCTGTAGAGCGCGTCCCGGAGTTGGCTTTCGATTCTGCTCACCCTTCACCGCCCGGAGTGAACAGAACAGTCATCGGGAGCGGCAGGTATCGCCATCCGGCCGTGTCACTGCGCTTGACGTACACGTCCATCTCGTCTGGATGGTCGAGGTTTCGTGCGAGAACCGACCCAATCGGCAGCGCCTCTAAGTCTTCGATGCTGTTCACCGTGTGAGGCTTCGACCAACCAGCGGCGAGGAGTCGGTCGGCCGCGTGCTGTGGCAGCGTCCCAACGCCACCGGGGTTGTCGAGAACTGCGCCGGCCAATATGTGCACCAGTTCGTCTCTCGCGGGTGTGGCCTGTGATCGGATCTCACTCACAACGACTCCTCAGAAGGCAGTTCGATTCGGGCGGTGACGATCAGCTTTGTGCCAGGCGGAAAGTCGGATGCGTAGGCCTTGAAGCCGGGGCCGTACGTGAATCCCTGCCGCTTATCCCAGAAGAGGCCGTCGAGGTGCCGAACTTCACCAGGAAGGTCAATGCCACGTAGGTGTGGCGCAACAACCTTCTCTGCGGTGAGTGTGATCGTCTGCTCGGGATTGTCAGCAGATAGCACTTCGTCGGGGTTGGTGTGTCGTACGCAGCGATATGGGAACTTTCGGTATCTGGCGCGAATTTCATCCTCTTCGCGTCGGCTGGTTGCAGTCGTGAACGAGTTATCCTTGCATCCTTCATGTGCGCAGATAAGTCGGATTGTGTACTCGCGTCTGCTCATTGCTGTTCCCCTTCCAAAGCTGCGCGGAGGAGTTGAGCCGCCCGTTTGTATATGCCCATCTCCAATTGGTAAGACATGAGCGCTTGCCCGTCGTCGGCCTCGGCTGCGCAGACTGCACCGTTCGACGCGTTCTGGATGTGCCAGTCGAAATCTTCAAGCACTGGCGCTGTCCGCCCGTTGATGTACTGCTTCACCACCAACGCCACATGCGCAGGGAAAGCGTCGGCTCCCATCCATATGCCGCACTTGCAGACGAGCCGGTACTCAGCACCGGCCGGAACCCACTGCTGGCTCATCACCTGGTGCGCTGCGATGAGGTCGGTCAACCCCGGATCAGGCGCGGTCATGCAATACCCCTTACGTCGATAGCGGTTTGGTTCTGAATGCTGTCCACCCACGAAAGAAGTTTCGGCAGGTTCTCGTCCGGTCCGAACGCGAGATACGTTCCGTCCACCGAGTCGCACCCGATGGCTTCCGCGTACCTGTAGCGGGTTTTGGAATTCACGCGTCCCATATGGACGTGTTTGCCGCGACGTTTCGCTTCCGTCACCAAGTTCCGGGCGTGTTTGCCGAGTTTCCATTCGGTGGATCCGCCGATGAACAGGGCGTCGAACGAGTCCCACGGCACTGTCAGGTTTTCGAGGCCGTCCTGAGCGACGAGGGCGACCGGGTATCCGAGCGCTCTGATCACGGGCAGGAACGGCTTCGACCGCTTCAATGTTTCTTTCGCGTCCCCCACCACGTCGGGCGCGGTGGCGAACAGGCATGTGCCGGCGTCGTCACGGTTGGCGAGCAGCCACGCGATGTACTGGATGTCCCCTGGGTACCCTTTGCCGAAGCATCCGTTGTCCGCCACCCATGCCACGCCCGGTTCACGTTTGTTGCCTTGCGCTGGGGTGTCGATGTAGCCGAGCAGTTCTTTGCGCATGGCGTCACGCACCTTCTGGCTGGAGGGGTTGGCGAAGTACAGCACCACGTGACACCGCCTTGCCGAGAATGAGGTATGCGAGGGTGGCCCACGCTTTGCCGACGAGCTGTCCTGCGAGCGCTGGCAGTACAGCAGCCCAACCGAATGCGATCGCGAGGAATATGACGGTGTCGGCCAGGGCTCCGGTGAGGCTGGATGCGGTGACAGCTGCAGCCCACCTGCGATCACCGAGTTTCGATCGGTTCCGCAAGGGCGTGTAGACCGCAAAGTTGAGCAACTCCGCGACGGCAAATGCGACTGCCGATGCGGTGGCGATGAACGGATCCGCGATCAGATACGACAGGACTGCGCCGACAGCGAGTACTGCGAGCATCTTCGGTTTGCCGAGGAGGTCTTGCGTCGCGTCTCGGGCGGCGAGTGCGAAGCCGGCGGCGAATGTGCCAGCTGTCGCAGCGAATCCGAATCCGACTGGGACGAATCCGAATCGGGTGGTTGCCCAGTTCGCGACAATAATGGAGGCGAGGAGTGTTGCTGCGGATAGGTATCCGAGGGAGTTTCGTGTGCTCAATGGTGTGGGCTCGATTCGAATCTCGATGCGAGGGTTTTCGCGGTCCAGGAGGATGGTGTTGCCGCCGTCAATCACATGCTTTTGGGCGTCGTCGGGGATGACGTGTTGGCGGAGTGCGTCGATGGCGTCTTTGCGGAATGCGCTGAGGCCGTCTGCGTCTCGGATGCGGGCGTCGGGTGCGTATTGGGTGATGCTGATGGTTACTTGTTCGCACATGGGGATCGGGTTGGTTTGTAGTGCTTGTCGGATCTGCCAGTGGATGCGGGTGCGGGCCTTGGACTTTTTTGTCCAGTGGGCGTTGCGCCATTCGTTCATGGTGAGGGGCGGCCGGCCGGGATGCGCTGTGTCGATGATGGTGAGGGTGTGGGTCATCGTTTTTTGGCTCTCGCTGCGCGGTCTTGTTCGGCGCGCCAGTCGCGGCATTCGGCGCATCGGCAGAGGTAGGAGACGTATCCGTTGCCTGAGCCGTGGTTGGCGTTGGGGTGGAATGGTCTGCCGTTTTTGGTGATTCGTTGGATGCGGAATCGTGATTTGGAGAGGAGTGTTGTTTCGGATTTGGTGCGTGGGCCTGGTTTGTTTTCGAGGCGGGTGATGGTGGCTTGGATGCGGGGGTGGTCTGCGCAGACTTGGCAGAGGGTGCCTTCGCCGTCGAGGATGTGGGTGGTGGCTTTGGAGCCGATGGTTCGGTATCCGCGGAGTTCGCCGCATTGGGTGCAGGCTTGGTTGGATGTGGGGATCGCGGTGGGGGTTGCTGCTCGGCGGTTGGCGACTTTGGGGATGGGTCTGCGTGTGGGTCGGGTGCGTTTGCGGTCTTCGGCTAGGAGTTGTTGGACGGTGGGTGAAAGCTCGATGGGCGGTAGCGTTTTGGGCCGCATCAATCGGTCGGCTTCGCGCATTTCGCGTCGGCAGGGCCCGCATTGCCCGCAGAGTCCGGTGGGGCAGGATTGGGTGGAGAGGCTGGTAGCGATCATTTCCCTGCCGCCTGTTCGTGGGCTCGGTCCCATGCGTCGTTGTCTTCCCAGCGGTCGAGGGTGACGGGGTCTTCTAGTCCGTCGTCGTGATCGAAGTGGCTCATTCGATCACCCGGAGGGCCAACATGTTTGAGCCTTCGGGCTCGATCGAGAGCTTTCCAATACGTGCCCCGGAGGCATGGATCTTGAGGCAGTCTTCTTCGGGCCGGATGGTGATTTTGTCGCCGTTGTCGAAGACGAATACGACAGGCGCGTTGATGTGATTCGCCATCACTCCCCCTCCAGTTCGAGCGTGCGCTGCCAAATGGCACATGCATGCGCCCGTCGCACGTCACCAATTTCGAGGGCATCGAGCCCTTTCTGAGCGAAATAAGCTCTCGCGGCAGTACCTTCGAGCGCTGGCACAATGTGCATGTTCTCGCGGATAGTCGCGAGTTCCTCGGTCGGATAGAGCGGGTTGACGGCCAGCTTTCGGCGCATCCCTTCAACGAGGATGTCGAGCATGGTGTCGATGCCTGCGCGTGGCAGGAACAGTAGGTCGTCGGGCCAGCATTCCGACTGGTCGTCGAAAAGGTCGCATTCGATCTTGTAGAGAGTGCTCACATTGCACCGCCGACGTTGGGCATGTTCGCGGTCATCTGCGCCTGTTGCAGGTCGGTGCGGGCCTTATCCAGCTGCTTCCGGGCCTGCTGTGCGGCGTCGACGAGGGCGTCCCGTTCCTGCGGCCCAATCCAACCCAAATCGAGGGTGGCTTTCGCGTTGTCGTCGCCGATCTTCGCGGCGAGCGTGGCGAGTTCTTCGAGGTAAGTGCTCATGCTGTTGCCTCCGGGGTGAACAAGACCGTCGCGGGAAGCAGCGGCTTATAGGCGTAGTCATCTTCGGGGTCCATTGCGCTTAGCCATGTGCCGTCGAGTCCCTTTTCCATGACTGAGTACATGGCTTGTCCGTCGTAGCGCAGTGAATACCAGATGACTGTTCCGACTGGTAGTTCACGCAACTCTTCGATGTTGTCCACTGTGCGAGGCTTGGGCTGGTAGTCGGCGAGGACCGCGTCGGCGACTGCGAGTAGGTCGTAACGGCTGTCGAGGACGGCGTCGCTCAAGTCGCTGATGTCGGTGTAGCCGAACTGGTCTTCGCCACGCAGCGTGACGGCGATGGTCTCGGCCAACTCTTCTCGTGTCCTCATGCTGCGTATCCGTTCAGGTATCCGGTGAGGGTGTAGGCGAAGGTGGCGCAGAGTCCGGTGAGGGTGACGGCGACGTAGGTTCGTCCGCGCCACAACTTGCGGCGCTCCAACCGTTCGTGCCGGTCTGTCAGGTCGTCCATGAGTGCGAGGGATTCGAGCATGTCGCAATGCTGCGCAAGGGATCTCACAGTCGGCTCCCGTCTGTGTCGAGTTGCGTCATGCAGTCCTCGCACACGAAGTAGTCACCGAACCCGGGATCCTCGTGTGCGCTGAGGTTGATGGAAGTGCAGCTGCCGCACACCGGAGCATTCACAGCGGCGGGCTTACGTGAAGCGATGAGTTCAAGCGCAGGAACACCTGTGCGGTGCCGGCCACGCGAACGAAAAGCGAGAACAGTCATGACATTCCTTCCGATTTCTGGTCCCGCTGCAACGGGATTCTTCAACTGTAGACAATCATCATGCGTCACGCAAGACGCGAGACTCGTAAGGCAAAAGGATTTACCGCCTGACGTCTTGCGTCCTACGTGACAGTTGCCAGCCCCCAGTTTCACGCTGGCCGACAAACGGGCCACATCCGGCACATGCATCCCAAACCACACACTATGAACCACAGAAACGTTCTCAGCCGCGATTCTCATTTTGCGTACTTCGGATTCGGTTCAGCTTCGATCATCAATCTCGGCAGGCAGGGCATTTTCCGCTCCACCCCGGAAACCTTGTTCGTGCAGGCCTGGTACTCGTCAGCCCCACACAACGGGCACACATGCTCGATCGCATTGTTCACCGCATAGGCGCCTGGAACAGGTTTCCCGTCTGCACCGCCGATCGGTAAGCCTCCCAGCTGCGCATCACCCTGAACCAAACCGTGCTTCACGTCGTGCTGCAATTGCCGCAGCTCCCGATCCACGGCAGGTTCGCGCTGCGCCCGGTCGATCCGAATCTCACGTGCAATCCGGATAACGTCCGCCGGCATGATCATCCGCAATGGTTCGTTGCGGTAGTGCACAGTCACGGCATTGAGAGCATCCGGGAGTTCGAGGTTGTACGGGGCGAGAGCCTCCGCCCACGCACCTCCACGCCCGATATCGGCTTCGCTGAATCGGTTGTCGAACAATGCCGCTCGGCCGATGATCAAGCCAGTGTCCGAAAGTTGTTGAGGTGTCGCTTCGATCAGATTCATGCGGTGATGCCTTTCGGTGTTGACGAGTTGAGTCCTTCGGCTTGCCGTTGGGCGAGCTGGTTGCCCATGTCGGCCCATCCCATCGCTTTCTTGGTCGCCTTCCCGATTCCGCTGTCAGATGGTGCAGCAGGTCGGTTAGCAGCTTTGTGAACGAATCCGGGAATCATCGACGCCGCTGTCATCGGTGACGCGGCCCAGTCCTGGATCCCTGCTTCGATCTGCTCACGACTCACCCCCGACTTGAGACATCCGTCGACAGCTTGCGCGATCTTCGAAATCAAATCGCCTGGGACTGGCGACGGGCAGGAATCCGAGTAGGCCCTTGCGATGATGTGCGCCTCAGCGGAGTGCGCTGTCCCGTTGAGATGCTCAGCGATGTCTCGCACTCCCCGCGGTCTCGCCGGCGCGTCTCTTAGGTGAGGTGAACTACTTACGTAAGTAAGTAGTTCTTTCTCTTTCTCTATCTCTATCTCTGCTTGATTCTGCTTGAGGTCCTGCTTAGCAGCTGCTAGCCCGTCTGCTTGCGTTTCGTTGGCATGCGCCCGGTTCGCTGCCCTGGCCTTGCCCCCCTTCTGACCTGCGGCGATCTTCTCATTTCGAGACTTTTCGATCTCCGCGATGGTCTGATTATGTTCGGCATAGTCGTGAACAATCGCGACATTTTTTGATTCAAAAATTGTGATCGCTCCGCAAGATTCCACCGAAATTCTGTTGCGCTTTGTTCCCATCTTCACCCACACAGGCAGCGGCAGATTGCCGTCGTTGGGGTACTCACGGCAGTGCATGATGGCTTTCACGATCAACCACTTCTGCCCGTCTGTGAGGTTGATGTACTTCGGATTGCGGTCCATATCCACCGCCAGATTGATATAGATCCGCTTGTCTTTGGGCACGGTAGGGCTGTCCTTACTTGCGGCGGTTGTGTCGTTCGTAGCGTCGGCGAGTGCCAGGGCGGGCTGACACCGGATCCGGTCGCGGGCGGAAGATCGGATTCGAGTACACGATCTCCAAGGTTTCTTTGATGTCCGCTTCAGTGACGCGCCACTTGTTGGCGATCTTCCTGCCGGGCCACTTCTGCGATCGCAGTTGCTCGCGGTAGTAGGTGGGGCTGCACCTGAGCCGTAGCGCGGCCTCGTCGATGGTGAACACTTCGTCGGGTGGTATGTGCCGGCGTTGTTCGGTGGTCGTCATGCTGCTTCTCGTTTCTCGTGTGGGATGTACAGCTGGTTGCGTTGGACGACGGCGAGGTGGCAGAGGCCGCCGCGGGGGTGTCCGTTGTCGAGGCAGATGGTGTAGCCGTGTTCGTCTTTGTGGACGATGGTGACTTCGCTGAGGGCGCTGTAGGTGCCGATGTTGGGGTGGGTGATGGGCACTCGGAGTGAGGCTTCGCGGATCATGCGGCGCCTTTCCATACTCGGTTCGGGTTGGAGTGGCGTTCTTTTCGTGCGGGTTGGCACCATCCGGTTTGGGCGATGTGGCCGCGGCGTGACGCATTGCCGATGATGGATGAGAGGACGTTTCCATTGCCTGCGCGGAGCCAGTCGCGGGTTTCGGGTGGGACTGCGTCGCGGACGTGGTCGGCGGAGAATTCGCGGCCGGATCGGATGAGTTCGGTGAGGGCGGTTTCGATGTGGTTGGGGTGGTCGTGGTGTCCGACTGTTGCGGCTGCGAGGGCTGCGTCTTGCCCGTCCAACCTGAGCTGCTCACCAGCAGTGGTCATCAGTTTGTCCATTCGTAGTGTTCGCAGGGTTCGCGGTCTCCGGCTTGGGAGTCCCATTCGTAGCGCGGGTGGCGCACGTTCTTGAGGACTTCAACTTCGGTTTCCCTGTTGCCCCAGATGGTTTCGATGCGAGGTTCGCCGAACTCACCGCCCATGTCGGAGCGTCCCGCGAGCGGAGCACGGTTCTCGATCGCCTCATACACTTCGTCGCTTCGAGCGCAGTCGATTCGCGTCCAGGTCATGCTGCGTCCTTGGGGGTTTCGGTGGGGAGGTTCGCGTCCGGATGTGTCCAGCGGTTGTACGGGCCACCACGGTCCTCACGAGTGCCGCACCAGGCTTCGTGCTGGTTCCATCCCGGCACCGGACCACTGCACGTGCACGTATCGCGGAAGTAGAGGCTCATGACGCCACCTGCTCTTCCACCGTCTCCGCGTCAACAGGCTCAGCGTCCAACGGCAACTGCTCAGGCTCAGGCAGCGAGGCGCCATCCGACTCAGGCTCCGACATCCCCTGAATGCGCCCCATGATCAACGCCTGAATGTCGTCCTTCTCCTGCGCCGGCAACGTCGCAGTCTGCTTCCACAGCTCCCGCAACACATCCTTCGACTCAGCAGCCTCAATCGCAGCAAGCAAAGAATCCACGTCCACAGACGGTTCACCCAACGCTTCAGTGATCGACCGCGGGCGTGCTTGCGTCGACTGCTGAGGGCGCTGACGAGTCGAGCCTTGCTGCCCGTTGTCCGCCTGCTGCATCTCATCCGAGGTGTACAGACCGGACAAGTCCTGCGGGAATGCCTTACGCAATGCCAACGCCTCAGCGCATTTCGCCAACATCAGTGCGCCCTTCGTGGCCCACATCTGCGTCACATCGCCGTTGAACTTGGTTCCCACGTACTCGTTCCAGAGCGCGATTGCGGGATAGCGTGCACCGTCACGAATCACGGTGACCTTCGCGGCGCGGGGCTGCTCACGCTGCAACCAGACGTCGGTCCACTTGCCGTCTTCTCCGCACCACAGGGTGTCCTCGTAGCCGAACGTGCCACGAGCGGCGTCGGTAGCGCGTCGAGCGATCAGACGAAACCCGTCGATCCCGGTCTGGATGGTCTGCTTCCCCTTGCGTTCGATCATGTAGATCTGGCGCGCAAACGGATCCAAGCCGGTGCGCTGGCACTGGTGAAAGAACACGGCCAAGTCAGCTTTCGATGCTTTCTCGACGCCGATCTGAGCGAGCGCCGATTCCTGCTTCGGGGTCCAGAAGTCCTGTTCGGGCGAAACCGCTAGTGCGGATCCTGTGTGTACTGCGATCTCGGTCATCGTCATCAGTCCTCGTCGATCGGTTCGGTGGCTTCTTCACGTTCATAGGCGCTGGCATCAGCCCACAGGCTGATGGATAGGGAGGGCTTGCAGCCTCCGGCGCGAACGTTGATCGCCGAAGCGATCGTCTTCACGGTTTCCGCTTCGGCGTCGGTCAGGATGACGAAGGCGCGTGTTGTGTCATCACACCCGGACGTTGCGATCAGGTACTCAGTCATGCTGCTTCTGCCTTTCGTGGCTTCAAGATTTCGGGAGCCTTCTCCGCGAGGCCAGACGTGGCGCGGATAGACGGCGCACCCTTGCTATTGACACGCGACGCGATCGTGTGACCGTTGAACGTCGCCTTCTTCGACGAACCCAAGTATTCGAGGAGCACCGACCCGGTCCGCTTCTTCTCCAGCGCCACAGCAGCTTCCGCCGCAAACGCCTCCAAATACGGAACCGCGATCTCCGCCGGAACATCCACACCCGGATCATCAGCAATCGATGTATTCGCATACCGAACCGACAACCGATCACAATCACGCGAATGATCCGCCGCCGGCTGATCGCCAGCCTCAACACGCGCCTGGAACTTCAACACCCGCTCCCGCAGCACCGCCGCATCCCGAGCGTCGTAGTCGATGACAAACACCTTCGGGCGACGATGGAACAGTTCGAACGGACCGCACGCCGCGAGATGCGTACGGCGAGCACCGATCACATCCATCTGCCACATCACCTGCACCAGATAACCGATCGGAACCTCATCACCCCACGAGTGAATGTCGTCGGCTGTCTTGATCTCCAACAGTTCGACCGTGCCGTCAGGCAACGTGACAATCCCGTCCGGATCCGCTGTCTGCCAATCACGAAGACTGTGCTGCCATGTCGACGTTTCCTCGATCGTCCAATCGAGATGCATGTTCGAGAACCAACCACGAATCAGCGGCTCGAACTCATGCCCGCGGCCCTGCACATCGGTCTGCGGCTGCGGCGGCACTACGCCTGTGATGCCGTCGTAGATCGATCGTTCGGTGTCCCACTTCGACAAACCACAGATCGCTGCGACCTTCGACGCCGAGTACTTCGTCCACCACTCCGCGGTGCCAGGAGCGAGAGGTTCGGGAAGCTGGAATCCAGTCAGAGTGGTCATAGGATCACCGACACAGGCAGTGAGTCGATGAACAAGTCAGTCGCAGCGTCGAGGGCCTCAACCGTGCAGCCTTCGTGCGTTACGCCGACGGTCCCCGGAACCCGCAGATGCGGGTAGTGAAAGTCGAACACGTCATCAAATCTGTCCACTGCTTCCTGCAACTCAGGAGTGATATCCTTTACGTGCATTCGCTTTTCCTTCCGATTGGTGATTGCCTCGCCCGTCCTCCTGCAAGAGGGCGGGCTTTTTCGTGCCTTCATGCCGAAACCAATTGTCGTTTGTCACGCGTGACACGCAACGGTTCAGGCATAAAAAGGGCCTTCCTGGGGGCTCGAAGCTCCTTGGCGATCAGCTTCGCCCGGTTCTGCGGGCAGTGCTTTCGCTTGCCAGTTCGGTAGTGGCCGATGGTGGAGTGGGAGCACTTCACCCTCGATGCCAGTTCTCGGACGGACATGTCGTTGTACTCCATGTATTCGACCAACAGGTCGGCGTTCACGATCACGTCGAGCCTCCATTCAGATTGCTTGTTTTTCATGGCTTTGCCTTTCCGTTTCACTGTAGACGCTCTGTCTACCGTCCCACAAGACAGTAGACGGTGTAGACACTTTTGTCTACACCTGAATTGGCGATTTTCGACCCATACCTCAAGCAATGCAGATCACAGTGATGGAATTTGTAGACAGCGCGTCTACACTCTGACTATTCGAACACTGCCGCCGTGAGGAACGTTTGTAGACATGAACCCCGGACCCACCACAGACGATCTGTGGGACGCAGCGCTCGTCAAAGCTGGCTTCGTGGACAAGCGTGACGGCGAATCCCCCTCGCACCGCGCACTAGCCGAACACCTCGGAATCGGCACATCTACCATCACCAACATCCGCGCCGGCAACGCCAAACCAAAACCAGCCACAGTCGCTAAGATCGCCGACGCCCTCCGCATCGACGTACGCGAACTATCCCGCTGGATCGGCCAGACCCGCGAAGTTGCGAAGCCCTACACCCCACCCTCCGAAGCCGACCTTCTCGACCAACGAGAACGCGACGCCCTAGACGAGATCATCCGAGTCATGGCCGCCAGCAAGATCGGTGTCAAGCCTGAGGACGAGACTTCCCAGAATCAACCGCTCAGGGTTGTCCGTCCGATTACCGCTTCGCCGCCAATCGCGGCGTCCAGGAGAAACAAGGAAACCAGATCCGACTAGTCGTGTTCTAAGTTGTCGGTATCACTGTCTACAGTCCGCGCATGACCCGATACCACCCTTGGCGGACAGCGCGAAACAAACACGCCGACACCGTGATCGACTGCACCCGCGAACTCCCCGAGGGCGTAGCGGGCTACACAGACGGCACCGACATATGCATCTGCCGCACCCTCACACAAGCCGCACGACGATCAGTCCTCACTCACGAGTTGATCCATCTCGAGCGCGGACTCCCCTCCACAGATCCACGCTACGAGGCCCGCGAAGAGAAACTGGTCGACGAACTCGCAGCACGGCTACTGATCCCTCTCGACTCTCTCGTCAATGCACTCGTTTGGACGCGAGGACAGCCCGACGACGAATGCGCCTGGGAACTCTGGACAGACCTGCACACGCTTCTCGTGCGGGTCCGAACGCTGACCCCGCACGAGCGGGCTTACATTAATTCCGAACTGGACCGACGCTCAAACTAAGCGCCCCCACCTGAAAGGCACGACAATGACCACACCTGGCCCCGGCTGGCATCCCGACCCAGAAGGCAACCAGCAGTTCCGCTACTGGGACGGCCAACAGTGGACTAGTGCCACACAGCCCCTGCCTCAACCGACACCACCACCCGCGCCACCCGAGCCCATTGACCCCGAGAAGCTCGCCAAAGATCGCAAACGAGCACTCATCGGCGCAGGCGTAGTCGCAGTGCTCATCGCCGCATACTTCGGCGTCAACGCTCTTGCCAACCGCAAAGACGATGCCGAAACAGTCGCCGCAGAAACCACCACATCCGAAGCGGCACCGACCACCACGACAACGGTCAGGCCGACGACTACAACAGTGCGAACAACCGTCGCAGCCGCACCACCAGTCACGACGACCTCACATGCTGC
The DNA here is from genome assembly GCA_965196985.1 of Gammaproteobacteria bacterium. GTDB lineage: Bacteria > Pseudomonadota > Gammaproteobacteria > UBA12402 > UBA12402 > 2-12-FULL-35-23. The sequence goes on along the minus strand of CBDALO010000172.1, from coordinate 11,687 downwards.
TGCAACGACCAACTACAACCCGGCCGACGACCCCGAGTTCCTATTCCTGGGGACACTGACACTCATCGGATTCCCTGACACCCCAGATTCAACGGCACTCGAAGCCGGACGAACAGCCTGCGCCAGCTTCAGGAAAGGCGAAGAGTTCATGGACATTTCGCTGATGACCTACTTCAACGGCCCTGACAGTTGGACGCCTGAGAATGCAGGACAACTCGTTGGCGCGGCAGTCTCCGCCTTCTGCCCGCAATACAAAAGCGAGCTGCCACGATAAAGGTCAGAGCCCTTCGAGTGCTGCTGTGAGGGCTGCCGATGCTGCTTGCGCGGCACGGCGATCCAGATGCCCGTAAATGTTGATCGTCGTCGTGATCGACTCGTGGCCGAGGTGCTGCTGAATGACAGGCAGCGGCACCCCGGCCGCGATCATCCAACTTGCGCACGAATGCCGAAGATCATGTGGCCGCGGCTTCTTCCCTAATCTGTCGGACAGCTCCGCTATCATCGGCCGCCACGCCTTGTTGTGAAAAAGTTGAGCAGTGACCGGGCGCCCGAGACGATTTGTGAACACGAACTCATCCGGTGCGCGCCCCTTTAGATCGCCGCACGCCTCGATCGCCTGATCTGACAGGTTGATCGTCCGCACAGATTTCCGGGACTTCGGCGGCCCAAGTTTCCGCTTCGCCTCGCCCGTGTACTTCCAGGCCCGCACAATCCGTCCCGTCTTCTCCTCCACATTCAGATCGCCCACCTGAAACGCAGTCGCCTCCGAGAACCGCATCCCCGTCGACACCAGAAACACCGTCAACGGACGCCATTGCTCGACCACAACATCCCGCACTCGAACGAACTCAGTTGGAGTCAAGAACACCGGCTCATCTTCCTTGTGCCGCGCCGGCAACCTCCGACCGTCACACGGGTTCACTTCAATGTGATTCGCTCGCACAGCACCGTTGAACGCACCCGACAAGAACCCATGCTTGTTGGCGATGGTCTTCGAGGATCCCTCCTGCGCCTGGACCCACTTCGAGATCGCCTTCTCGTTCACCACAGATAGCGGCAGAAAACCAAGAATCGGATCAATGTCGCGGCGGAGGTACGAGCGGTACTTGTTCTTCGTTGCTTCCTCGACGCCAGTCAGATGGTCGATGTACTCGGTGCACCACTCTGTCACCGTCAGGGCGGGGATCTCTTCGGGTAATGCTTCCGCGCCGAACATCAGCTCTTGCGCTGCATCGGGTCCGATCTGCTCCAACAGCTTCTTGTACTTGGTGGCTTCCTTCGGATCGTCGAAGCTGTCCGAGGATTGCGTGCCGTTGTGCCGGTACAGAACCTGGTAGTAGGGCGTGCCCGCTTTGGTGGTTCGTGGTCGAATGGATGCCATGAAACGAAAAAACCTCCCGGTTAGGGAGGTCATCGTATCGTCGTTGTGTGACAGGTGTTGACGTGGCGTGTTGACCGTCAACATTTTTTTCACCTTGCAGGTCTCTGACCTGCATCGATATGGTGGAGCTAAGGGGATTCGAACCCCTGCGAAAACAGGGTATACGCGCAGGTCAGGGAGTATTTATTGCGTCTTCCGTGATTGTTGACGCAGCCAGTTGACCAGCGGTTATGGATGGTCATGTTGACGCGGTCAACACACTTTCCCTCGCACATCTGTTCGATACCTGGTAGCGTCGGCACTGTTGGCAGGAGACGGAAGGGAAGCCGTCAGTGATCGCCGCACCACAACTGAATAGTTCGATGCCCACCTGACTCATTCGGCAGCACAGGTGGGCTTCGACGTACCATGGCAGCAACGCGTATCGTGTCCTGATCGTGACGTAACACGCAATGTAATTTTGACGACTTAGTGATGGAATGTAGCGGCAAGTAGCGCATAGTGGGTGCACGACCCGATACAAGGGATATATTGCCCGGATGCCGACTAGACCCCGTCATCCGATCAAGGAACTGGAAGCACTGTTAAAAGAGCTCGAAAATCAAGGCTGGCGGGTAGTCAAGACCAAGTACTACAAGGTCTACTGTCCTTGCAAGCTCCATATCAGCACAGTGCATCTGACGCCATCGAACCCTATGTATCAACAGAATCTAGAAGGAAAGCTGAGGAGGACAGGATGCTTCGAGCAGAAGTAGGCACCACCACCTACTACGTCGAACTGATAGTCGGAGTCCGACGCGACAACAACGACCTTGAGAGCATCATCGACCCATTGATGGATGCCTTCGAGGGACTGACCGGTGTGAGCGACGTCGACCTCGGTGTCGACTTCGGAGAGCGCACACTCACCATCTCGATGTATGTCGACGCCGACACCGAGGGTGGTGCGATCAACGACGCCATCGCCGCAGCGCGGACCGCCATCCATCAAACCGGAGGCCACACCCCAGGCTGGGAAAACTCCATGCCTGAGGCTGATGACTTCTTCTCCTCAGTGAAGCGAGCCGACCTAGTCGACTGCTGACATCGTTAGACGACGAAAAGCCCCCAACCTCGCGATGAGGTTGGGGGCTTTTGTCATTCTGCGGGTGTTTCCGGTTGCTTCATGATGATCAGTTCGGCGTCCGGTGCATCTTTCCAGCGGTACGCCCAGCGTCCGTCAGCGAGTTTCACGGTGCCGGGTTGGCCGGTGTCGGGGTCAGGTTCGAAAGCCATACCCTGATTGTCTCAGCCCGGTCAGGTGATGCGGACGTAGGTGTTCGCTCCGGATTGGATCGGGAACGAGTTCGAGAAGTTCGTGAACCAGCATTCGATCGTCGCGACTTGACCGGTGGTGATTGCCATCGGATCGGATGCGATTGGAACATTCGTCGTCGCGTATCCGGTCAGGGGGTAGTCCGTGATGGTCTTCACGACTACGCCATCTACTTTCAGCCGCACACTCACCTGGTAAGCGCCGGTCGACAGAGTAATGCTGAGTTGCCCTGACACGACAGCATTCGCCTTCGCGCCCCGAGCTTGAACACCATCGCCGGATACTGTCGAACCGGAATCCGCTGTCCACGCGGGCACGACAAGCCACGCCCCATTGGCCGTCGGAACCCAGTTACCGTTCTTCGTCATCCCAGACGGGCTGAAGTTGATCGCCTGAACGTTCGGTACGTAAGCCGTTGCTGTGCCCGTGATCGACGGCGCGATGACCTTCGCGTCCCGCCGAATCTCGGGCGCGTACACAGTCGCTGAAACCGCAATCAGAGGGGCTGTCACTGCACTTGAACCGATCACTGCCGGCGCGTTCACTGACCCAGTTACCGCGATCATCGGAGCATTGATCACAGCTGTTCCCGTTGCGGTCACCAACGGAGCCAACAACTCTGCGAACGCCGCGATGATCGGAACGGTAGCCGCGTAGTCCGCGGTGATCTTAGGCGAGTACATGCCAGCAGTCACCTGGATGAACGGCACTTCGACTGTCGCATCGAACGCCTCGGACACAGTGGGTGCCAGCACGATCGCTGACACCGAAATCGCAGGTACCTCGATCAACGCCTCGGCCGAGACATCGGGCGCATAGACAACACCAGCTACGAGTATTGCTGTTTCGGGTCGGACAGTTGCCGTTCCGGAGACGGACGGTTCGTAAACCTGAGCCGAGGCAGTGATGAGCGGTGCTACGGTGCGAACAGTAGCCGACACAACCGGGTCTGCCATCACGACCGACACCAGAATTTGAGGAATCGGCACGAAGGCATCCATCGTGCCGTCCCACACCAGTTGATCACCGAGATACGCACGGACAGCTCGCTTGCCATCCAAGATCAGCGCCGATGCGGCTTGGCCGCGGTTGAACAAGCCCATCGTGACGCCTCCTGCTTACGGGGTGGTGAAGCCGATGATTCCGGCGGCATCCCACACACTGGTGAAAACACCTGCCGTAGTGGACACGTCAGCGCCGAAATCGATGTACCCGATGAGGGGCTTCGTCGCATCCGTAGACGGCGTGTCGTCGTACAGCACCAAATAACGGCCCGTGACTGTCGAGTCGGGCCACTGCGTATCCGACGCATCCAGAATCAGAGTGTTGGTTCCTGCGGTGTAGTTAACCGTCTTACCCGCCAACGCCACACCACCAGCGGTGTAGCCAGTGCCCGCGGACTCGTTTGTCACGGACGACTTGTACTGGTGGGTGTCCTGATTCGGGGTGTACGCGCTCGTGCAGAGCATCGCCTTGATGGTGTGCGAGGTCCAGTTGATCTCGCCGTTCACCATGCTTTTGAAGGCGAGGCCGTAGAGCTTGCCTGATGCTGCCATGTCGGTCTCCTAGGATTCGAAAACTATGTAGAGGGTTTCGGGGTCTGGTGAGGGGGTCGCCGCGAATTCGGCGACAGTGGTTCGGACTTGGCGGGAGATGCCGCCGCCGTTGCGGATGAATCCATCCGACTCGGCGGGAGGTGGCGGGGCGCCGGCGTCGATCAACGGCCACAAACGGAAAGTCCCCGACTCAGCGGGGACTTCAACGGGGTAAACATCATGCGTTGGATTGGATCTCGACCAACGGATCCCCACCCAGTACGGGCCAGGATCCAACATCGGACTAGTGAACAGCCCGGTCGTCGCATTCACGGGGACGGTGGTGCGTGCGGGGCCGAGGATCGCATCATGCGCCACACTGTCGCGGATGTCGCGGACCGTGAACACAATCTCCGCACCAACACCCAACTTCGCACCATCAGTCAACCGATCAGAAATAACAGGCATCAGACCACCACCTCCGCCAGTAACGGGTTGAGTTGTTCATCGCAAGCGCGCTGCCAATCGCCATCCCATTGCGCAACCCAAAGCGGCTCAGGTCCCGTCATCAGCAACGCCCACCCAGCCGGAAGGTCCTCGTAATCTGCGGACCGAATTACTCGCGTAGCGCCGGTTGATAGATCAATGATCCACAGGTGTGGTGCGACAGGACCGAAAACATCCAACGCAGGTTTCGCCCACTCCTCGACTTCCTCAGCTGTGACACAAAGCTTTCCGTCCGCCATCATGTCGCTGAAGCTCCTAACGACGCCCACATCAGACGTTCCTTGTTGTACGAAAACGAATTCATAGAGACGGCAGATGGAAGAACGGACTGATTCGCGAGCGAGGCGTGACGCGCTTGCGGTACAGTGCCCGATTCCTCGGAGATCCCGGTTAGCGTGATGGCGCCCAGCCCCCGGGTTCGTTGACCCAAGCCTGGCGCGATCTGAAGTGATGCAACAGCGAACAGTTGGTCAGGCTCGGCCATCAAAGACAATCCTGTTGATATGTGGTACCTGCGTCGCTGGCTGGACAAGATCGCTTTGATGTCTCCAGAATCCCAGATCTTGATCATTCGATTGTTAGGCTTGTCATACCCGTAGATCCCCAGATACCAGGCGTCGATCCCGAAGAAACTGGCGTCGCTGCCAGTAATGATGCGCAGTACTTCTAGTGGCGTGGCTCGGTCAAGGCCGCCACGTATGAAAGCGAACTCTGCCGAACGCTTGTCAGGGTTAAACACCGGCGTCTCAGTCGTTTCGCTGCCAAACTCGCCCGTATATCTGAGGTACTGCATCATCGTGTCAGGGAATGAAACCAGGTCCCGACCGCCAGTGGACGCCCACGCCGGGGTTGTCACGCCAGTACGTGTGACGTTCTCCAAGCTCGCGATCTGGTTTCCATATCCGGTGATCAGGATGCCGCGGTCGTTGATCTCTTTCAGTGGTCCAAGACCGAAGGATCCACGACCCAGGAACGCATCAGCGATGCTGCCGAGCAGCTGGCCGATGTTCGCGAACCCCGCAAAAATCTGGCTGAACCAGTTGTTTTTGAACGTCCCCCAAATGTCTTGATCCCGAGGCTTGCCGGGAGGCAACTTCTCCATCAGTGCTCACCCCACTTAGATCGACATCGACGCTCACGCCTCTGCACACGCACCAACACAACCGTCAACACCAACACCGAAACCGCACAACCCGCATACAAAACAATGCGAATCACATCCCGCCCCGGATACAACGAATTCGACATCGCCGACGCAGCCACCTGAATCAACACCAGACACGTCAACACCTTCTCGGGCAACAACACCCGACCAACCTCATTCGCCCACCACTTCGACCGAAACGCATAGATCAGAGTGAACGTGCACCACACCAACGTGAGGAACACCAACAGCCAGTTACCGACTTCTCTGAGCATCATCGCCCTTCCATACTCAGCCGGAACAACTCACCGAAGTGGTTGTGCACCATCTGATCCTGAACACGCTGCCCGCGACGCTCGTGGTCCGGGCGGGCGCGACGAGACGCCGCCAACCGCTTATCCACTTCCTCGTCCAGCAACCGTGCTTCGGTGACTGTTTCGTTCTCGGCGTGTTGACGCCGACGCCACCTCACGACGCCCCCTGAGCTGACTCTTTCCGCCACTCCTCAAGTAGCCGCGCCGACAGATCAGACGTGGCCGATAGCTTCGCGATGGTCTTGGCGTCCTCACCGTTCAGCGTTAACGCCTTGTCCAACGCTGAACGGAGGTACGTGTTCGCCTGCCGCTCAGCGTCCAGTTGCTCACGATGCTGAGCGCCGACGACGAGGACACCTCTCGCGATCATGAGGAAGACACCGACGACGAACCCGACGACGACACCCCCCTCAATGGGGAGCGCGGAAAAGAACTCCCCCATCACCCTTGCTTGCGGTGTCGGCCGACGTACTCGTCGAGTTCCGAAGCCTGCTGCGGTGTGATCGCATTCGGCACCAACCACGCCGACACCGCAAACACACCCTGAATGCTGATCGCCAACACAACCTGCGCGGTACCCGAGATCGGCAACCCGACCAACAGCACCAGCACATTCGCCAGCAAACCAACAACATTCGCGATCGTCTTGCGGTTCTGCTTCACGAACGGAATGTTCTGCACATACGACTTCGCGAAACCATCCAAACCAGAATCAGCAGTCATCACTTACCTGCCTTCGGGTCCTTGAAACCATCGATCCCGAGTTTCGCGCCGATCGCAGCCAACGCATTGACAAGGGTGCGGTCCCCTAACTGGTCCCAGCCGGGGTACTCGCCCGCGTCACGTCCACCCGTCAGCTGCTGCCGAACGTCCTTAACATCTGAACCAATCGGTCCACAAAACCCAGCGACAAAGTCTTGTACCTGCTTCACTTCCGAGCTACCCACGGGAGCCTCCTGCTTGTTATCGATTCGAGCTTGAATGTCTGCGCGGAACTTGTTCATGTCCATTCCGCCGGGATCCCACTTGCCCTGCGCCGCACCAGCCCACTCCTTGTGGCCGATCGCATGCGAGGCAGGCTGACCGACCTTCCGGAGGATCGCAGCGCAGCACCGCACATACGCGTCGTACTGCGCGGGCGACCAACCTTCGGTGCCGTTGTTCTCCGCCTCGATACCGATGGTGCGTTCATTCGCACCGTTGGTCGGCAATCCTGGGTACGATCCGCTGCCGGCATGCCAGGCGACACCCACACCGACGACGGTGGCGACACCATCTCGGGACAGGTGAATCTGCGAGCACAAGCCGAGACTCGGATGGTTCGCGATGTATCCGGGGTTGTTGCCGGGCGGGTTGTTGCCGGTGTGGTGTGCGACGACACCCCAGATCGTGCCCATGTCGCCGTGTCCGCGGTCTTTCCAGCCGGGGTATTCGACGACTTTGATTCCCTCAGCGCGCAAGACATCTGCGAGCCAGACGGGATCTCCTGTCCAGGTCATGTGTTTCTCCTAGGTTGAGTTGGCGATAGCGCGGATGCTGCCGAAGATCGTTTGGACCTTCTTCAAGACGCGCTCCCAGCCATCGCCGACTGTGATGGCATCACCGAACGTGGTGACAGTCCGCATGCGGCCGTCTTCCTGTTCGGTGATCTTCACGTTCGAAACGTGCTTCTCGATCACGACACCGTCATCCCAGACAGTCATGATGTCGCCGTGCTTGTAGCGGCGCTCGAAGTGCACTTCCACGCCGTCGATCACTTCGACGTCTTCTCCGAACGTGAAGCCGCGACCATCCGCGCCGCCCTCGACGACCGTCAACCGGATCGCCTCGGAACCGGAATGCGCCTTCAACGCAGCCAAGCCGACAGCGAACCCATCCAACGACCACGCGGACGTGTTGTCGCCGAACGCTTCACCGCGACCCAACTCCCCCAAATCGGTTTCGAGTTCGGGATCCCAGAACTGTTGGAACGCGAAGAACACGTTGTCGAACAGGTCGCCGATGATGTTGCCCAACCCGAGACCGGGGAGGATGGCGTTCAGGATCAACTGCAACGCGAAGTTCGCGCCCCACTCGATGACCTGATTCAGGATCTCGGGGGCCTTGCCGCCGATCACAACACGTGTTGCGTCCGCAGTCTTTTCGACCCGTTCAATCCAGGCGATCTGATCACCATCCGTGCGCCACTGAAACTGGCGGCGGTCCCGCTTCGCGTGCGTGTTGAACACGAACCCTGGGTTCTGCAACTTCCCCCACTCGGACGGATTTGTGAGCCCGAGGATGTTTCCGGGGTTGGTGAAGTTCAGGAAGTTGTCGGACGTGTAGTCCATCACCGATTGCAGCATCGAGAGGGTGTGCGTGTTGAACACGTGCGGGGACGGCAACCCGTCAGCCGGCGTCCACAAGTTGATGGACAAGCCGATCTCGTAGGTCTCGACGGTCTGCTTGAATAGTTCGTCGAGCTGGGTGAACCGGGCGGCCAACACGATCATGTCGTCGGGTGACTCGTGCACGATGTTCAGCAAGTCGTCGAGAGTGTCGATGTCGTCGAGGTCCGGCAACTCGGGTGTGGTTTTGCGGATTGGCAGAGCGGACACGACCGGCGATCGGAGTCGTGTCATCACCTTCGACACGTACTTCTTCATCACCTGATCGGGTGGTCCCCAGTCAACATCCTGCTTACCAGTGATGTTGAACTGGATCTCAGGCGGCAGGATGTTGTTCACCCATGCCAACGCCCGCAACAGCTTGAACAAGTTCGAGACACAAGTCAGTTTGATCGTCAACCTGCCAGGCGGTCCCGCGACTTGAGCCTCCATAACCCGCCCATCCCACGGGATTCCATTGTGGGTGGTGCGGATGTGGATGACTTTCCGCCGCGGGTGCGACAGATACGACGCCATCGGATGATCCCCACGAATGTAGATTTCCGCGGTGGTGGGGATCGCCCAATCCCACTCGAAAGTGGTTCCCGCCATGTACGCGCCAAGAGGCCTCCACGACATGGCATCTGGTGAACCGACCTCGATTCGGAAACCTTTGACCTCGGTGGTGTTGGGGCGCGGGTATCCGGGGAGGGCGACAGTCATTTAGAAGCCCTCCCTGAATAGTTGCGGCAGCGTCACTTTCACCGAGGTGTTGGTGTTGGTGCCGGTTCCTTGGATCGTGATGGGGACGGTGATTGGGCTGGCTGGGTTTCCGGGGATCTGCTTGTACCAGGCACGGGCGATCCACGACCGATCGTTGCCGGCGCCGTCTTTGATGGAGAACCAGTTCGGGTCGGTGTTGATGGTCCACACGTCGCCGGCTGCGATGGTCGGTAGTGGGACGAGTTCGCCTTGCCAGCCGATCTTCGGAAGCGTGATGGGGCCGGTGATGACGATGTGCGGCCACACCGGCTCATCCGATTCAGATTCGATAGCGGCTGTTGCGAAGTCCGCGGCCTTGAATGTCTTGACGGCAGGTCGCTTACGCCACCACGTCTCGTCCGACCGAAGTGTTGCCGGGTCGTTGAGCTGCACCCCGGAGTCCTTCAACAGCCGAATGTCCATCGGCCCGAACTTCGTCGACAACCTCACGTACTGGAATTTCTCGCCACCAGTTTCGGTGATCGACCAGAAGGTGTGGATTTCTTTGCCGCGGCCCAATGAGTGCCGCCACAGCTTCCCGAGCCGCAACGCGTCAGCCTTCGGGACAGGCCCGACCTTGCAGTCCAACCCGATGAAGTTCGGCATGTCATTGCGGGCAACCCACGACACCCCAGCCTGACCCACATTCTTCTGGTCATCGTGCGTGAACTCGGCGCCCTCAGTACCCGTCGGTTCCGTACGAAACGAGACGGGACAGGCAGGATCGTTGAAATCCCACACTGTCCCGTCTGCGCATTCGAGGACATATCGCCTACTCATATGCCGCCCTTCAGGATGTTGATGTTCGCCATGCCCGAGTCGCGGTCGACGTTCACCTCAGCTCGGATCGGCTCACGGTTCTTGATCGCCAACAGGATCTGTTCGAGGACCGGCTGAATTTCCTTGGTCGCGTTCTCGAACCCCTTCTCCAACTGGGAGGAAGAGTTCGCGCCAGTGTCGAATTGGCCGGTGAACTTACCGTCCGCATCGAAGCCACTGGCGAGGGCGAATGCCGCACCAACACCGAACGCCGCAGCGTTATACGCAGCAGCACGACGACCATTCGCCGTCGTCGGCACCTTCAACCCCGGCTTCTCCCCCACATAGCCACCGAACCCTGTGAGTCCACCGTCAGCCATCGGCACCAACTCGTACCCGAACCGGCGTGCAGTCTCACGGGTGATCGCGACTGAACGGTTCCGCTTCGACGGGGCGTGCGGAATGTAGGACTCTCCGCCTGTTCCCTTCTCCGCGAACCGAATCAAATCCGCACCATCCGAATACAGGCCGGCTTGGTCGGGGAGGTTCATGCCGCCGTTCTCGAACACCTTGAACCCGCCAGACCAGATCAGGTTCGGATCCTTCCCCGCAGCATCCGAGGTACCACCAGCAGGCGCTGTCGCCGGCGCAGGTTCAGGCGCTGAATACGACGATGACGATGTTCCGGGCCAGTTGGTGACGAACACCCGCTGCCCATCCGTCGCCAACGCAGCACCACTGTCAGTAGTGCCAACAGTCATCTGACTGCCGTTGCCGCGGGCATTCGACGCAGCGATGATCTCGTCCGCCTCAGCAGCCTTCACCGCATAATTCGAACCATCCGCAGTGCCCGACTGCTGCACCTTCTGCGCCGCCTCAGCCTCCGACATGCTGTTGTAGTCGAAGTCGTCGAGCTTGTCGTAAAACATGCCCGCAGCCCGAGTCGGATCCTTCCGGTCCTCCAACGTTCCCCAACCACCGTTATCGCGCTGCTGCATGATGCCGGCGTTATCGCCATCCATGCCGTAGTCGAGGTTCTGCAAATCGGTTTCAGCGAGGGCGGTCATGACCGCGGCCTTGATGCCCTTATCGCTGATGCCGCGGCGCTTACCTTCCGCGATCACCTGATCGGCGATCTTCTCCCGCTCCGTCCGAGTATCCGGAGCAGCAGGAGCCGCATCCTTACCAGCACCAGACGGGGCACCCAACGGTTCCTTCGACGCCGCATGCACATGGTTCTCGTGCTGCTGCATCGTCGCCGCACCATAGAACGACGGATCGACGATCTTCCCGTCCTTGATGTTCCGAGTGAACCGCGGATCCGAGTAAATCAACTCCGCCAACTGCGACTGGTAGTTGTCGGCGAGATAGTTCGCCCACGCCAACTGCTCATCGGTGTTTCCTGAGCCGTTGGAGTAGTCGACTGCCTTCCCTTGCCCGTGGTAGTCGTTGGTGTCCCGGTACGACGAGGTGAGTTGCAGTCCTGGTGCGTGTTGGGATGCGATGCCGGTGAACGACTCGACGACACCACCATTCGCCATCTTGATAGCGTCAGGTTTGATGAGTCCGAATCCGAAGCGGCGAGCCACATCCTGCAAGATCGC
>CBDALO010000171.1:0-78368 GCA_965196985.1 Gammaproteobacteria bacterium | reverse complement strand
GAAGGGCGCTACTTTGAAATAGTTATTGATTACTTATCCTTTGGTACCATTATTTATGCCTACTCAAAAGTGTTGAATATTTGCAACTTGGTTACCTGGCGCATGTCAAGAGTTTTTCTTAGCGCCATTCCTTTACTGCTTATGATAGTACTAATAGTACTTGCCTATTCTCTTATGTTTCCTTGGTCACGCAGCAATACTGTTCTTAGTATTATGGAATTCATCTCCATGATGGAGCAGTTAATTTTGATCGGTGTATTGCTATTTAGTGTTTGTATGTTACGCATTGGAAAGCTGTATTGCATCTATATGAGTGCCTTACTTGCCATGAGTGCAGATATGGTCTATTTGCCAAGGCACTGGTACTACAGCAACATGCACACAATAACTTATCACGCAATTTTAGTTGTTTCGATTCTTGTTTATCTAGTAGGGTTATGGCTAATTTATCGTAAAGTTAAGCAGTTTAACCTTCGTGATCACTTTGTTCGCTTTAATAGCTTTCAAGCTCAAATGGTTTTATTTGGTTTTACTATGACAGCCTTGTCATTAATTCTTTTTATTATCTTGGAAATTTTTCTACCATCAATTCCTTTCTTCGCCAGTTATGAGAACTTTATATTAATTCCCTCGTTATTAATTGTTTTTGCAACCTTATCAATGATCTTTTCTTCAATATTAGCAAAGGTCATCAACCGTTCTTTTCTAGGGATTAATAAGCTTATAAAGGTTATTGCCGATAAAAAACTATCAGAGCCTTTACTAGCAAGACGCGAGTCACCTATTGAAGAGTTCAACCAACTCGAAAAAGTGCTACTGCAAGGACGAAAAGCCTTATTGCGCAACATTGAAGCTGAACACATGTTTTCAAACCTGGCCACCTATTTTGCCCATGATATTCGTTCGCCGCTAATCACCTTAGAACTTTTATTTAGTGAGTTACCTAATATAGAGAGTGATAAAAGAACTATTATTAGTAACTCTATTTACCGAATTGAAAATATCTGTAATAACTTCCTAAGCTCATATAAGCGCTATATTTATCGAGAACTTGATGCAAACACTGAAAAAGTATTAACCAAGCTCTAGAGCCTCTTGCTGTTTTATTAGAAACGGGTTTCCTTGAAAAAACTTGTCAATATAAAAACAGTAAAATTAATTTTGTTCTTAATATTGATGAGAATTGCCTTGCCAGTTTTGTAAGATTAGTTTCTTTTGATTTTGAACGCATGATATCAAACTTGATCAATAATAGTGTTGAGGCAATGGAACAAACTACTGCCCCAGAACTTATTGTCAGCCTTAAACAAACGTAAGCGATCCACGGGCGTCCTTGCTTCCGTAGCTAACACGTGCTAGGTGCTATCCGGCGGCACATTCCATGGCAGCAGTGCCTCAATATCTTCTAATGTTTTGCAATGTGGTAGGCGCTCATAAAGATAGGTGAAGTATCGACAGACATTGTGATGATGCAGTTCAGCAGTTAGAGCTAGACTTGCATGCATTGCTAGTGCGTTAGCGCCTGGCATTGTGTCGCAAAATAGAAAGTTCTTCCTTGCAAGCACTAAGAGCTTAATGTCTCTCTCTGTGTGATTGTTATCAATCTCACATCTACCATCATCAAGAAACCGAGTCATGTTTTCCCAATGCTTGATGACATATTCCATTGCCCTGCCAAGATGAGATTGTGGTAGAACCTTTGGATAATACTCCTCTAGCCACTCCTTGTACTCATCCATAATCGGTTTTGATTCTTTCTGCCGAAGCGCAAGGCGTTGCTCAGGCGACATCTCTTCTTCTTTCGCCTTTCTTTCAATCCGGTAGAGTTTTTTATAGACCCGCATAGCATGAGCGGCTAACCCATTCTTTTTGGTCGCCTTGGTGATCTCTTCAAATTTCCTGCGGGCATGAAGGTTGCACGCAATGATCGTAACGCCGGTATTTTCTAATTGGTCGAATATAGGGCTTGCATCAGTATGAAGCTTGCCAGTCCACCCTTGAAACCATTCTACTAGAAACTCACTGTGGTCACTTGGCGTATAGGCAAACAGGATAACCTCACGACCAGGAGCACCACCTCGCATGCAATGAATCAGTGACTTAGTTTGTGGCCGTCGACCAGGCTCTTTTAAGACTTGTAATTTAGTCGCGTCACAACTTGCTATTTCATAATCCAGCAGCTCATCCTTCAATAGATTATAAATCGGCTGTAAAGGTTTAGTCAGCTCAATAAACCAACGTGACATAGTTTGCCTGGATAGATTGACGCCGTATTGTGAGCGTAGTTGTTTTTCTAAATGATAAAAGGGTTGTCTATCCCTGATTTTACTAGACACTAAATGCGCTAGTAATGATTCAGACGCCTCGGCCTTAGGTAGGATATGTAAAGGCTTAGGTGCAACCGTAACACCACCTTGCTCGCAATCACAGCCTAGTTTTTCACGGCGCTCTTCAATCATTTCAAAGACAGCTGGTTTGTAGTTCAGTATTTTTTTAGTCTCAAAACCCATTGGGCATTTTTCTTTACCGCAAGGACAAATACGCTGGTCATCAGGTACTGGAATGATTCTCACCGTCACAGGTAATTCATTCTTGACCTTCTTCTTACGTTTGTGAGAAGAGACAACAACTGCTTCATCATCTTCTTGATCCTCCGGTGTTGAGAGATCACCGAAGAGTGGCAACTGATCTTCTATGTAGCGCTCAGATTTACTACCAAAATGCTGTCGTTGGAGCTTAGCAAATTGTATCTTCAAATGATCATAAGCCTCGGCATACTGTTCAACACGAGCATGTTCTATTTCAAGCTTATGACAAAGCTTTTCATTTATTCCGACTTGTTGATAGAAAAGCTCACTAGGGACTGTTTGCATTGCGTTTCTCATTCAAGTAACTACTGCAAAGTGTACCATGACATTTTAAGTGCAATATTTTCTTCCTCAGGCGCTTGGTTAGCGCATATTACTTTTTTGGGGTAGCTGGTCATTGTGATGTTTTCTTTTCAACTCCTAGCGGATCTCACAAAGCCTGGGCTAAGGATATAAAACAAGCATTAAAATCACGTGTAAAATCAAAAAACACAGAAAAAACCTGTCAAGACTTTTTTTGCCATTTTAGTAAAAAAACTCGGGAGAGACTTTGGGTAATGACTTTTGCTTGCTAGTGCGCCATCCTTTCTGTAAATTCCATTGACTTGCTGAAAATAAGCAGGCGACTCAGTCAGATTAGAAATTCCTTTTAAGGTAAACTTAACCAAAAAAGAGGAATGACAATGAGCTGCTATAAAAATGAGAACTTAATCGAAGAAGCCATACATGTTTTAGCGATGAAGGGGTTTGAAGCTTTACCTAAGCTTGTCTCCAGGTTGATGAATGAGGCTATGTTAATAGAAAGGGAGCGCCATTTAAATGCCAGTCCTTATGAGCGAACTGGCGATAGAAACGGATATGCGAACGGCTTTAAACCAAGGTTAATTAACACAGGTCAAGGTCAGCTTGAGCTACAGATACCGCAGGTTAGAGACTCCAATGAAGCCTTCTATCCATCAGTCTTAGAGCGAGGTGTACGCTCTGATAGAGCACTTAAGCTGGCTGTCGCTGAAATGTATGTGCATGGGGTTTCCACGCGCAAAGTTGAAAAGGTGCTAAAGCAACTCTGTGGAACAGATATTTCAAGCACAGAGGTAAGCCGTTGCGCTAAATTGTTGGATGAAGATTTAAAGAAATGGCGAAATAAGCCGTTAGGAAAGATAAAATATCTTTGGCTAGATGCACGTTATGAGAAGGTGCGCACTAGCGGCACAGTACAAGACTGTGCGGTATTGATAGCCTATGGCTTTGATGAATCAACCGGCAAGAGAACAGTGCTAGGTGTTTCTGTTGCGTTATCAGAGGCTGAGGTACATTGGCGTGATTTTCTTCAGCAGTTGGTTGAGCGAGGTATACATGGTATTGAGTTGATTACTAGCGACGCTCATACTGGCCTAAAAGCCGCTAGAAGAGCTGTGTTCCCCAGTGTTCCTTGGCAACGCTGCCAATTTCATTTGCAGCAAAATGCTCAGGCTCACATACCAAAGCGCTCAATGAAGGAACCAGTAGCTGAGGAGATTACAGCTATATTTAATGCCTCAAACATTCATGAGTCGGAAAGACTATTGGCTATGGCGGTAGATAAATATCAGCAAACAGCACCAGAGCTTTCTTCTTGGTTGGAAGTGAATATACCGGAGGGCTTAGTAGTGATGAACTTTGACAGGCCGCATCAAAAAAGATTAAGAACCAGTAACATAGCTGAGCGCGTAAACAGTGAGGTAAAAAGAAGGACGCATACAGTTGGAATTTTCCCTAATACTGAATCGTGCCTAAGGCTCGTATCAGCTGTTTTAGTGGAAATTGATGACCAGTGGAGCGGATCACCTAGATACTTAAGTTGAAGTGAATAATAAGGCTTCATAGGGTTTTAGGGGGTGCTGCCTTTATATAATGTAGAAAATATAGCATAATATACACTTTAACTTGATTACGGATGGTGTTTGGATGTTAGCTAGAATTCTCTCTGATGAAAATAATGAATTAACTATTGAGCTCAAGCTTCCACTAAAAGGATCCATGCTTGAATGTGAGGATGCAATTCTTGACGGCCTTAATGAGGTTGGAACATTAGCCACTGAAAAAGCTTTAAGCAAGTTTGATGCAGATGGCTCTCCTATCCATGTTGGAAAAATAAAGCTAACAGCACGAAGTAGAGATGAAGCAAATTACCAAACGCCTTATGGAGTTGCTCGAGTTAAGCGTTATGTTTATCAAACCTCTAAAGGCGGGAAGATCTTTTGTCCTTTAGAAGATAAGGCTAGAATTATCCAAGGATCAACACCGCGATTTGCAAAAATAATCTCACATAAATACTCAAACTTACCTGCTCCTAGTGTTATTGATGATCTCAAGGTCAATCATAACCGTAAAATCTCACATTCATACTTGCAACGGGCAACTGATTTTGTTGGCGGTATTGCACAAGCCAAAGAGGCTGAGTGGGAATATGAAGAGCCAAAGCTTGATGCAGGCATTGAGATGCTAAGTATTAGCTTAGATGGTGCATATGTTCTCACTGTTGATGATGGTTATAGAGAGAGCATGGTTGGAACTATTTCCATGTATGATAAGCATGGTGCACGCCTGCACACAACCTACGTTGCAGCATCACCAGAATATGGAAAAGATGAATTCTTTAATAGGCTTGAAAAGGAAATAAAGCTGAAAAAGAAATATTACCCTGATGCTAAAACAATTGGCGTTGCTGATGGAGCAAAAAATAATTGGCCATTTCTAAAAAAACATACTGATACGCAAATTTTAGATTTTTGGCATGCAACTGAATATCTCGGCGAAGCATCAAAGGCAGTATTTACCAAAAAATCTGAAAGAGATGAGCGTGATGTTTGGCTCGAAGAGAGATGTCATGACTTAAAGCACAAGAAAGGTGCGGCAGGTAGAATACTTGCTGAGCTTAAAGAGCATCTAAATAAAAACCTGAATAAATCGCTTTGAGAAAAGCTAGAAGGAACAATTACGTATTTTGAAAATAATATTAAAGAAAAGCGAATGTCGTATCATAATTTGATTAAGCAGAATGCACCAATTGGCTCTGGCGTCACTGAAGCAGCATGTAAAACAATTGTTAAACAAAGATTAGGGGGATCAGGAATGCGCTGGAAAGACAAGGGAATGAAAATCGTTTTATGCTTGAGAACACTAGTAAAGACTAAAGGCAGATGGGATCAGTTTTGGGAGAAGGTCAATGATTTTGGCGTGCCAGCAGCAATATAGACTACATTATATAGAGGCAGAACCCCTTGGCAACGCTGCCAATTTCATTTGCAGCAAAATGCTCAGGCTCACATACCAAAGCGCTCAATGAAGGCTAGTGCGCCATCCTTTCTGTAAATTCCATTGACTTGCTGAAAATAAGCAGGCGACTCAGTCAGATTAGAAATTCCTTTTAAGGTAAACTTAACCAAAAAAGAGGAATGACAATGAGCTGCTATAAAAATGAGAACTTAATCGAAGAAGCCATACATGTTTTAGCGATGGAGGGGTTTGAAGCTTTACCTAAGCTTGTCTCCAGGTTGATGAATGAGGCTATGTTAATAGAAAGGGAGCGCCATTTAAATGCCAGTCCTTATGAGCGAACTGGCGATAGAAACGGATATGCGAACGGCTTTGAACCAAGGTTAATTAACACAGGTCAAGGTCAGCTTGAGCTACAGATACCGCAGGTTAGAGACTCCAATGAAGCCTTCTATCCATCAGTCTTAGAGCGAGGTGTACGCTCTGATAGAGCACTTAAGCTGGCTGTCGCTGAAATGTATGTGCATGGGGTTTCCACGCGCAAAGTTGAAAAGGTGCTAAAGCAACTCTGTGGAACAGATATTTCAAGCACAGAGGTAAGCCGTTGCGCTAAATTGTTGGATGAAGATTTAAAGAAATGGCGAAATAAGCCGTTAGGAAAGATAAAATATCTTTGGCTAGATGCACGTTATGAGAAGGTGCGCACTAGCGGCACAGTACAAGACTGTGCGGTATTGATAGCCTATGGCTTTGATGAATCAACCGGCAAGGATAGAGCGTTATTTTGTCTGTAAAAACCAACTTCAGTACTTAGAAAAACCTTTAAAATTCTAAATGGCACTCTATTGTAACGGGTGCTGCCTTTATATAATGTAGAAAATATAGCATAATATACACTTTAACTTGATTACGGATGGTGTTTGGATGTTAGCTAGAATTCTCTCTGATGAAAATAATGAATTAACTATTGAGCTCAAGCTTCCACTAAAAGGATCCATGCTTGAATGTGAGGATGCAATTCTTGACGGCCTTAATGAGGTTGGAACATTAGCCACTGAAAAAGCTTTAAGTAAGTTTGATGCAGATGGCTCTCCTATCCATGTTGGAAAAATAAAGCTAACAGCACGAAGTAGAGATGAAGCAAATTACCAAACGCCTTATGGAGTTGCTCGAGTTAAGCGTTATGTTTATCAAACCTCTAAAGGCGGGAAGATCTTTTGTCCTTTAGAAGATAAGGCTAGAATTATCCAAGGATCAACACCGCGATTTGCAAAAATAATCTCACATAAATACTCAAACTTACCTGCTCCTAGTGTTATTGATGATCTCAAGGTCAATCATAACCGTAAAATCTCACATTCATACTTGCAACGGGCAACTGATTTTGTTGGCGGTATTGCACAAGCCAAAGAGGCTGAGTGGGAATATGAAGAGCCAAAGCTTGATGCAGGCATTGAGATGCTAAGTATTAGCTTAGATGGTGCATATGTTCTCACCGTTGATGATGGTTATAGAGAGAGCATGGTTGGAACTATTTCCATGTATGATAAGCATGGTGCACGCCTGCACACAACCTACGTTGCAGCATCACCAGAATATGGAAAAGATGAATTCTTTAATAGGCTTGAAAAGGAAATAAAGCTGAAAAAGAAATATTACCCTGATGCTAAAACAATTGGCGTTGCTGATGGAGCAAAAAATAATTGGCCATTTCTAAAAAAACATACTGATACGCAAATTTTAGATTTTTGGCATGCAACTGAATATCTCGGCGAAGCATCAAAGGCAGTATTTACCAAAAAATCTGAAAGAGATGAGCGTGATGTTTGGCTCGAAGAGAGATGTCATGACTTAAAGCACAAGAAAGGTGCGGCAGGTAGAATACTTGCTGAGCTTAAAGAGCATCTAAATAAAAAACTGAATAAATCGCTTAGAGAAAAGCTAGAAGGAACAATTACGTATTTTGAAAATAATATTAAAGAAAAGCGAATGTCGTATCATAATTTGATTAAGCAGAATGCACCAATTGGCTCTGGCGTCACTGAAGCAGCATGTAAAACAATTGTTAAACAAAGATTAGGCGGATCAGGAATGCGCTGGAAAGACAAGGGAATGAAAATCGTTTTATGCTTGAGAACACTAGTAAAGACTAAAGGCAGATGGGATCAGTTTTGGGAGAAGGTCAATGATTTTGGCGTGCCAGCAGCAATATAGACTACATTATATAGAGGCAGCACCTGTTTTAGGATAGATCATTCTTGTTCTTATTAACGAGATATAATTGCTATTACCTAAAAGTTAATAATTTATTTTGAGAGGAGAAAAATTTGAGGTATAAATAATTTTTTAGATTGATTAGCATAATTAATTTAAGATATTATGCGATGAGACAGGTACAATAGAGTGCCATTTAGAATTTTAAAGGTTTTTCTAAGTACTGAAGTTGGTTTTTACAGACAAAATAACGCTCTATCTTTTGCTTCATCCAGTTTAAACCTGACAATAACCAGCTTAACTGATCTTGGGTCAACTCGATAGTCTCATCTGCTTCGCTAGGGAACTTCAGCTTACCTTTTTCTAATCGTTTGTAGCAAAGCCAAAAACCATTTTGGTCGTACCAAAGTAATTTTATTTTATCGCGCTGCCTGTTACGAAAAAGAAATAGCTGGCCTGAGCTTGGGGTCATTGAGAGATGATCGGCAATCAGCATTACTAGGCCATCAATCTGTTTTCTAAAGTCCACAGGGGTACGATAAAACCAGATCGGTGTTTTCCAGTTCTGAAACATTAGCAAAGCCTCTGAATCAAAGACGCTAAGCTATCCTGGTCATAAAAGCTAATCTGTATGTGTGAGTTGACCTGCATGACAGCCACTGGTTGTGCTGGCTGCTCAGACACGCAAACAACCTTTGCTAGCGTTTTTTGCTGTTCTCTTCTCAAGCGATAGAGAAACTGCGTGTAAGGTACGTTATTCTCTCGGCAGTATTTCGCTTTGGTTAACTTGCTTTGCTTAAAGTCGGAAAGGTGTTTTTCCCAATAAGCATCTGTGTAAGTAGCATTTTCATTTTCAGGATTTGTTGCTGACATACCGTAAGCTCCTTGTTACTATTTGCGGGAGCATACAGTCACATGAATTTAACTAGTTGACTAGGGTGTACTTGCTGGATCGCTTACGCTTAACGATCAAAGATAATGGCAAGGGCATTGACTCATCTGCAATAGAGAAAATTAAGCAGGCAGGTGTAACCCTAGGCAAACAAGGAGGCACAGGACTTGGACTTACCTACGCCTTAAAAAAAGTAGATGAATGGAATTGGCGTTATACACTTCAATCAGAGCTTGGAAAGTTTACCAAAATTGCATTTTTCATTCCTTTAGTGAAACAGCCGTCATGGTTTTCCAATAAACTTACTCTTGATATTAAGGAATTTCAATGTGTCAATTGGTAAAAATACCACCAATTAAAATGAGTAATTTTAGCACAGGTATTTTTTATAAAATCGATTTAGTGGTGGGGCAGGGTTAGTTATGACAAACAATAGCCAAAACTAGCTGTTATTTGTTGTTTTGGACGGACTACCCCCCTAGGAAGTTATTAGATTTTTTTCAGTAAGGCGAGTTCACGATGCTTTGATAGCAATTTGTAACGGTTAGGTTGTCTATACCAGCAGTTAGCTAAAAACATTTGGCTACCGCATAGAACACATTCATAGGGGTCAATGTTAAAATTATTTTGCATTAAGGTGCGGTAATTGACCTGGGGTGTGTTTGGATCAGTTTCACCTAATAGGAGTCTGACTTTGGGTAGCATCTCACCTCGCACCCGGTTAGCAAGAAACCCATAATAACGCACCATACGAAAGCCAACATCAGGAATGTGTTGAATAAATCGAGCAATAAACTCTTCCGCGGTTAATTTAAATTGCTTGTAGGTTTTAGAGACGTGATCAAGATAATTAAAACTGAGGCTGCTCCCATCAAAGTTTTTAATTTTTGACTCAGCAATAGGAGGACGTTTGGTGTATCGACCTAAGTATTTAACGTTTTGTTTGTGATTCTTTGAGGGCTTTGCGCAATGTACTACCCATCGTTTTTGGTAAAGCTGATCAAGCAGTTGATTAAAGTTGAAAGTGTGGTTCAGTGTAGAGGCTAACTGATTTGGCAGAATAAGCCCTTTGTCCTGGTGGTGGTTTCTAAAAAGGTTAATGACCTCATAACGCCACATGGACATTAGTGTAGGTTGATGGAAGTAGAGGCTTTTCCATTGTGTTAACTCTTTGTTGCTAGTGCGCCATCCTTTCTGTAAATTCCATTGACTTGCTGAAAATAAGCAGGCGACTCAGTCAGATTAGAAATTCCTTTTAAGGTAAACTTAACCAAAAAAGAGGAATGACAATGAGCTGCTATAAAAATGAGAACTTAATCGAAGAAGCCATACATGTTTTAGCGATGGAGGGGTTTGAAGCTTTACCTAAGCTTGTCTCCAGGTTGATGAATGAGGCTATGTTAATAGAAAGGGAGCGCCATTTAAATGCCAGTCCTTATGAGCGAACTGGCGATAGAAACGGATATGCGAACGGCTTTAAACCAAGGTTAATTAACACAGGTCAAGGTCAGCTTGAGCTACAGATACCGCAGGTTAGAGACTCCAATGAAGCCTTCTATCCATCAGTCTTAGAGCGAGGTGTACGCTCTGATAGAGCACTTAAGCTGGCTGTCGCTGAAATGTATGTGCATGGGGTTTCCACGCGCAAAGTTGAAAAGGTGCTAAAGCAACTCTGTGGAACAGATATTTCAAGCACAGAGGTAAGCCGTTGCGCTAAATTGTTGGATGAAGATTTAAAGAAATGGCGAAATAAGCCGTTAGGAAAGATAAAATATCTTTGGCTAGATGCACGTTATGAGAATGTGCGCACTAGCGGCACAGTACAAGACTGTGCGGTATTGATAGCCTATGGCTTTGATGAATCAACCGGCAAGAGAACAGTGCTAGGTGTTTCTGTTGCGTTATCAGAGGCTGAGGTACATTGGCGTGATTTTCTTCAGCAGTTGGTTGAGCGAGGTATACATGGTATTGAGTTGATTACTAGCGACGCTCATACTGGCCTAAAAGCCGCTAGAAGAGCTGTGTTCCCCAGTGTTCCTTGGCAACGCTGCCAATTTCATTTGCAGCAAAATGCTCAGGCTCACATACCAAAGCGCTCAATGAAGGAACCAGTAGCTGAGGAGATTACAGCTATATTTAATGCCTCAAACATTCATGAGTCGGAAAGACTATTGGCTATGGCGGTAGATAAATATCAGCAAACAGCACCAGAGCTTTCTTCTTGGTTGGAAGTGAATATACCGGAGGGCTTAGTAGTGATGAACTTTGACAGGCCGCATCAAAAAAGATTAAGAACCAGTAACATAGCTGAGCGCGTAAACAGAGAGGTAAAAAGAAGGACGCATACAGTTGGAATTTTCCCTAATACTGAATCGTGCCTAAGGCTCGTATCAGCTGTTTTAGTGGAAATTGATGACCAGTGGAGCGGATCACCTAGATACTTAAGTTGAAGTGAATAATAAGGCTTCATAGGGTTTTAGGATAGATCATTCTTGTTCTTATTAACGAGATATAATTGCTATTACCTAAAAGTTAATAATTTATTTTGAGAGGAGAAAAATTTGAGGTATAAATAATTTTTTAGATTGATTAGCATAATTAATTTAAGATATTATGCGATGAGACAGGTACAGCTAGTGCGCCATCCTTTCTGTAAATTCCATTGACTTGCTGAAAATAAGCAGGCGACTCAGTCAGATTAGAAATTCCTTTTAAGGTAAACTTAACCAAAAAAGAGGAATGACAATGAACTGCTATAAAAATGAGAACTTAATCGAAGAAGCCATACATGTTTTAGCGATGGAGGGGTTTGAAGCTTTACCTAAGCTTGTCTCCAGGTTGATGAATGAGGCTATGTTAATAGAAAGGGAGCGCCATTTAAATGCCAGTCCTTATGAGCGAACTGGCGATAGAAACGGATATGCGAACGGCTTTAAACCAAGGTTAATTAACACAGGTCAAGGTCAGCTTGAGCTACAGATACCGCAGGTTAGAGACTCCAATGAAGCCTTCTATCCATCAGTCTTAGAGCGAGGTGTACGCTCTGATAGAGCACTTAAGCTGGCTGTCGCTGAAATGTATGTGCATGGGGTTTCCACGCGCAAAGTTGAAAAGGTGCTAAAGCAACTCTGTGGAACAGATATTTCAAGCACAGAGGTAAGCCGTTGCGCTAAATTGTTGGATGAAGATTTAAAGAAATGGCGAAATAAGCCGTTAGGAAAGATAAAATATCTTTGGCTAGATGCACGTTATGAGAAGGTGCGCACTAGCGGCACAGTACAAGACTGTGCGGTATTGATAGCCTATGGCTTTGATGAATCAACCGGCAAGAGAACAGTGCTAGGTGTTTCTGTTGCGTTATCAGAGGCTGAGGTACATTGGCGTGATTTTCTTCAGCAGTTGGTTGAGCGAGGTATACATGGTATTGAGTTGATTACTAGCGACGCTCATACTGGCCTAAAAGCCGCTAGAAGAGCTGTGTTCCCCAGTGTTCCTTGGCAACGCTGCCAATTTCATTTGCAGCAAAATGCTCAGGCTCACATACCAAAGCGCTCAATGAAGGAACCAGTAGCTGAGGAGATTACAGCTATATTTAATGCCTCAAACATTCATGAGTCGGAAAGACTATTGGCTATGGCGGTAGATAAATATCAGCAAACAGCACCAGAGCTTTCTTCTTGGTTGGAAGTGAATATACCGGAGGGCTTAGTAGTGATGAACTTTGACAGGCCGCATCAAAAAAGATTAAGAACCAGTAACATAGCTGAGCGCGTAAACAGAGAGGTAAAAAGAAGGACGCATACAGTTGGAATTTTCCCTAATACTGAATCGTGCCTAAGGCTCGTATCAGCTGTTTTAGTGGAAATTGATGACCAGTGGAGCGGATCACCTAGATACTTAAGTTGAAGTGAATAATAAGGCTTCATAGGGTTTTAGGATAAATCATTGTTGTTCTTATTAACGAGATATAATTGCTATTACCTAAAAGTTAATAATTTATTTTGAGAGGAGAAAAATTTGAGGTATAAATAATTTTTTAGATTGATTAGCATAATTAATTTAAGATATTATGCGATGAGACAGGTACAATAGAGTGCCATTTAGAATTTTAAAGGTTTTTCTAAGTACTGAAGTTGGTTTTTACAGACAAAATAACGCTCTATCCAGGTACAATAGAGTGCCATTTAGAATTTTAAAGGTTTTTCTAAGTACTGAAGTTGGTTTTTACAGACAAAATAACGCTCTATCTCTTTGTTGATACCACCCAGAGTGATTGACGCATGAAGATGCACATTGCGCTTTAGATCTCTGCCAAAGGTGTGAAGCGCGATAAATACACCGGGTTTAACCCTCTTGTTTTTAGCAAGCTTGAGTAACACCTTTGCTGCTAATGGTGGGAGTAAATTAAGAAGCTCTCTGTTTGTCCAAAAGCAGTCCCAAAGAGTAGAGGGCATGGTGAATGTGATGTGTTGCCATGCAGTGTTGGGTAAGATTGCCATTTGTTGTTGTATCCATACTTCTGTGGCTTTTTTACCACACGATGAACAGCTTTTAGCTTTGCAGGTATGGCGGATGTATTTGACGTGTGAACAGTTTGGATTACTGCAATGATACTCTTTATGGCCACGCATAGGATGTTTGCAGCTAAGCAGCTTAACAATGCCAATGACAATAGCTTCTCTGATTTTATCTTTGTACTTGGTGTGAAAGTTCCACCAGTTCTGATTGGTTACCAAGATTTGTTTGATACTAAAGCGTTTCATTATTCTTAGAGTAAAATGAGAAGCGCGTATAGTAGGTGAGTTATTGCTCAGCTACCTGAAGCAATTTCTATAGCAGGTGTGTTATTTTTATTCGTTATTATTCCATGGGCAGGTTTGACTAGTTTGAGACTTAATAATACTCGTGGCTTTGTAAAGACTAAACTCTTAGAGGCTTAGAAAGTTGCCGGCGAAGCCGGCCTGACTTGTAGAAGACCAAACTATAGCTATTGTAGATGATGAACAAAGTATTTTAACTCACTGGCAAAAAAAGTTTAGTAAACAGCAAATCAACATTAAAACCTATTTCAGCCTAAAAGAGGTTGATAGAGATGTAGCTAACGCTCAAACTGAAGTATGGGCTTTTATTATTGATTACCAATTTAATCATGATCAACAAAATGGCTTGGACTGGATTACTGCACACCAGTTAAACAATAGAGCACCAATATCAACGATTTTATGGAGAGACCAAGCGTTTATTAAGAAATTAACTCAACAAGAGGTTAAACTGCTGCCTAAACGATTAATTGACCATATTGAGCTCCGCATCCTTCCTAAACAAGCTGATTACTTACTAGTCGATGATGAAGAAGTTATTCGTCGTTTATGGGAAATGCAATTTGAACAACATGGATTAAAGCTTATAACTTTTTCTTCAGCACAGGAACTACTAACCGCTGCCGGATTTTATCAACAAGCTAAAGTTTATATTGATGTTAACTTAGGTCAGGATAGTGGAATTGAGCTAGCAAGGAAGCTCAATGAACTTGGCTATAAAGAGCTTTACTTGGCTACAGGTATGCAAGAAGCTTAAATACAAGACTGCCCTCAATTCATTAAGGCGATATGTGATAAAGATCCTCGCAAGGTCCTTACTCAGGTAAACCGCTTAGCACGGTAGGTCGGTCCCAAGCGTAGCGCGGGCCGACATTAAACCGTACTCGCACTTCGTGTCGGCCTTTACTGGCACAATCTTTATGAAGAACATTAAGACCTAACTAATGCCAGTTCAGGTCCGACCTACATTTTGTAAACAGGCTCTGAGTTAAAACGGTAAGCCTCCACCACCACCCGGAAAACCGCCACCACCACCTGGAGGCATCATGCCTTGCATTTGTCTCATCATACCTTTCATGCCACCTTTTTTAGAAAGCTTTTTCATCATTTTTTGCATCTGGGTAAACTGCTTAACTAACTTATTAATATCTTGCACTTGTGCACCAGAACCTTTGGCAATACGTTTTTTACGAGAACCATTGATAATCGCTGGAAATCGACGCTCTTGCTGTGTCATGGATTGAATAATTGCTTTCATTTGAGCAAACTTCTTATCTTGTAATTGCTCTTTAATAACTTCTGGTGAGACATTTGGAATGCCAGGTAACTTACCAAGTAAAGAGGCCATGCCCCCCATTTTATTCATTTGCTCTAGTTGCTCAAGAAAGTCTTGAAGATCAAAAGTTTTGCCCTTTTTGATTTTTTTGACGACTTTTTCTGCTTTTTTACGATCAACTTTTTGCTCAGCTTCCTCAATAAGCGATAGCATATCACCCATCCCTAGGATACGTGACACAATTCGGTCAGGATGGAATGGTTCAATAGCGTCAGTTTTTTCACCAGTACCAATAAACTTAATAGGCTTGCCTGTAATATATTTAACAGAAAGAGCCGCACCACCACGGGCATCACCATCAGTTTTAGTGAGTACTACTCCTGTCAATGGCAAAGCATCATTAAAGGCTTTGGCGCTATTAGCTGCATCTTGTCCTGTCATGCTATCAACAACAAACAAAGTCTCAACAGGATTAATGGCTTGATGGATCTGTTTAATTTCAGCCATCATTTCATCATCAATATGCAAACGCCCAGCAGTATCAATAATCACTACATCAGCTTGCTCACGTTTAGCTTGATCGATAGCGCGCTTAGCAATCACTATCGGATTTTCGTTTGCCTGGCTAGGGCAGTGCAGCAACTCTAATTGGTTAGCTAAAGTAGCTAATTGTTCAATTGCTGCAGGTCGATAAATATCGGCACTCGCAACTAAAACACGTTTCTCTTGGCGCTCTTTTAATAAACGGGCTAACTTTGCTGTCGTAGTTGTCTTACCTGAACCTTGTAAACCAGCCATAAGGATAATGGCAGGAGGCGTCGTGTTAAGATCAAGCTCTTCGCAGGCTTCACCGATTAATTTAACAAGTTCGTCATTAACTACCTTAATTAAGGCTTGCCCTGGCGTTAGGCTATGCATCACGTCTTGGCCAATGGCAGCTTCTTGCACTTGTTTAATAAAGTCTTTAACAACAGGTAAAGCCACGTCGGCCTCTAGCAAGGCTATGCGGACCTCTCGCAGTGCCTCTTTGATGTTTTCTTCCGTAAGCCGGCCTCGACCCGTTAGATTTTTGACCGTTTTTTGCAGACGAGCACTTAAATTACTAAACATGAGAACTTTTACCTAATGGTTGTCAAATAGAGGCCGATTTTAACGAAGTTTGGCGTTATTTCAAAGAGGGAGTCTCTTCCAATGCAAGATGAGCCTGAAATAGCCCCCACTTTCCAATGCAAAGTGGGCCTGAAGTTGTTGCGTGATCGTTCATCCTATATGGATGAATATCAATATGAACGACATAGAATTAAACACACTTGCCCAGATTGAGCAATTTCTATCCTCATCAACCCAGCTTACCTTTGAAGCTACATCACGAGCAGAATCTTACCTATGGGTTACGAACACTTTAAAAAAATTTGCTTATTGCGGTATGTGCAAAAAGGACAAAGGATTGATTCGTGATTACCTGCAACGAATGACTGGTTACTCACGTTCACAAATTACTAGGCTAATTGCTCAGTATCAAAAGTCAGGAAAAGTTGTTGTTAAGCAACGATCACCTAGAAATAAGTTTAGCTTAATCTATACGCATGAGGATACTTGGTTGTTAGCTGAAACGGATCAGGTTCATCAAACGCTTAGCGGGCCTACCACAAAAAAACTTTGCGAGAGAGCCTTTCATTTGTTTGGAGATAAGCGTTATGCGCGTCTTGCTTTTATCTCAGTCTCTCATCTTTACAATCTTCGACAAACTGAAACCTACCAGCGCAAACGGCGACACTTTAATAAAACTAAAGCAACGCAGGTTTCTATTGGTGAAAGGCGAAAACCAACTCCAGAGGGTAGGCCTGGCTTTATACGTATTGATACAGTGCACCAAGGAGATATGGATAAAATCAAGGGTGTTTATCATATTAATGCTGTTGACGAGGTGACACAGATGGAAGTAGTCTGCGCTGTTGAAAAAATTAGTGAGGCTTACTTAATCCCTGTCTTAGAGCAAATAATCGATACCTTTCCATTTAAAGTGTTAGGCCTACATGCTGATAATGGCTCAGAGTACATTAATCAGCATGTAGCTAAACTATTGCAAAAGTTATTTATTGAACTCACTAAATCGAGGCCAAGGCATAGTAATGACAACGGTTTGGTGGAAAGTAAAAATGGCTCGGTTGTTAGAAAGCATTTTGGCTACATACATATTCAACAACGTTTTGCCCCGCAAATTAATGAATTCTATAACCAGCATTTTAACGACTATATTAATTTTCACAGACCCTGTTACTTCCCTGTAACCAGCATTAATAGCAAGGGTAAGCAAACTAAACTTTACCCTTACGAGGCCATTATGACTCCTTACGAAAAGTTCAAATCAATTGAAAATGCTAAGCAGTATTTAAAGGAAAATGAAACCTTTGAACGACTAGATAAATTAGCGTATTCTCTGACTGATCATGAATCTGCACAAAAGATGCAGGAAGCAAAGAAGACGTTATTTGAGAAAATAACAAAAGAGCAAATAGCTGATACTATCAGCACTGAAGACTAACCGATGGACCATCATGGTGACATCTGTTCAGATGCTGCTTCAGGCTCATCTTACGATTGGAATATACTGAGGGCTTCCTTTTATAGTCAATAAAGCTATTAAATGATATAAAAAGACAATATTTCAGGTTAAAGGGGAGAGGAGTTGGCCGAGCTTAGCTTATTAGTAGCCTTAGTCGCGCTGGTCTTATTATCAGCATTTTTTTCTAGTTCAGAAACGGCAATGATGTCATTAAATCGTTATCGATTAAGACATAAAGCCAGAGAGGGTAATCGTACTGCCCAACTTACCCAAAGGCTACTTGAGCGTCCTGATAGACTATTGGGGGTTATTTTAATCGGTAATACTTTTGCAAATATTCTCGCTTCAGCCTTAGCAACAGTTTTAGCTGTGCACTTATTTGGTGATACTGGCGTATTGATAGCAACCATCCTACTAACACTAGTTATCTTAATTTTTGCTGAAGTTACCCCTAAAACCTTTGCAGCTATTTATCCAGAACGACTAAGTTTTGTTGTTTCCTACCCTTTATGGTTGCTACTTAAATTACTTTATCCCATTGTGTGGTTATCTAACAGTATTGCAAATGGTTTACTAGGGCTATGTCGAGTAAATGTTAATAAAAAACGTCTAACTGAAAGTCTTAATAAAGAAGAGTTAAAAACAATCGTGCACGAATCAATGGATGCAGATGAAGAAACTGAAGTCCATAAGGATATGTTATTGGGAGTATTAGATCTCGAGCGTGTTACTGTTGATGATGTTATGCTGCCACGCAAAGATATTTATGGAATAGATTTAAATCTGCGCTGGGAAGATATACTTAAACGCTTAGTTAAAAGTCCGCATGCACGCATACCAATTTATTACGGTAGTATTGAAAAAGTCATTGGAATATTCCATTTACGTGATGGCGTACGCCTATTAAGTCGCAACCGTCTCACTAAACAAAGCATGATAAAAAATGCTAAAGAACCCTACTATATTCCAGAGAGCACACCTCTACACACTCAGTTAGAAAACTTTAGAATCCATAAAGTACGTTTTGCTTTAGTAGTTGACGAATACGGTGATATCTTGGGGTTGGTTACTGTTGAGGATATTTTAGAAGAAATCGTTGGAGAACTTGATAATAAAATTGCCTCAGCTCAGCAGCTTATCAGTGCACAAAAAGATGGCAGCTATATAGTGAAAGGGGAAGTTAATGTGCGCGAGCTTAATAAATTATTAGCTTGGCAGTTACCAGAATCGGGGCCAAAAACACTCAGCGGGCTGCTTGTTGAGCAGTTAGAAGCAATCCCTGATGGACCAGTTTGTTTGAGCATTAATAATTATCACATTGAAGTAAACCAGGTAACTGGTAATCAGGTTATCACTGCCCGGCTATGGGTAACTTAGTTAGTTAAACCTGAAAAACGCCATCTTTGCCCGTTAGCTGCGTTGGGCCTGCGCTTCCGTTACTCAAGTACTTTTATGTACGTTCCGTTACGGTTCTCGGCCCGCCTTGCTAACGAGCAAATCTGACTTTTTTCAGATTCAACTCAACAAAAAATCTGGGATTTTTTGTTGTAGTTAGCCCTTTCCTGAGAAATTTCCTCCCGAAGAGACACTTGATTTTTTTATCTATCAACTACTTAAATAGTTTTTCAGGGCTAACTAGTTATTTTAGAAATAATGCCGCGAAGACATGACGATGTTCAGCTAATAAAACTGTCAAAGTACGACAAGCCGCCGGACTAGACATAATCTCCAAACCGATACCACGAGAATAAAAAAGGGGTTGCAACTTATTAGCAAGTACTGCAATTGGCTGAGTAGTGCCAATAATAACGATTTCTGGTTGTTGTTGCCAAAGTAGCTTCCATTCCTTCTCATCTGTTAGCTCGGCAGTGCTCCCCAGTTGATCAACAAGTAACAAGTCCTTACCAATAATAATATTATTACCTTTATAAATATTACCACTAACCTCAACAGTATCATTGCTACAACGAGTAACTTTGTACTGGCCAGTTGGATTATCCGGAGAAAGTTTCATAACACTTAATTTCCAATAGTTGAAATGTTGCTCAAATCAAGTCATAGTCTAACATGAAGCAGGGGGGGATTGTGTATGGAAACACTTAAAATTCGGCAACTGCCGCCGTATCTATCTTATTCGCTTGATGAATTAAAACTAGACCTAAAAAACAAAGCAAAGCCACTCTTTGACTTTAGTGTAGCGAATCCAGACGTACCACCGCCGCCTCATGTCGCAAAAGCCTTAAAAGCAGCAATCGATAGTAATCATACTCAAGCCTACACGGCCTCATCACAAGGCGTATTAGCTTTACGAGAAGCTATGTGCAACTGGTACCAAAAAAACTTCACTGTAGAGCTGGACCCTAACACAGAAGTAGTAACCACCGTTGGCGCCAAAGAAGGTTTGGCTCACTTAGCTTTATCTATTTTAAATCAAGGCGATGTGGTTTTAGTCCCTAATCCATCTTATCCTTTGCATGCTTTTAGTTTTTTATTGGCCGGTGCTGATATTCGCTATGTCCCTTGGATGGAAGAAGTCAATTTCCTAGAAGCATTAGAAACATCAATCAATGAATCCTGGCCAAAACCAAAAGTTTTAATGGTGAACTTTCCTTCTAACCCATCTGGTAAGATGGTTACACTTAATTTCCTCAATCGCCTAGTTGCTTTAGCTAAACAATATGGCTTAGTTATTGTGAACGACTTTATTTATGCTGACTATTCCTTTGGCAAAAAGCGCGCACCCTCCTTATTGCAAGCTGAAGGAGCAAAAGATGTTGCGGTTGAAGTGTTTTCTCTCACTAAAAGCTATAACTTAACTGGCTGGCGAGTTGGCTTCTTATGTGGAAATGCCAAACTAATTCATGCATTAAAAGAGGTAAAAACATTTTTAGACTTTGGTATTTTTTGGCCAATACAGCAGGCTGCTATTGCAGCATTAACTGGACCACAAGATTGTGTTAAAGAAAATCGCCAACGCTATCGTTAACGTCGGGATTGTCTCTGTTCAGGCTTGAATTCAATAGGCTGGCATGTTAGCTTGCCCGAAGCAACTCCATTCGTTTGGGCTAAATTGCCAGAACAGTTTCGCCATTTGGGTTCACTGGAATTTGCCAAACTATTACTACTTGAAAGTGGTGTTGTTGTTTCACCAGGAATTAGTTATGGTGAGTACGGCAATGACTTTGTACGATTTGCGTTAGTTGAAAATGAGCAGCGTATTAAGCAAGCCATAACTGCGATTGAGCATTTTATTAAATAGAACGGGGAGAAATAGTTATGAGCAATGAAAGGATTGTTACTTTACCTTACAAAAGTGTTTTTGCTGCCTTTATTTTATCATTATTACTTGGCCCATTAGGTACTCTTTATGCCAGCTGGAAAGCTTCTCTTATTTTGCTAGTTCTTTTTCTTGTCGTAATCTCTGCCTCCATTAGCATATCTGTTGCTGGCGCCTGGGATATTCTATTTGCTACCTGGATAGTCTCTACTTATGTTTCTGTTATTTTAGTTGGTCGTTATAACCGAAAATTGCTAGACTGCCAGCTAGCAAGTAGTTAAGCTCGAATTTGATTTAATATTACAAAGAATACCCCATCTATTGATGGGGTTTTATTTATCAGAGGTCAGTAGACAGCGGACGGCAGACAAAAAGCAGCAGGTGGTTTTCAAAAAACAATGGCCCCCTTTGATTTAAAGGGGGCGGCTCGCGAAACGAGCGGGGGATTTAAAGGTAATTGGTTTTATAAAAGGAAGTTGATTATTTTTATAATCCACCCTGTCACTCCTTATTCTAAGGAGGGGTGCTGCCTTTATATAATGTAGAAAATATAGCATAATATACACTTTAACTTGATTACGGATGGTGTTTGGATGTTAGCTAGAATTCTCTCTGATGAAAATAATGAATTAACTATTGAGCTCAAGCTTCCACTAAAAGGATCCATGCTTGAATGTGAGGATGCAATTCTTGACGGCCTTAATGAGGTTGGAACATTAGCCACTGAAAAAGCTTTAAGTAAGTTTGATGCAGATGGCTCTCCTATCCATGTTGGAAAAATAAAGCTAACAGCACGAAGTAGAGATGAAGCAAATTACCAAACGCCTTATGGAGTTGCTCGAGTTAAGCGTTATGTTTATCAAACCTCTAAAGGCGGGAAGATCTTTTGTCCTTTAGAAGATAAGGCTAGAATTATCCAAGGATCAACACCGCGATTTGCAAAAATAATCTCACATAAATACTCAAACTTACCTGCTCCTAGTGTTATTGATGATCTCAAGGTCAATCATAACCGTAAAATCTCACATTCATACTTGCAACGGGCAACTGATTTTGTTGGCGGTATTGCACAAGCCAAAGAGGCTGAGTGGGAATATGAAGAGCCAAAGCTTGATGCAGGCATTGAGATGCTAAGTATTAGCTTAGATGGTGCATATGTTCTCACCGTTGATGATGGTTATAGAGAGAGCATGGTTGGAACTATTTCCATGTATGATAAGCATGGTGCACGCCTGCACACAACCTACGTTGCAGCATCACCAGAATATGGAAAAGATGAATTCTTTAATAGGCTTGAAAAGGAAATAAAGCTGAAAAAGAAATATTACCCTGATGCTAAAACAATTGGCGTTGCTGATGGAGCAAAAAATAATTGGCCATTTCTAAAAAAACATACTGATACGCAAATTTTAGATTTTTGGCATGCAACTGAATATCTCGGCGAAGCATCAAAGGCAGTATTTACCAAAAAATCTGAAAGAGATGAGCGTGATGTTTGGCTCGAAGAGAGATGTCATGACTTAAAGCACAAGAAAGGTGCGGCAGGTAGAATACTTGCTGAGCTTAAAGAGCATCTAAATAAAAAACTGAATAAATCGCTTAGAGAAAAGCTAGAAGGAACAATTACGTATTTTGAAAATAATATTAAAGAAAAGCGAATGTCGTATCATAATTTGATTAAGCAGAATGCACCAATTGGCTCTGGCGTCACTGAAGCAGCATGTAAAACAATTGTTAAACAAAGATTAGGCGGATCAGGAATGCGCTCGAAAGACAAGGGAATGAAAATCGTTTTATGCTTGAGAACACTAGTAAAGACTAAAGGCAGATGGGATCAGTTTTGGGAGAAGGTCAATGATTTTGGCGTGCCAGCAGCAATATAGCCTACATTATATAGAGGCAGCACCCTTCTAAGGAGGGGACGTGCTACGAAAGCTTGGTAGCAGTTATGAAGCTTTATAAAAATAGCCTCCTTTTTTGAAGGCATTGTTGCATAAATAGCAGAACAAACTAGCTAGCTCGACTTAAACTGATTTGTGTGTTGCTTTTGCGTAAGTAAAGCGCAGCGTAGCGAGCCATGGAGCAAAAGTAACACACAAATCAGCAAGACAAAGTGTGAAAGGACTTATGCAGCAACGCCTTGATTCAAAGGGGCAGCTCGCGAAGCGAGGCGGGGGATTTTAAAAATATAGGTTTACAAACATGAAACGCTCTATTGTTTATCGAGAACTAAAAAATGATCTAAGCGATATTAAGCTAGTCGATCACCCATTACTTAACCGTATTTATTTAACTCGCGGTGTTACACAAGACAGTGAACTAGAAAAAACGTTAAACAATCTTCATCCTTTCCAAACACTACAAGGAATCGGCCGGGCCGTAGCGCGTTTATACCAGGCACTAGCCCAACAACAACACATCATGGTAATCGGTGACTATGATACTGATGGTGCAACAAGTACCGCAATCGCTGTTCGTGCTTTAAGGGGGCTTGGTGCTAAGCAAGTTAGCTACTTAGTTCCTAACCGCTTTGAATATGGTTATGGGCTTTCCGAAGAAATTGTCCAGCTAGCAAAAACCAAAAACCCAGACCTATTAATCACAGTTGATAATGGCATTGTCAGTTTTGAGGGTGTTAATTTAGCCAACGAGCTAGGTATGGATGTAATTATTACTGACCATCACCTAGCTGCAGAACAACTACCGAACGCTTGTGCAATCGTAAACCCTAATCAACCTGGCGACAATTTTCCCAGTAAATGTTTGGCAGGCTGCGGAGTAGTCTTCTATGTCATGATCGCACTTCGTGCCCACCTAAGGGAGCAGGACTGGTTTGCTAAGCAACAATTGCCAGAGTTTAATTTAGCTCAATTATTAGATTTAGTTGCCCTTGGCACAGTTGCTGATGTCGTACCACTGGATAAAAATAATCGTGCTTTAGTTTTTAATGGGCTACAACGAATTCGTTCTGGGCATTGTATACCCGGTATTAAAGCTTTATTGCGCTTAGGCAAACGCCAACTACCACGGCTCGTAGCTGCTGATTTAGGATTTGCTGTCGCACCGAGGCTTAATGCAGCAGGGCGTCTGGAAGATATGTCAATAGGTGTCGAGTGTTTACTAACGGATGATGAAGCCAATGCTATGCGTTTAGCTGCTGAGCTTGACCGCATTAATTCTGAACGCCGTGTTATTGAAGCTAAGATGAAACAGCAAGCTTTTACTGATTTACAGAAACTACCACCGCAACTAAAAAAACAACATGCTATCTGCCTATATAACTCAACTTGGCATCAAGGCGTTATTGGCATTTTAGCTTCACGCATAAAAGATCACTACCATCGTCCTAGCATAATCTTTGCTGCTGGCAATGAAGGTGAGCTAAAAGGCTCAGCTCGATCCATTTCCGGTTTTCATATTCGTGACGCTTTGGAACGCATTTCACTAACTCACCCCAAACTACTAAAAAAATACGGTGGCCATGCCATGGCTGCTGGCTTAACTATTGCAAAACAAGATTTTAAGCTTTTTAAACAGGTTCTAGAAGAAGATGTTATTAAACAGCTAAAAACGAAGGATTTAGAAAACACCTTAACCTGTGATGCAGAACTAAACGAAGCAGACCTTTCTTTGTCACTAGCACAGCTGTTGCGTGAAAGCGGCCCCTGGGGGCAAGGATTTCCTGAGCCAATATTTGCTAACCATTTCAACTTGGTTGATCAACGCTTAGTTGCTGAAAAGCATTTAAAGCTAACCTTAGGCTTTAATGATAAAATGCTCGACGCCATTTTATTTAATGCCGATTTAGAACGATGGCCCAACTACCGCTGCAAACAAGTTCTTGCAGCCTATCGACTTGACGTTAATGAATATATGGGTCGCAAGAGTTTACAGCTTATGATTGATTACTTGGAGCCAATATAATGATCACCTTAAGCAAAATGACAATTGAGACTATCTTGCAGTGCAAGATAGACAGTGATGACTTTAATATCGAGGGAGTTGCTATCGACTCGCGTGAAGTTAGTGCCGGAAATTTATTTGCTACTTGGCAGGGAGAGAACTTTGATGGCATACAGTTTTGTAATGATGCTGTACTCAATGGTGCTAGTGCTTTACTAATTAACAAACCTGTTGACTGTGACGTGCCGCAAATTATCGTACCCAACGTTATTGAAGCACTGGCCAAGCTTGCTAGCTATTGGCGTGAGCAATTTGAACTACCAGTCATTGGCGTTACTGGCAGTAACGGAAAGACCACCGTTAAAAATATGCTAAGGAGTATCTTGCAGCAACACTATGGTGAACAAGTCGTTGCGCCAATTAGAAGCTTCAATAATCATATCGGCGTACCACTTACATTAAGCCAACTAAACTCATTAACACCTGTCGCTGTCATCGAAATGGGGATGAATCATTTCGGTGAAATTGCCCACTTGGCAGATTTGGCAAAACCAACTATTGGAGTAATTACCAACGCTGGTCTAACTCACCTAGAAGGTTTAGGCAGCGTTGCAGGTATTGCTAAAGCAAAAGGTGAGCTCTTACAGGCTTTACCAAAGGCAGGTATAGCAGTACTAAATGCTGATGATGGCTACTTTAATTTTTGGCAAGGTTTATTAACTGGGCAACGGATAATTAGCTTTGGTTTATCGGCTAATGCTGAGATTAGTGCTGCTAATATTGGTTTGAGCAATCAAGGCTGTTACTTTCGACTGCTTACTCCACAAGGAGAGTGTGAAATTCAACTAGGCTTACTTGGACAGCATAATGTGCTTAATGCACTAGCTGCAGCAGGTGTCGCAAATGCGCTTAAGATACCTCTACAGGCAGTTCAAGCAGGCTTAGCAAAGGTTAAGCCTGAGTCTCGTCGCCTAGAATGCAAGCCAGGACAAGCGGGCGCACTAATAATTGATGATAGCTATAACGCCAGCCCGAGTTCGATGCGTAAAGCCATTGATGTTTTAGCCAGATTCCCTGGACAACGAATTCTAGTAATGGGGGACATGTTAGAGCTCGGACCGACAGCGAGAGAGCTTCATGCTGAAATTGGCCATTATGCCCAGCAAGCTGGTATTGAATATTTATTTACCTCTGGTGACTTATCGCAGGCAGCAACTAAGGCATTTGGGCAAAAAGGTCAACATTGCCCTGACAAACCAACATTGGTAGCAGCAATTAAGCCTCTGTTAAATGAAAAAACGGTAGTAGCTGTAAAAGCTTCTAACGGCATGAATTATAATAGAGTGGTCGCCCAATTAGCCGGATAATTTCTTGAGTATTCAGCCAGTTATACCTGGTTCCTCCTGCTATTGAATGGTATCCTAGCCGCTAATGTTTACTTTCCTTTGGGGTATGATTATGACAGCAGATATTGACCCAACCGAAACTCAAGAATGGTTAGATGCACTTGAATCGATGATTAAAGTCGAAGGTACTGAGCGGGCTGCTTTTGTGCTAGATCAATTAAGTGCTGCCGCACAAAAAGCGGGCGTTCAAGCCAACCTAGCGACTGTTTCATTTTCTTATCAAAACTCAATTCCCGTTGAAGCTGAGCCCACCTATCCCGGTAACTTAGCATTAGAAAAAAAATTAACTGCTATCCATCGCTGGAATGCAGTTTGCATGGTCCTGCATGCAACTAGCAAAGCACCTGAACTAGGTGGCCATTTAGCCACATTCGCTTCTTCAGCGGTGCTTTATGCTGTGGGCTTTAATCACTTTTTCCGAGGACCAAAAGCAGAGCAGGGCGCTGATTTAATTTATTATCAAGGCCATGCCTCGCCAGGTATTTATGCACAAGCTTTTCTAGAAGGCTCCTTAAAAGAAGAGCAGGTCGCTAATTTCCGCCAAGAAGCTTGTGGCAATAAAGGGGTAACTTCCTATCCACATCCTTGGTTAATGTCAGACTTTTGGCAATTTGCAACTGTCTCGATGGGGCTAGGGCCTATTCAAGCAATTTATCAAGCGCGCTTCTTAAAGTACTTAGAAAATCGTGGCTTACAAGCAACTTCTAAACGTAAAGTTTGGGCTTTTTGTGGTGATGGTGAAATGGATGAGCCTGAGTCTAATGGTGCCTTGCACATCGCAGCAAAAGAACACCTTGATAACTTAATTTTCGTGGTGAATTGTAACTTACAGCGTTTAGATGGCCCAGTACGTGGCAACAGCAGTATCGTTCGCGAACTAGAATCCGTGTTCCTCGGTAGTGGCTGGGAAGTGATTAAAGTTATGTGGGGCCGTGGCTGGGACAAACTATTTGCTAAAGACAAATCTGGCCTATTAAACAAGTTAATGTGTGAATTAGTTGATGGGGATTATCAGCTACTTCGTGCTCGTGATGGTGCCTATATTCGCGAACACTTTTTTGGTCGTTACCCAGAGCTTAAAGAGCTGGTTGCTGATATGAGCGATGATGAAATTTGGAACTTAAAACGAGGTGGGCATGACTTTCAAAAAGTTTATGCTGCTTATCATAAAGCTCAAAATGCCGATCGTCCGGTGGTGATTTTAGCTCACACTGTAAAAGGTTATGGTTTGGGTGAGGCACAAGCTGCTAACACCACACATAACCAGAAAAAACTCTCACTCGAACAACTTAAAACGTTTCGTGATTACTTTAAGGTACCTATTTCAGATGAACATTTGGAAGAAAAACCACTTTACCGTCCAGCAGAAGAAAGTGAAGAAGTTAAGTACTATCAAGAACGACGGCAAACTTTAGGTGGTGCGTTACCTTGGCGTCGACAAAAATCAACAGCACTTACCGTACCCAAGCTTGATGCTTTTGCAGTAATGCTAAAAGGTAGTGGTGATCGAGAGGTTTCTAACACCATGTCGTTCGTCCGGGTGTTATCAACCTTGCTTAAAGATAAAACCATTGGTAAATACGTTGTTCCTATTGTTCCTGATGAGTGCCGAACTTTTGGCATGGAAGGCATGTTTCGCCAATTTGGAATTTACTCCTGCGTGGGACAGCTTTACGAACCAGTCGATAAAGCACAAGTAATGTATTACAAGGAAGCTAAGAACGGACAAATCTTTGAAGAAGGATTAAGTGAAGCAGGGGCTTTTTGTTCCTGGATTGCTGCTGGGACTTCATATAGCACTAATGACCTACCTATGATTCCTGTTTATGTTTATTACTCAATGTTTGGTTTTCAACGCATTGGCGATCTGGCCTGGGCTGCTGGTGACATGCGTGCTCGCGGCTTTTTAGTTGGTGCAGTAGCAGGTAGAACAACTTTAGCAGGAGAAGGCTTGCAACACCAAGATGGGCATAACCTTATAATTGCCAATACTATTCCATGCTGTGTAACCTATGATCCTTGTTACTCTTATGAGATCGCAGCCATTATGCAGGATGGTTTGCGCCGCATGTATCAAGATAATGAGCAGGTTTTCTACTACTTAACCGTGACTAATGAGCCTTACACCCACCCTGATATGCCAACAGGTTGCGAGGAGGGTATTCTTAAAGGCATGTACTTATTCCAGAAAGCAACAGCTAAGGCAAAACATCAAGTGCAGTTACTTGGCTCAGGCGTTATCTTACGTGAGGCAGAAGCTGCAGCCCAAATGCTAAAAGACTATGATATTGCTGCTGACGTTTGGAGTGTAACTAGCTTTAATGAACTTACTCGTGAAGGTCAGGAAATACAACGCTGGAATTTGTTACATCCTGGCAAAAAAGTTAAGGCTAGTTATGTTGAGCAGTGCCTTGCTAAAACTAAAGGCCCTGTAATTGCTGCTTCTGATTCGATGAAAGCCTATGCCGAACAAATTCGCGCCTTTGTCCCAGGAAACTATTACTGCTTAGGTACTGATGGTTTTGGACGTAGTGATACCCGCGCTAACTTGCGTTTCCACTTCGAGGTGGATCGACATTATATCGTTGTTGCAACATTAAGTGCACTCGTTGAGCAAGGAGAACTGGAAAGCAAAGTTGTAACCCAGGCTATGAAGAAATACGGCATTGATCCTGATCGTATCAATCCATTACACGCTTAAAGAAGGATAAAAGCATGTTTAAAGATATTTTAGTTCCTGATATTGGCGGCGCTGAGAACGTTGACGTTATCGAAGTCGCAGTTAAACCTGGTGATAAAGTTGCAGCAGAAGATACCCTAATCACCTTAGAGAGTGATAAAGCAACCATGGATATCCCTGCCCCTGAAGCTGGTGTGGTAAAGCAAGTTCAAGTTAAAGTTGGTGACAAGGTTTCAGAAGGGGTAGTTATTTTGTCATTAGAAGGCGAACAAGCAAAAGCCGCTACGCCAGAGGCGCCCATAGAAAAAACTAAATCGTCGGAGCAAACCGCGCCAACTAACGCCACCGGTGTAATAGAAGTCAAGTTGCCTAATATTGGTACCGAAGAGGCAGTTACTATTATTGAGATCGCTGTCAGCTCTGGTGACGAACTTAAAGTTGATGCGCCTTTGTTAACCTTAGAATCTGACAAAGCTACGATGGATGTACCATCGCCTGTTGCTGGCAAGCTTATTGAACTTAAGGTTAAAGTCGGTGATAAAGTAAAAGAGGGCGATTTAATCGCCTTGGTCACAGCACAAACAAGTGAAACCACCGCAAACGTTTCTCCACAACCATCAACAGCAAATGAAATACCACCAGCCCAGCCAACTCCAACTCCTGCCGTACAAGAGGCCTCTGTTGCTAGTAACGGTAGCAATGTTCATGCTGGTCCAGCAGTAAGGCGCTTAGCCAATCAGCTAGGTGTTGATTTATCTCGCATTACCGCAACGGGACGCAAAGGTCGTATTTTACCTGAAGATGTGCATCAGTTTGTTAAGTCTGCTTTACAACAAACCTCAGCTGGTGGCACAGGCATTAACTTAGCACCGGCTCCAAAGGTTGATTTCGCTAAGTTTGGTGAGATTGAACTAGCACCATTAACCCGTATTAAAAAGCTAACTGGTGCTAATATGAGTCGCAACTGGGTGACTGTACCACATGTTACTCAATTTGATGAAGCGGATATCACCGACATGGAAGCTTTTCGCCAAGAAAATAAAAAAGCCATTGAGCAAGCTGGAGGTCGCTTAACACCATTAGTGTTTATTATGAAAGCCGTTGTTTCAGCGCTTAAAACTTATCCGCAGTTTAATGCTTCATTAGATGCCTTAGGTGAAAATCTGGTGATGAAAAAATATTTTCATATTGGTGTTGCTGTTGATACTCCCAATGGCTTGGTCGTACCTGTGTTTCGTGACGTTGATCAAAAAACAATTACTGAGTTATCAGTTGAGCTTATTGCGATAAGCAAAAAAGCACGAGAAGGTAAACTCATGCCAAATGATATGCAAGGCGGTTGCTTTACTATTTCTAGTTTAGGTGGCATTGGTGGCACGGCCTTTACTCCAATTGTTAATTCACCTGAAGTTGCTATCTTAGGTGTCTCTAAATCACAGATTAAGCCACAATGGCAAGGTAGTGAGTTTCAACCACGCTTGATGTTACCATTATCACTTTCTTATGATCATCGTGTTATCGATGGTGCTGATGGCGCAAGATTTAGCGCACATTTAGTTAAGGTACTTAGTGATTTAAGGCAGTTATTACTTTAAGGATGAGGTTAGCTATGAAGAAACTTTCTTGCTGGACTATTGGAATACTAACGTTGAGCCTGCTATCAGCTTGTGCTTTGCAGCCTTCTCCAGCAAGTGTAAGACAAGGTAACACTTATACTCAGCTAAGCCAGGCAATTACATTAGGCAAACCTATTGCTAAAGATCGTAAAATCACCGTACAGGTGATTAATACTAGCAAGCAAAAACAATTTGCTAACTTGCTCAAGATGCAATTAGAGGGCCAACTACACGCTCGAGGTTTTAGGATTTTGCCTAATGAACGAGGTAGTGATTATGTTTTACGAACCAAATTACTACGTGCTGGCATAATGAGCCGTGATGCTGCGCAAGATATTTTATTACAAGGATATGGGGGGCAGATTAGCCCTGCAGGTAAGCTAGCCTTGAAAAAGGCTAACT
Organism: Gammaproteobacteria bacterium; assembly: GCA_965196985.1. Classification (GTDB taxonomy): domain Bacteria; phylum Pseudomonadota; class Gammaproteobacteria; order UBA12402; family UBA12402; genus 2-12-FULL-35-23. The sequence continues at coordinate 47,470 of CBDALO010000171.1, read as the reverse complement.
ATGACTCTGTTGCAGTTAAGTCATTACCTGTCTATGGCGCAGTAATTGATTTAGCAATTTTTCAAAATCCAAGTGCTAATGTAATGAATAACGAACATTCAGTTAAACCAGACGCTGGGTGGTACAAATATAAAACGCGCCTAGTGTCAGTTTATTCGCGAGATTTGATGCCTAAGCATTTTATTGGTGTAGCACCACAGCTTGCAAAAGCAGCTGCACACGTTGTCTCGGTGATGTTTTAATGGTTGCTCCTCCTTATTCTAAGGAGGGCGGCGTAAATTTTAAAAGCAAGTTTTAATGTAGGAGAAAACAATGTCAGAAGTGATTAAAACTCAAGTAGTCGTCTTAGGTAGTGGTCCGGGTGGTTATTCCGCAGCTTTTCGTGCCGCTGACCTAGGTAAAGAAGCTGTACTCGTCGAGCAAAACGAAACTTTAGGCGGCGTATGCTTAAATGTCGGTTGTATTCCATCAAAAACTTTACTCCATGCAGCAAAAGTCATCGACGAAGCTGAAGAGATGGCAGAATACGGCGTTAGCTTTGGCAAACCTAAGATTGATGTGAAGAAACTGTTAGGCTTTAAAACTAGCGTAATTGGCCGTTTAACAGGTGGTTTAGCGGCACTTGCTAAGCAACGTAAAGTAACTGTTGTTAAGGGCTATGGTAAGTTTAAATCTAAAACAGAGCTAGACGTTGACGGCAAGGCAATTCAGTTTGAACAAGCCATTATTGCTGCAGGTTCGCGTCCAGTTGCGTTGCCATTTATTCCTGAAGATCCTCGCATTATGGATTCTACCGGTGCCTTAGAGCTTAATGATCCTGCATGTAACTTACTAATTATTGGTGGAGGTATCATTGGCCTAGAGATGGGAACAGTTTATAAGGCATTAGGCGCTAAGGTCACTATTGTTGAGTTTATGCCACAAATTATTCCACCTGCAGATAAAGATATTGTGATGCCACTGCACAAGCGTATGCAGAAAAAGGGCTTTGAGTTTATGCTTGAAACCAAAGTTACAAAAGTTGAAGCCAAAAAAGACGGCGTTCACGTTAGCTTTGAAGGTAAACAAGCTCCTGAGAAAGCACAAAAATATGATCGCGTATTAGTTGCTGTTGGCCGTGTACCAAACGGCAAATTGATTGACGCAGAAAAAGCAGGTATTAACATTGATGAGCGTGGCTTTATCGCTGTTGATAAACAAATGCGAACTAACGTCGATAATGTTTTTGCGATCGGCGATATCGTTGGCAACCCCATGTTAGCTCACAAGGCTGTTCATGAAGCTCATGTTGCTGCCGAAGTTATTGCTGGTGAAAAACACTTCTTCGACCCTAAATGCATTCCTTCTGTTGCCTATACCGATCCAGAAATTGCATGGGCTGGTTTAACTGAAAAGGAAGCAAAAGAGCAGGGCATCGATTACGGTAAAGGCGTTTTCCCATGGATGGCAAGTGGACGCTCATTATCCCAAGGTCGTGATGAAGGTATGACTAAGGTTTTATTTGATAATAAAACAGGCGTGATTATCGGTGGTGCTATCGTCGGACCTAATGCTGGTGAACTTATTGCTGAAGTGGCTTTAGCTATTGAGATGGGCTGTGATGCCGAAGATATTGCTTTAACCATTCACCCACATCCAACGGTATCAGAAAGTGTTGGTCTAGCAACAGAGATGTTTACTGGTAGTATTACAGACCTCATCGCTCCTAAGAAGAAAAAGAAGTGACAAGCTTATAAAAAATAGCCCCCTTTTCCAAAGGGGGCAGCCTCGCGAATGCGAGGCGGGGGATTTAAAGGTGTCTGTTTTTAAAAGGAAGTTATTTAATTTTATAATCCACTCTGACCCTCCTTATTCTAAGGAGGGGACGTGCTTGGCAGTTTACAGGCTATAGTTTGCAGTTTGCAGAGAACAGGCTGCAGAGGTTTTGAAAAACAAAGCCCCCTTTTCAAAAGGGCGTTGTTGCATAAATAGTAGAACAGCATAGATAGCTCAACTTAAGGTGATTTGCGTGTTGCTTTTGCGTAAGTAAAGCGCAGCGTAGCGAGCCATCGAGCAAAAGCAACATGCAAATCAGCAAGACAGCGTGTGAAAAAGGGTTTATACAACAACGCCATTCTAAGGAGGGAACGCGCTTGGCAGGATGCCGGTTTTATATTAGTCGAACGCCACTAGGACCACGCAAAAAACACTATTGTTCCCATCCAGTTGCTTTATCGCTAGCAATAGCTTTTTGTGTTATCTTTTCTTTAATGGAAAAACACATGAGGCTAGATGCTAAATGACGACTGATGCAGAACTCAACGAACTTTATGAAAAACTAGACCGAGCGCACCGTCAATACCAGTACTATCGGCAAGAAGAGGTTGACCGAATAGTCGCTGCTGTTGCAACCATTGCAAATAAGAATCGAATTAACCTAGCTAAGTTAGCTGTATCAGAAACCAAGATGGGTATTGTAGAAGACAAGGTTATTAAAAACCATTTTGCCTCTGACTACGTTTTTAATAAATATAAAGATATGAAAACCTGTGGCGTTATTGAAAGCAATAGCGCTCAAGGTATAGAAAAGATCGCTGACTCGATGGGTATTATTGCTGCGGTTATTCCATGCACCAACCCGACTTCAACAGTAATGGAATGGACTCGCTCCACTTTGAACCATTCTAAAAAAATGGTTCTCGGCATCTAAGTGCTAAATAGCTAAGCTATTAAATTTAACGAAAGCGAAAGAGTCCACTATGGATATTAACGTGTTAGCCATTGATATTGCAAAAAATGTTTTCCAGCTCTGTGGCGTTAATCAGCAGGGGGCAATTTTAACTGAGAAAAAAGTAACGCGTGCAAAATTATTAGAAGTGATTAATCAGCTTGCTCCCAAAGTGATAGCAATGGAAGCTTGTGGAAGTGCAAATTATTGGGCGCGTGAATTAATTAAACGAAACTATGAGGTTAAACTCATTTCACCCCAATACGTGAAACCTTATCTAAAAGGGAATAAGAATGATCAACAAGATGCTCGCGCAATAGCTGAAGCAGCTCAACGGCCAACCATGAATTTTGTCACCCCGAAAACAGTTGAGCAGCAAGACATGCAAAGCTTGTTACGTATACGTGAAGGTCAAGTAGAAGCTCGAACTAAGCTATGTAATCAGTTGAGAGGTCTTCTAGCAGAGAACGGTATTGTCATTGCAAAAAGTATTTATAAATTAAGGGCCGAGTTGCCTTCAATTTTCGATCGTACAAATGACAATGGTTTGACAGATCGCATGAAAGCCTACATTCAGAGGCAATATGAAACCTTGTTAGTTCTGGATGAGAACATCGATGTTTACGAACTTGAAATTAATAGCATTTCCAAGAACAATGAAAGTTGCCAGCGTATTCAGGCGATAGAGGGTGTGGGACCAATAACAGCGGTGGCAGTGGTTGCTCAGGTGGGTAATGGGAGTGAATTTAAAAATGGCAGACATCTTTCCGCTTACCTAGGCCTAGTGCCTAGGCAACACTCAAGTGGTAATAGGGAGTATTTGGGAGGAATAAGTAAGCGAGGAGATAAATACCTACGAACCCTGCTTATCCATGGCGGTAGGTCTGTAGTTACCAGGTGCGGAAAAAAGGATGATCCAAGAAGTGTATGGGTTAAGCGTATTAAAATGGAGCGTGGAAGCAATAAGGCTAGTGTTGCTGTCGCCAATAAAAATGCTCGGATAATTCTAGCTATGTTAAAAAGTGGCGAAGAGTATCGACGTGCTGCTTAGTAGTTAGTTGAGTTTAACAGTCAGGAGAATTGCAAAGAGTATTGAATGATGACAAGTGGGTAAGACCAATGTTTGAGAGCCTGAAAAACCCAAGGCTAACCAGCCTGTAATAGGTAGTTGAGTCTAAACAGTGATGAGGCACAAACATGCGTAGTTCCATCAGGGCACGAAGAGGTGATGCATCAATCAGTCATCTGCTTCAGATGTCGGATATATGAGCGCATCTCTTCTACCATTGTCGTCAGAAAATAATCTTTACAATACGGGGCGAGTCCATATATGGTCTTTAAAGCCTTAATTGCTTTAAAAACAAGAAACGTTGTTTTATTTTGCCCTCATCCTCGTGCAAAAAATTGCATTCTCCAGACGGTTAACTTGCTACATGAAGCTGCTGTAAAAGCAGGTGCTCCTAAAGGAGTATTGCAGTGCATTACCGAGCCGAGTATAGAGTTAATAAATAATGTTATGACCAACCCTAAAACACAGTTAATTCTAGCAACGGGCGGACCTGGCCTAGTTCACGCTGCCTATAGTTCGGGAACACCTAGCGTCGGTGTTGGCCCTGGCAATACGCCAACTATCATTGATGAAACTGATGATGTGACATTGGCAGTAAGCTCAATCACCTTGAGTAAAACCTTTGATAACGGGGTGGTCTGTGCTTCTGAGCAAAGTATTATTGTGGTTAGGGAACGCTATGAGTCTTTAAGAGAGGAGTTTATTAAACAAGGAGCTTACTTTCTGACTGAGGAAGAAAAGCAAAAGCTAAGCTCACTCCTAAATAATGACGGCAAACTTAACGCTGAAGTAGTAGGGCAGTCAGCAATAACAATTGCTAAGCTAGCGGGTATTTCTACCCCTTCTGATGCCAAGCTATTAATTGGCGTGGTAAAGGCTGTTGGGCTGGATGAACCTTTTAGCTGGGAAAAACTTTCGCCTATTTTAGGCTTGTACGTAGCTGATGATTTTGATGCTGCGATAGCTCAAGCTAAAGTGCTATTAGACTTTAGTGGCAAAGGCCATACTGCCGTTTTATACACTAAAGAAAGCAATAAAGAACGAATTGAAGCGTTTGGCCTAGCCATTCCAGCCACACGTTTGTTAGTGAATATCCCTGGCTCACAAGGTGCTATTGGGGACTTATACAATTTTCATTTGGAACCTTCATTAACCTTAGGTTGCGGCTCATATGGAAAAAACAGTATTAGTGGCAATATCAGCCCTAAGCACTTACTGAATTTTAAAACTATTGTAGAAAGACGAGAAAATATGTTGTGGTTTCGTGTTCCACCCAAAATTTACTTTAAGTACGGCTGTGTTGCAGATGCTTTGCATTCCTTAAAAGAGCAACAAATCACTCGGATTTTTATCATTACCGATAGAGATATTATGAACCTTGGTTATACCAACGTGATTTGCCAAGTGTTAGAAAAGCTAGAAATTCGCTATGAAATATTTAGTGGCGTAACCCCAGATCCAACTTTAAGTGTTGTACACGAGGGATTGAAATTTCTAAATAATTTTGCACCTGATGCCATTCTCGCTTTAGGTGGTGGAAGCCCTATTGATGCCGCAAAAATCATGTGGCTTATGCATGATAACCCTGAACTTCACTTCGAAGACCTTGTTATGCGCTTTATGGATATTCGTAAACGAATTTGTCATATAGAGGATACGCAGAGCAAAACCCTCTTTGTAGCAATACCAACCACCTCGGGTACTGGTAGTGAAATCTCACCGTTTTCAGTCATTACCGATGATAAATCACAAGTTAAATATCCTATTGCTGATTACGTGTTAACACCAAATATCGCCATTCTTGATTCGCAATTTATTCTCAGTATGCCTAAGAAACTCTGTGCAGCGAGTGGCTTTGATGCGATAACTCATGCAATTGAAGCAATGGTTTCGGTAATGGCAACTCCTTTTAGTAATGCCTCAGCAAAAGAAGCTTTAACTTTATTGCATCATTACTTAATTAGATCTTACCAGAATGGAGCGCAAGACCATGAGGCTCGTTCCAAGGTTCATTACGCTGCCTCTTTAGCAGGAATGGCTTTTTCTAATGCTTCGCTTGGCCTGGCCCACAGCATTGCGCATAAGCTAGGGGAGTTTTTTCATATACCGCATGGGGTTGCTTGTAGCTTGGCTTTGCCTCACGTTATTCAATACAATGCAACCGACAAACCAACTAAGTTAGTCGCATTCCCTCAATACCGAACGCCTCATGCTATCGAAGTCTATGCGCAGATTGCTGAACTTTTTAATTTAAAGGCGAAAACACCTGAGCTAAAAGTAGTTGCTTTAATCGATCACTTAACTCAGCTTAAAAGCGAGTTAGGCTTGCCTAGCAAGATTCGCGAAATGGGGGTCGAGGAGGAAAACTTTCTGTCAAAGCTGGAAGATATTGCTGAGCAGGCATTTGACGATCAATGTACACCGACTAACCCACGTTACCCTTTGATTGATGAGATTCAAGCTATTCTTAAGGATATCTATTAATTTTTCCTTAGGAGGAGGGGGCTGCTCAGCAGCAGAGCTGCAGATCTCCAGAGCATAGCAGCCCGTAATTTGCCAGCCATTGTATTGTCCCCAGCAGTCTGCTAAAAAGGCCCATTATATTTAATGGTAGGTTTATTAATGAATCAGAAAATCTCTTTGTTTACTGAACAAGACCTCGTTGAGATCACCTCAATAGAAGAACAAGCGCAAATCAACCCTTGGTCAGAGCAGCTCTTCCTCAATTCGCTTAAAGCTGGCCATCACTGCTGGTCGCTACGTCAAAACAAAAAGATCATCGCTTATGCAGTTGTCAGCATGGTGCTAGATGAAGCTGAGTTATTAACTATTTGTGTTGCCCCTGATTATCAAGGGCAGGGGATTGGCGCGAAGCTGCTAAGCTTTGTTTTAACTGAGCTTGCTAAACAACAAGTTATTAATTGCTTTTTGGAAGTGCGGACTTCTAATAAAGCGGCTATCGCTTTGTATGAGCGCATGGGATTTAAGCTTATAGGTAAACGCGAAGAGTATTATCAAGGTGAGGATGCGTTGGTTTATGAATGTAGGCTTAGGTAAGCTAACCTACCATTACCCATCAATAGTTGCACTCCCTTTACTAAGCTATATAATGCCTTTTTCATTCTGACCTTTTGAAAAGGACGATTTATTTATAAATCCACCCTGGCCCTCCTTATTCTAAGGAGGGGACGTGCTGGTCAGGTGACAGCCGGCAGGGAACAGGATGCAGGTTTTAAAAATGTAGGTTGGTCCTGAGGTGGTATTGATAGTTAACTTAATAAAGTGTTGAGTGCTACACCACCGAAGGCCGACATAATGAAATGAGAGCATGGCTCAGTATCGGCCTGCCCCCGCGATCAAGTCGCTGGGTTGGGACAGACCTACCGTACTAAGCTGAGTAAACAATAGATAAAGTATTTATTATGACAACAGAACTCCAACAACAACTCGCCAAACGCAAAACCTTTGCCATTATCTCTCACCCTGATGCTGGTAAAACCACCTTGACCGAAAAACTATTATTATTCGGTGGGGCCATTCAAGTAGCCGGCAGCATTCGTGGCCGAAAAGCAGCACGTCATGCCACCTCTGATTGGATGGAGCTAGAAAAAGAACGGGGGATTTCCGTTACTACCTCGGTGATGCAGTTTCCCTACAAAGAAGCCATTATTAACTTACTTGATACGCCAGGTCACGGTGACTTTTCTGAAGATACTTACCGTACTTTAACGGCTGTTGACTCTGCTTTAATGGTCATTGATGCGGCTAAAGGTGTTGAAGCACGTACCATTAAGTTACTCGAAGTTTGTCGCCTTAGACACACGCCGATTATGACTTTTATCAATAAAATGGATAGAGAAACTCGTGATCCTATCGACCTCTTAGATGAGATCGAAGAGGTGCTGAGCATTCAATGCGCGCCTGTAACTTGGCCGATTGGCATGGGTAAGCAGTTCAAAGGAATCTACCACCTCTATAACGATCAAGTTATTCTTTATACACCAGGCAAAGGTGATACGATTCAAACTCCTGAAATTATCGATGGTTTAGAAAATCCACAGCTTGATGAAGTGCTTGGCTCTCAGGCGGCTGAATTGCGCGATGAAATAGAGCTGGTTAAAGGGGCTAGCCATTTATTCGACAAACAAGCCTACTTAGAAGGAAGGCAAACCCCTGTATTTTTTGGTTCTGCAATTAATAACTTTGGCATCCGTGAGCTATTAGACGAGTTTGCCCAAGCAGCACCTGCTCCGCAACAACGTGAAGCTGAACAGCGCCAGGTGCAAGCAGACGAGACCAAATTCACTGCGTTCGTTTTTAAAATTCAAGCTAACATGGATCCACAGCATCGAGATCGAATTGCCTTTTTGCGTATTTGTTCTGGACAATATAAAAAGGGTATGCGGGTCAAGCATCTTCGCATTGGCCGAGAAGTAAAATTTGATAATGCGCTGACTTTTTTAGCGAGCAGTCGTGACCAAGCTGAAAAGGCTTGGCCAGGGGATATTATTGGTATTCATAATCATGGTGGCATTCAAATTGGTGACTCATTTACTCAAGGTGAACAACTAAAGTTTACTGGTATCCCTCACTTTGCTCCCGAGCTATTTAAATTAGTTCGCTTAAAAGATCCTTTGCGTATGAAAGCTTTACAGAAAGGTTTAACTGAATTAGCCGAGGAGGGCGCCACACAGGTGTTTAGGCCACTTAATAGTAACAATCTTATCCTCGGTGCAGTCGGTGTGCTGCAATTTGATGTCGTCGCCCATCGTCTAAAGAATGAATATAAGGTTGAGTGTGTTTATGAAGGCGTCAACGTTGCCGCCGCTCGTTGGGTCAAGTGTGAGGATAAGAAACGGTTAGAGGAATTTAAGAAAAAGGCATTTGATTATTTGGCGCTTGATGGTGGTGACTACTTAACTTATCTCGCTCCAACACGGGTTAATTTAAGCCTTGCTATTGAGAAATGGCCTGAGATTGAGTTTTTAACTACACGTGAGCATTAAGCATTTAATCAGCTTTCTTCAGTTAATTAACTGCTGTTAAATCCCCCGCTCGCTACGCGAGCTTCCCCCTTTAAAAAAGGGGGCTTTTGTTTTTATAAAATCCTGCATTCTGCTCCCTGACAACTGATACCTGACCAGCACGTCCCCTCCTTAGAATAAGGAGGGTTAGGGTGGATTATAAAAATAAACAACCACCACCTTCACACACTCAATGGAGCTAATTGACGAGATGGTCTCGGAATTCTTTATCCATGCTTTTTATCAGCTCTTATTTCAGCTCGAGCTGCTGCAATTGCACGAGCAGTCGAGCTTCCTTCTTGAAAAGAAAAGAAGGAACTTGACGCTACCGCTGATGAACTAGCAGGGCTAGGGCAACGCCAACCTCTGGAATTAACAGGCGGTAAACCGGTAGAAGAGCCGCTTGAGGGAAGGCTAGCATCTAGTGACATAGGATTATCAGTTGAGTCACCACTACTTCCTAACGGGGGAGTAATAGTTTTTTCCTTTGCTTCAGGAATAGGGGACAATGGCCTTCTCGCTAAATGGGGAGCTCCAAGCTCTTCGTCTCTAAAACGCAAAAGCATAGCCTCTACTTTAGGATACGCTTCTCTAAATAGACTTTCTTTTAATTTGGCTAACTCTTGTGCTTGCTTATCAAATAAATTTAACCTGGCGATAACTATAGGCACACCATCTGAGGTGGTTTCTGAAACCATACTAGACTCTTCAATCCGCAGGTCTATAGCTTTATCTTCAAACTCAACAATACGGGGTTCTAGAAAAGCTGCTAATTGCTGAAGGCTCTTAACTTTGGCTAAATCAATATCAGGCATAATTTTGTGTTCTTATTATTGTTATTAAGGCAAATTCTACCCGGATAAGCTTAACAAAACCTTAACCATCACACTGAACTATTTAATTTTAACGAGTTTTTTTGTTTAGATGCGTCCTGACCAGGGGTAGACTGAGAACGACGCTTAATTCTTGGTAGCTTGGGAAAGAAATCAGCTTGTGTAAACTGTGATAGACTACTACCTGAGCCTTCTGCTTGGCAGGTGGGACTAATGACAGCTACATTGACTAATGCCGGCAAAGCTACTAAAGGCTTCAGTTTGCTAGTTAGTTTTTTTTAAATCACTACTAGAAAAAGTTAACTCCAAGTGGATTTTTTCTAAAGAATGGCAAAGTAAAAACTGCTGTTTTGTCGTATCCGTCTTATTTCAGCATGATGCTCATGCTGCGCTCTCTTTAGTTTACTGCGCCTGTGATGAGCGGATGGTAATTAATTCCGCTAGCGAAGGCATAGAATAGTTTTTTGTAATTCTGTCATATATATAATCGAAGACATTAACTGCTAGCTTTTTACATGTCTCAGTAATTGTAACCATTGTATCCTTAGCTTTCGTTCCTTCTTCACTCATAGTATGAAGGTGTACATCGCGCATTCTAGCCTGCTTCCGAGCCATCAACTCTGCTGGATTGTTATGTAGAGGAAGCTCTGGCTTTTCCAGCACTAACAATAGCTGCCTTTTCTTTTTTAAGGTGAGCTCAATTTGTTTATCTAGTTTCTCGTAGCCAGTGATTGTTGAGAATAACTCAGTAAACTCATTGGATAGCTTATCTATCTCATCTTGCCCTGGGTTCTTTTTATATTCAATGAGCTTATGATAATAATCCCAAAACCTATCCAAGAAGCTGTCAACAGAGTCTTGGTGCTTCTTAAAAATTGGCGTCAGCTTTTTATAATGCCTACCCTCATGAACCCAGCACAAGGCGAGTGATTCAGTAATGAGCTTAAACTGTGGCGCATCATCGGTAATGAGTGTTTCTATCGCATAAGGACTCTTTCTATATGTTGAGATAGCTGCCGCATCAGTAATCAGCTTTCTATATTTTGGAAATTTTTTATCACCTAATACCTTATCAAGAATAACTTCCAGCTCCTTACTGTTTAAGATAGTCGATGAGTGAAATACCTTTAAGCTTTCGATTACCTTGTGGGGTAAGTTCATAGTAGCCAGTAAATTAAAAGCGGCCTCATTTAATGTGAACCCAAAGTGGTCTTTGCTTAACATTTCAATGACGCTTAATCGACTTTTACTGGTCAGCGTAAAGTAAGCTGAATAATACTCATTACCCAATACATTAACATAACGGTTTTTCCCATCCTCTCTAGCGTTGGTGTCATCTAGGTGCTGGTAGTTCGTGGATTGTAAACCTGCCTTCACAACTTCTACCTTCTCGGGCTCAAGTATCGTAGGTGTTTTAATTGTGAAGCTATGGATGGTTGATTTACTAATATCTATGTTGGCGGTTTTATAAAATGTCTCAAGGCTTTCTAGCGTCATACCACCTTGAGTATTTAGGAAGCTTGTCCAGCTTTTAATAGTAGGGCCGAACTGGCCCTCATAACCAGTTGGCAGAGGTGCTGTATAGTGTTTGTTTTCAGAAGGGGAGTAATATTGTTGGCGCAAAAAAAGAGTGTTATTAGCAGCAATTTTTATATCCTGGATAAGTGTTTTCTTAGAGCCATTTGGCACAGCATCGCTGGGCAACGAATCTGGATTAATTGTTAGTGTCACTGTATTAGAGACTTCGAGATTTTTTTTACTAGATTTTGGCTTTCTAGTTTTATTGGTTTTATTTCCTTTTCTATCCTTCTCGGAGGAATGATCCTTGTCCTTGTTAGCGCGCGTTTGCTTTCTAACATTAGGCTTTCCTTGCTCACCTTTATATTTATTTAATGCGTTATTTAACGATTGCACCTTGTCTTCTAGCTTTATGATTTTCTCAGCCTGACTTTCACATACATTGCTAAAATCTGTTTCTAGCGCTGTTGGTGTAACAGTATTATTAAATCTCTCAATGAGATCGGCTAAAACTGATTTGTCAGGTTGTTTTTTCATAGGAAGAGTATACCACGGGTTTGAAAAGGTAAATTTTCCCCACACAGATGGCCGTACTGCTGAAATTATTTTTAAGCCATGAACCTGATCGATGAAAAAATAATCCGAGCATACAGCGTTGTTATAGAGCGCACATCATGCTTTTATGACACACGATGATTCCAATATAAAATTTCCAAATTTGCACGAAAAAGCTGTCAAGAACTTTTTGAATTATTTTCAAATCATGCTGATATTGAACGGATACGTTTTGTCTTTATTAACTTAGCTTTTATTTGCTGGATAATTCTATCTAAGATAGCAAACCCTTGCTTCATATGTTCTTTTTCTATAGCTAAAAAATTGGCTGCTAGATTGATTAAGTAATCTGAGGACAAAGTAAAATAGCGTAAACCGCTGTCAATCTCTTTAAGCGTTAACCTTTTGTTGGTACTCACATGGCCTGCGGCATAAAAGACGGCCTCTTTAGCTTTATAAAGCAGGGCTTTTAATTGCAGTGGCATTTTTTTTGCTAGTAAGGCTTCTAAAGTAAAGCAAATGATACTTAAGCGATGACGTAATTTTTCTAGCTGTTGAGCCTGCTTAATATCAGTCTCAATATCAATCTTAGGAAAAATGGCATGGTTTTTAAACCATGAGGTTAGCTCATAATATTGACTAACTGATAGGCTAGCTTCATAGTGGATGACCTTTTGCATCTTAATAGTGCGTAAATGCTGAAATACTTCTTTTGATAGTGGCATTATTAGTCATCCTTAACATTTTATAGTTTCATCATATTAGTCAACTAAGCTTAATAGAAACTTAAGGTTTTTTAGAAAAACTTTAATCACCTCAGTGTGGCTGTTATACTGCGCCTTTTTGGGTAAATAGATCTATTCCAGTATGCTAGAAATTAATCCATTATTTGAACGAATTGTCGACTATCAGCAACGCTGCGAGTTGCTTAGGGGGTATCTTTGACGTCGAACACCGACGTGAAAAGCTCGAAGAAGTCAGCCGTGAGCTAGAAGACCCTGATATCTGGAACAACCCTGAACAAGCACAAAAGCTCGGACAAGAAAAAGCTCGCCTGGAAGAAACTGTCTCTACCTTTGATCTCTTAGTTAGTGGCTTAGCAGAAAGCAAAGAGCTACTTGATATGGCTGTAGCTGAGGATGACAGCGATACCGTTGACCTTGTAATCCACGACCTAGATGAGCTGACTAATCAACTGCAACAGTTAGAATTTCAACGTATGTTTAATGGAGAAATGGATGCCAATAATGCTTTCGTTGATATTCAGTCCGGCTCTGGTGGTACTGAAGCACAAGATTGGGCTGAAATGTTACTACGCATGTATTTGCGCTGGGGCGATCAACGTGGCTTTAAAACTGAGCTTATCGAAGTCTCCCCTGGTGAGGTCGCTGGTATTAAAAGCGCTACCATTATGTTTACCGGTGATTATGCCTTTGGTTGGTTGCGCACTGAAACGGGCGTACATCGTCTAGTACGTAAATCCCCATTTGACTCCAATAGTAAACGTCATACTTCATTTGCTTCAGTGTTTGTTTCGCCGGAGGTCGATGATGATATCGATATTGAAATCAACCCAGCTAACTTACGAATTGATACTTATCGAGCTAGTGGAGCTGGAGGGCAGCATGTTAACCGAACTGATTCTGCGGTACGGATAACACACGTACCAACCAATATCGTAGTGCAGTGTCAAAACAATCGCTCTCAACACCAAAACAAAGATCATGCGATGAAGCAGCTTAAAGCTAAACTCTATGAGCTTGAGCTAATGAAGCGCAATGCTGAAAAGCAATCTTTGGAAGCGAGCAAATCGGACATAGGCTGGGGCAGTCAAATTCGCTCCTATGTTTTGGATGAGTCACGCATTAAGGACTTACGTACCGGGGTAGAAACGCGCAACCCTAAGGCAGTTTTAGATGGTGGGTTAGATATGTTTATTAAAGCAAGTTTGAAACAAGGAGTTTAGTTATTTATAAATCCACCCTGACCCTCCTTATGCTAAGGAGGGGACGTGCTTGTCAAGTGACAGTAGGCAGGGGAACAGGGTGCAGGTTTAAAAAATGTAGGTCGGACCTGAGCTGGCATTGGTTAGGTCTTAATGTTCTTCTAAATATTGTGCCAGTGAAGGCCGACACAAAGTGTGAATAGGACTCAGTGTCGGCCCGCACTGTGCTTGGGACCGACCTACCGTACTAAGCTGATTAGAAAGTTAGCCTCCTTTTTTAAGGTGTTGTTGCATAAATAGTAAGGCAGGATAGATAGCTTGATTTAAACTGATTTGTGTGTTGCTTTTGCGTAAGTAAAGCGCAGCGTAGCGTAGCGAGCCATGGAGCAAAAGCAACACACAAATCAGCAAGACAAAGTGTGGAAAAGGATTTATGCAACAATGTCCTTTTTTAAAGGGGGCGGCTCGCGTAGCGAGTGGGGGATTTAAAGAGAATTAATTTAGAGGAAAAACCATGAACGAAAAAGTAACTGGTAACGAAATAGAGCAAGATGAAAATCGCTTAATCGCACAACGGCGTGAAAAACTTGCTGAATTACGTAAGCAAGGCAAAACTTATCGCAATCACTTTCGTCGTGAGGATCTGGCTGAAAATCTCCATAAGCTACACGATGAGAAAAGCAAAGAGCAACTCGATGAAGAGAAACCCAGCACCAGTGTTGCTGGTCGAGTTATGCTAAAGCGAACGATGGGTAAAGTATGCTTTATGACTATTCAGGATATGAGTGGTCGCATCCAGCTTTTTCTACGTAGCAATGACTTAGAAAATTTTGATGAAGCAAAATATTGGGATAACGGTGATATTGTCTGGGCCTCTGGTCGTGTATTTAAAACTAAAACTGGTGAGCTATCTATTTGGGCTGATGAAATTGACTTGGTTACTAAGTCACTGCGCCCCTTGCCAGAGAAGTTTCACGGCTTAACTGATCAAGAAATGAAATATCGACAACGTTACTTAGACCTTATCATGAATGAACAAACTCGAAATGTGTTTGTTATTCGCACCTTAACAGTTGACTATATTCGTCATTTTTTATCTAAGCGTGATTTTCTCGAAGTGGAAACGCCTATGATGCAGGTGCTTGCGGGTGGTGCAGCGGCACGTCCATTTTCAACCTATCATAACGCCTTAAGTCGTGAGTTATTTTTACGGATCGCTCCTGAGCTTTACTTGAAGCGTTTAGTTATTGGCGGTTTTGAGCGAGTCTTTGAAATTAATCGTAACTTTCGTAATGAAGGCTTATCAACTCGTCATAACCCTGAATTTACCATGCTGGAATTCTATCAGGCCTATGCTGATTACCACGAATTAATGGATTTAACTGAGGAGTTAATGCGGGGATTATGTCAAAGCTTGCTTAATACGGCTACGCTAACTTATCAAGGCGAAAGCTATAATTTTGCAAAACCCTTTGTTCGCATGACAGTTAAAGAAGCTATTTTACTTTTTAATCAAGATCTAACTGCTGAGCAGGTCGATAATGAAACAGCAATGCAGCAAGTGTGCAAAAAGCTTGGTATATCGATAGAAAAACACTATGGCCTTGGTAAGTTGCAAATCGAGGTATTTGAAAAGACTGCTGAACCCAACTTAAAGCAACCAACTTTTATTACCCAGTATCCAGCAGAAGTTTCACCATTAGCTCGTCGCAATGATGACAATCCGTTTGCCACTGACCGCTTTGAATTTTTTGTGGGCGGGCGTGAAATTGCCAATGGTTTTTCTGAGCTTAATGACCCAGAAGATCAAGCTGAACGCTTCAAAGCTCAGCTCGTTGCTAAAGAAGCAGGTGATGATGAGGCTATGCATTATGACGAAGATTATGTTTCAGCGTTAGAGTATGGCATGCCACCAACAGCAGGAGAGGGTATAGGCATTGATCGCTTGGTGATGCTGTTAACCGACTCACCGTCTATCCGCGATGTGATTTTGTTCCCACATATGCGGCCAACAGCAGGGTAGGTTAACTCACTTTATAAGCCCTCCCTTTAGCCGGCAACAGTAAGTATAAAGAGGGCTTTTGAAATGGTATTCTTTGATAGAATAGTTGTTAACGCCTTGTTGAAAAATGAAACGAAACCTTATCATCTTGATCGTTGCTTTCACCAGCTTCTGGATTACTTGAGCCATTCCCGCTACTAAAGAACGCTGAAATACTTCTCAGGAAGTTTGAAGCACTTCTCTTCCAGTCATTCTCTTGTCGTTGAAATAATTTATCAAACCACCTTCTGTCCTGAACGTTTTCATTGCCACTGTGAAACTCATGTCTAACTTGCCCATCCTTCAAAAATATTTTGGAGCTGCATTCAATATGCATGATGCGGCTATTCGCTTGGGAAGAAACATCAACAGACTCTTTAAACATCACTACACCATCATGGCTCTTAGTATCTAAATTAAAGCTGGTTCGCATTATTACTTTATCAAGTAATTCAGAGTTCATTTCCGCTCTTAGATTAAGCTCTAATAACCCAACAAAACCATCCAGGTTAGAGCAAGAAATAATGTAATCAATAATTTTTTGATCTAGCTTCTCTTGATGTGTGCGTAGCAAATTAGTTAGTATTACATGACAGTAATCGTCAAACTCCAAATTGTTTCTATCTCCAAGCATATCGCCATATATGCCCGTTCCATCAATAAAAAAACGACTTGAGTCAAGTTTGGTTTTTACACCTCTAGTCATACAGTCAATTGTTTCTTTTATCGTATTTCCTTCATTTAACTCTTGAAAAGAATAGTCAGGGAAAATATCTAACATAATATAACCTCTTTAAGTTTTGGCACTAAGTTAGTTAGAGACAATAAAACTTACCATCAAGAATAACTTGAACCTATATTATTTAACAAAGTGATATCTCTAAAATTTCATTTAGATAACACATTATAATCATGCCAAGCTGAAGGGAATCTAAGCTTATTTATCGATGCAGTGTGTAAAAATACTTTAATTTTTAAAAGGGCAGTTTGTAATAAGTTGTAATCTAGAATTACTTTAGCTACAGTCAAAATCGCTAGTGCGCCATCCTTTCTGTAAATTCCATTGACTTGCTGAAAATAAGCAGGCGACTCAGTCAGATTAGAAATTCCTTTTAAGGTAAACTTAACCAAAAAAGAGGAATGACAATGAGCTGCTATAAAAATGAGAACTTAATCGAAGAAGCCATACATGTTTTAGCGATGGAGGGGTTTGAAGCTTTACCTAAGCTTGTCTCCAGGTTGATGAATGAGGCTATGTTAATAGAAAGGGAGCGCCATTTAAATGCCAGTCCTTATGAGCGAACTGGCGATAGAAACGGATATGCGAACGGCTTTAAACCAAGGTTAATTAACACAGGTCAAGGTCAGCTTGAGCTACAGATACCGCAGGTTAGAGACTCCAATGAAGCCTTCTATCCATCAGTCTTAGAGCGAGGTGTACGCTCTGATAGAGCACTTAAGCTGGCTGTCGCTGAAATGTATGTGCATGGGGTTTCCACGCGCAAAGTTGAAAAGGTGCTAAAGCAACTCTGTGGAACAGATATTTCAAGCACTGAGGTAAGCCGTTGCGCTAAATTGTTGGATGAAGATTTAAAGAAATGGCGAAATAAGCCGTTAGGAAAGATAAAATATCTTTGGCTAGATGCACGTTATGAGAAGGTGCGCACTAGCGGCACAGTACAAGACTGTGCGGTATTGATAGCCTATGGCTTTGATGAATCAACCGGCAAGAGAACAGTGCTAGGTGTTTCTGTTGCGTTATCAGAGGCTGAGGTACATTGGCGTGATTTTCTTCAGCAGTTGGTTGAGCGAGGTATACATGGTATTGAGTTGATTACTAGCGACGCTCATACTGGCCTAAAAGCCGCTAGAAGAGCTGTGTTCCCCGGTGTTCCTTGGCAACGCTGCCAATTTCATTTGCAGCAAAATGCTCAGGCTCACATACCAAAGCGCTCAATGAAGGAACCAGTAGCTGAGGAGATTACAGCTATATTTAATGCCTCAAACATTCATGAGTCGGAAAGACTATTGGCTATGGCGGTAGATAAATATCAGCAAACAGCACCAGAGCTTTCTTCTTGGTTGGAAGTGAATATACCGGAGGGCTTAGTAGTGATGAACTTTGACAGGCCGCATCAAAAAAGATTAAGAACCAGTAACATAGCTGAGCGCGTAAACAGAGAGGTAAAAAGAAGGACGCATACAGTTGGAATTTTCCCTAATACTGAATCGTGCCTAAGGCTCGTATCAGCTGTTTTAGTGGAAATTGATGACCAGTGGAGCGGATCACCTAGATACTTAAGTTGAAGTGAATAATAAGGCTTCATAGGGTTTTAGGATAGATCATTCTTGTTCTTATTAACGAGATATAATTGCTATTACCTAAAAGTTAATAATTTATTTTGAGAGGAGAAAAATTTGAGGTATAAATAATTTTTTAGATTGATTAGCATAATTAATTTAAGATATTATGCGATGAGACAGGTACAATAGAGTGCCATTTAGAATTTTAAAGGTTTTTCTAAGTACTGAAGTTGGTTGTTACAGACAAAATAACGCTCTATCTCAAAATCGGCCTTATTAATACAGTAAAAGGAGTTAAACCATGGCACATTTACTAGCAAGTATTTTAAAGGATAAAGGAACTGAGGTAACCGTTGTTGCTCCAGGCACTAAAGTAGCAGACTGTATTAAACAGATGTGTGAACAAAATATTGGTTCCTTAGTTGTCGTTGATAATGACCAAATTGTTGGTTTATTCACCGAACGGGAAACTGTGCGTCGCGTTTATCCTTTGCTAAACCAAATTGACCTTGCCACAGCGACGGTAGCTGATTACATGAGCCCTGATTTCCTTACAGTTACAGTACAAACTAGCGTTGAAGAAGCTATGACTATGTTTACTAATAAACGTACTCGGCATTTACCCGTTGTTGATGAGGCTGGCAAGCTAGCAGGCATCATCTCCATCGGGGATGTGACCAAATGGATTATTGACTCGCAGCAGGACGAAATTGACCATTTATCAGGTTATATCCATTCTTAGTAAGTATTTTTATCTAAAAGACCGTGTAAGCTATTGTTTTTGAGTAAAAATCACTTGACGCTGGGCATTTTTTGGCTAAAATACCACGCTTTCAATAACAATAATTAAAAAGGTGATCATTATGCCGACTTCAAAAAGAAACATAGATTCGAGCCTAGCTGGGTACGTGTAGCACTACGTAGTAACAAATGGTTGGAAGCTCAATATCTAAGCAGTCCAAAGACAGCAGAGCTTATTAGCAACGCCTCACCAAAACTTTTAAAA
The DNA here is from genome assembly GCA_965196985.1 of Gammaproteobacteria bacterium. Lineage (GTDB taxonomy): Bacteria > Pseudomonadota > Gammaproteobacteria > UBA12402 > UBA12402 > 2-12-FULL-35-23. Next base: position 28,468 of record CBDALO010000171.1, on the reverse strand, counting down.
GTTCTACGAGACGAGTTTATACAAGACTTTATTGCTCGAGGCGAATGGAGCCTTGCCCAAGATGAAGAGGGTAAAGTATTCCTAAAAAAACCAGTCGCGCCAAGGCTACACCGCAGCGCCAGTGCACCCGTACTTGGCGGAAGACCTGGCTTCTGGGCTCGAGTAAGAGAGACGTTTTCACCTAAAGCAGCTACATCGCCCCCACGAGCAATGGGTAGGTAAAAGCTAAATTAGCTTTAAGGAAGTTAATTGTTTTATAAATCCTCCCTGTCCCTCCTTATTCTAAGGAGGGGACGTACTACGAAAGCTTGATAGTTACTATTAGCTTGATAGCCACTGTGAAGCTCTATAAAAAATAGCCCCTTTTTTAAAGGGGGGCGGCTCGCATAGCGAGTGGGAGATTAAGGAAAGGTGCACTACAAAACTTTAAATCACCATTGACAGCACAGCAGCAATTTGGAATGATCAATGTCATGATGATGACTGAAATCAATTTAACCCTTACTCCTCGTTATTACTACGCCCCGTAGGGCGTACTTCACTTTGTCTTTCACTTTCACTCTTGTACTATTACTTAATCGTCTAACGAGGACAGCCTAATGACTGAATATGTCGCTAAAATGCCGGATAGCCATGGCAATATTGCTTTTACCAAACAAGAACATCAAACCTGGCAGACTTTGATAAAACGCCAAAAACAAACTATTGAGCAACGAGCCTGTGATGAGTTCATTATTGGCCTAGAAGCACTTTCCATTCCCGAAACAAAAATCCCCAAGCTTAATGACCTATCAGACTGCTTAAGCGTAACCGGCTGGAATCTAACTCCAGTTGCTGGCACGATTTTAGTCGATGAGTTTTTTGCCATGCTTGCTAGGCGAGAGTTTCCTGTAGCAACCTTTATCCGTATTCCTGAAGAACTCGACTACCTTAAACAACCTGATATTTTTCATGAACTCTTTGGGCACTGTCCACTATTGACCAACCCTGCTTATGCTGACTTTGTACAATGGTACGGTGAATTTGCCTCTAGCTTAAATCATGGACTTCGAACAATTTTAAGCCGCTTGTTTTGGTTTACTATTGAGTTTGGCTTGGTTAATACCCCGCAAGGTGTTCGCGTCTATGGAGGCGGCATACTTTCTTCTCGCCAAGAAACGATTTACGCTCTAGAGAGTAACGCACCACAACGAAAGTCTTTATCCCTGCATGAAGTATTATTAACTAAGTACGATTACGATGTGATTCAGGAACGTTATTTTATAATCGACTCACTAGAATCTCTCTACAAAATGATGGATGAGAAATTATTACGTGAAGCATTAGAAGAAATAAAAACACAACAAGACAGACCCTTTATTATTTGTTAATTTCCTTGGAGAAAGAAATGACTACAATGAACAAAACTATTCACTGTGTTGGCTGCGAAGGCGAATTAGAAGCTTTGCCAGACGAGCAAATTAATCAATGCCTAAAACAATGGCAAAACTGGCACTATGATAAGAAAGCTAAGCGAGTAAGCAAGCTGTTTCAGTTTAAAGGCTTTATGCGCACTATGTCTTTTGTTAATGCCGTGGCCTGGATTGCTAATGCAGAAAATCACCACCCAGATTTAGAGGTAACTTATAATACCTGTCGAGTTAACTATCAGACTCATGCCGTTAATGGTGTAACAGAGAATGATTTAATTTGCATTGCAAAAGTAGAGGAGCTATTAGCTTAATGTGTTACCGTTTAGTTCGACCACTGTTGTTTTTACTACCTCCTGAAGTGGCGCATAAAGTTGCTTTAGCTAGTTTAAAAGTTTTTTACCAGTTAGGCTTGTTGAAGTACTTCGTTAAGAAACCCGCCACAAAGCCAGTAGAAGTTTTTGGGTTAGAGTTTACTAACCCTATTGGCATTGCGGCCGGCTTAGATAAAGACGGTGATTATATTGACTGCTTAGCTGCTTTAGGGGTGGGGTTTATTGAAGTCGGCGCCGTAACGCCGCAACCACAACCCGGCAACCCAAAGCCACGCCTACACCGAGTTGTAGAACACCAGTCTTTAATTAATCGTATGGGGTTTAATAACCGTGGTGTTGACTATTTAGTTAGGAACTTAAGAAGACGCAAAACAAGCTGCATTATAGGGGTCAACCTCGGTAAGAATAAAAATACTCCCTTAAAGCAAGCCAAAAACGATTATTGTTACTGTTTAGAGAAAATCTACCCAGTAGCAGACTTTGCCACAATTAATATTTCTTCACCTAATACTGAAGGCCTACGTGATTTACAGGGAACGGAATACTTAGAAGATTTATTAAGAGTTGTTTATAGCTGCCGGGAACAACTTGCCAAGCAACATCAAAAAGCTTTACCACTATTAGTAAAGCTTGCGCCTGATTTAACAGAACAAGAGGTCAAAGCCTCTTTAGAAATCGCACACCGTTGTGGCATGGATGGAATTATTGCTACCAATACAACTCAAGATCGACAATCTATTGCTGGGCACTGCCATGCAGATAAAGCAGGGGGACTAAGTGGTCAGGCGATTACTGAACGCAGTCGTTTGGTTACTCAATGGCTTACTGAACATCACACTACATTACCTGTAATTTCTGTTGGTGGCATTGAGGGTGCTGCTGAAGCCCAGCAACGCTTTGCACAAGGTGCTAGCTTAATCCAAGTTTATACTGGATTGATTTATCAAGGCCCAGGTCTTATTGGTGATTTGCTTAAGACAATCCAATAAGCCTTGTAGAAATACTGTGGTTTCTCTCGCAGCTCAATTGCTATTGATCAATTTCTGCCGCATAATTGCGGCTTATTTTTAGCGGCACTAACAACAAATGAAACAATTTCGTAATTTAATAACTATTTTAATACTTCTAATTACAGTAAATGCTGCACAAGCCTGCACTGAAGTAGCCTTATCTCAACAAGGAAACCATATTGTGGCACGCAGCTTCGACTGGCCAGACTCGCGTGTTTTTCTTGTGATTAACCCAATTGGTTATGCACGTAAAGCAGTCGAGTTACCAAAACACCTTAAGCCTCTACACTGGCACGCCAAATACCGAAGTCTTAGCTTTGAGCTAGCAAATAAACAAGGCAAGTTAGCCCCTTATGCTGTCGCAGGCGGAATGAACTCGCAGGGCCTGGTAGCAAGTGTACTATGGTTAAACGCAACTCAATATCCAAAGCCAGCTGCAAATAAACCTAGCCTAGATAGTGCTTCTTTAGCGCAATACGTTATAGATCGTTATGCAACTGTCGAAGAAGCAATTAAAGGGTTAAAAGCTATTAACGTCGTTCCTGTTAAGTATCACGGTGTTAAAGCAAAGCTTCATTTAGCATTATTTGACAAAGCTGGGCATATAGCTTTTATTGAATATTTACATGGCAAAATGAAAGTTATTGAAGGGCAGGGGGTTAACTATCAAGTCATTACTAACACAGCCTTTCCTACCATAAACGGAATTTATCATACTCACAGTGGACTATTGCCTACTGGTTATAGCTCAATTGCACGTTATTTACGTGCCGCAGATTGGATTAAATATCAACCCATTTTCTTTACTAACCGAGAACTTATTGACTATGCCTTTAACTTATTAACTGCTGTTAAGGAACCAGCAAGTAGCCCAGATCCTACTCAATGGTATGCTGTTTATGATTTAAAGCGGGGCACTGTTTACTTCGCTAAACCGTGCAATCCTAAACAAAGAGCTGTGGCTTTATCAGCATTTCCATGCAAAACACATTCTCTAATTACCATCAAGCTATAACTCTAAAAACAGTCATTTTTTGCATTTAGAGTACAGTTAGTTTACACATTGATTTCTTAAAGAAAACCCCGTAGAGTGTCAGCATTTTAAGGATAATTTCCCCTGGTAGTATGATTAAAAATATCACGAACAATGATTATCGACACCCCGCTAGCTTATGGTACTTATCAGCTTCTTATGCACTGCTAGTTTTTACTTACCTCACATTTAATTCCTTGCTTGTACTTTATGCTACTCATCGTTTACATATGAGCTTAACGCAAGCTTATTCTCTTTATGGCGCGTTTAATGCGCTCGTTTTTACCTCTCCCTTACTAGGTGGACTGATTGCAGAAAAGTTCACTTATAAACGCACAGGGTTAGTGGGACTTTTATTTGCTGCAGCAAGCGCCTTTATTTTAAGCTATCCATCTACTATCTGTTATTATTTAGGTCTGGCAGTTTTTACTGTAGGTTATGGCCTGTGTACACCAGCAATGTTTTGCTTAGTTGGCCTTTGCTACGCCAGAGAAGATCCACGGCGTGATAGTGGTTATACACTATTCTATATGCTGTTTAATATTGGTAGTTTTACCGGCACCGTTATTGGCGGCTACCTTGCCCAAGTAATTTCTTATTCTTCTGCCTTTATCATAGCTGGTTGTATCGCATTAATTGGTGCACTAATTCTAGTTTGCTCTAGACATCTAATTATTCAACACCCAGAAAACAACCACGTACACCCTGAATTTAAATTTTCTAAACCAGTAATTTATGGTTTATTGGTTATTATTGCGATTGTGTTTTGCCCTATTACGGTACTACTCTACAAAACCCCAGCAATGAGTGAAGCATTACTTTGGGCTTTAGTTGTTATTGCTTCAGTTGGTATTTTAGTGATGGCCTTTAGACAATGTCATCGACTTGCGCGTTATAAGTTGATTGCCTTTCTAATTTTAACGGCGCTCTCTGGCTTATTTTGGGCACTCTATATGCTTGAATCCTCTGTGATGACAATGTTTGCTGACCATAACCTTGATCGTGTAATACTAGGCTTTTCAATTCCACCCTCTGTGTTTTTTGCTTTAGACCCACTCGGTGTTATTGTTTTTGGTTTAATTCTAGGTTGGTTATGGCTTTATCTCGGTAAACGTAATAAAAACCCTTCATTACCAAGCAAGTTTGCTTTAGCTATGATAGCTATGGGTTTAGGCTATGTTGTTTTTGGTATTGCTACCTTCTTTGTTAATCAACGCTTTCAAGTCAGCATTGCTTGGATTGTCTTTGGGTATGTCTTTCTAACGTTAGGGGAAATGCTGCTATCACCGATTGGCATGTCCATGGTAGGGCGCTTATCACCCGCAGGTAAAGAAGGACGCCTAATGGGTGTCTGGACCTTATTTACTGGGTTTGGTGCAATTCTTTCTGGTTACCTTGCTAATTTTACTGCAGCAGGGATTAAGGTTGACGAACCTCGATTCACTAATGTTATCTATCGCCATGATTTCTTTTTATTTGGTGGTAGTTGCGCTGTGATTGGCCTGATTTTTGTGTTGTTTATCCCTTTTATTAAGCGCTTGATTCACAATTAAATATAACCTTAGATTTTTAAGCACTACTTGCTCTCAGTCACCTTGGCTATACGTTCCTTATTCTAAAGGGCGTTGTTGCATAAATAGCAGAACAGGATAGCTAGCTCGACTTAAGCTGATTTGTGTGTTGCTTTTGCGTAAGTAAAGCGCAGCGTAGCGAGCCATGGAGCAAGAGTGACACACAAATCAGCAAAACAAAGTGTAAAGAAGGTTTTATGCAACAACACCATTCTAAGGAGGGAACGTGATGGTCAGAAGCCAGTAGACAGAGGGCAGAAATTGATAGTGTGCGCCTGCTTAGTTATTGACTTAGAGATGCGTAGGGGCCTCGTCGCAACGCTTCGCGTTGTGACGCAACAAGCCCCCTTAAAGGGGGCAGCCGGGTGGAAACGAGTTGGAGAATTTTACATTTTGTTAAGAACAATATTATTCAGTGCCAATTGCTTTATCTATTGCAGCATCGACTGCCGCTTGTCGCGCCTTAAGGTTAAAAAATAGCACGGTCATAATTGAAAATATTATCGGTAAATAAAATGTCTTCAAAACTATTTGTAATACCGTTATAAAGACAAAGGAGCCCCATGATTCACCAGGTGCTGCAGGAGCGCCAGTTAATAAAGCCATACAAACAATAAAGATTATGAGAATAACGACAGTACAAGCAAAAGTTATCAGAACAGTTAGCGCTGTCACACCAAAAGAGTGCCACCAACTACCAGCAATTAGGCGAAAAGAATCACCGATAGAATTAAGCACCTTTTTGCCATCCAACACAATATTTGGGGTAGTAGCTAAGCAATAAATCATAACGATGATCCCAGGAATAATGAATAGTACAAAACCCACTCCCATCATCAAGATAACCAAAATCCCTGAGCCTAATAAAATAAAATAGCGATCACCAGCACAGCGCAAAGCCTCACCAACAGATAGCTTTTTCTGTTGAGCTGACGAACCAAGCAATGCAAATAACGCTCCAGCAAGCCAAGGAGCTACCAGAAGAGGGATAACCATAAATAAATAATAGATAGGGCCATAAGGCATACCCTGAATATTAATGGGAACTACTCCAAGTACAGCAAATAGATCAGGAATTGCTAGAATGAATGCAAAGATAAAACCCAACAAAATGGATTTACCAAAATTAGTCCCAAAGAGAGCGAATCCTTTTCCTACAACCCCACCTACGCCAAGTGGTTTTAGTTGATTTTCCATAATGCACTCCTTAGCTTTATGTTAATTTGTAATGTTTCCAGTCTGTTTTTTTATAAGCTCATCTAACGCCGCTTCCCGAGCTAACTGCTTAGACTTGCGACATTTAAGGTTAAAGTAAAACGAGGTCATTATTGCAGCAGACAATGGAAATAACAACATAATGAGCACTGCATTTAGTATTGGCAAGAAGTAGACCAAAAAAGAGAAGACTTGAACTTCATGTCCGCCTTGCGCAAATATTACAGCTATTGTTACTACCGCAAAGGATATTGCTGCTCCTATAAGGATAAAAAGCGAAACTATGATAGAAACTCCACAACTGTGCCACCAGCTACCAGAGACTAAACGAAACGAGTTACCAAGCGCAGCAAAAACATTCTTACCTTCAAATACAGCACTTTGCTTACTTGCAAAACAATACACAAATAGAATAACTCCTGGAATTATTAGCAACATTGAGCCAAAAAGAACCATCAGTAAAACTAAAATAGCAACACCTGCTGCAGTAGGGTAACGAGCAGTAGCAAAGCCTAAAAAGCTCTTAATGGTAAGTTTTTGCTGTTGAGTTGCAGCGCCAAAAAGTGCAAACAGCGCCGCTACAGGCCAGCAAGATAATACAAAAGCAATCAACACCATAGCAAGATACATTGGCTGATGAGCCACCTCACCTTTAACATTAACTTGTATCCAACCTAAGGCTATACTCAGTTTAGGCAGCGCTAAAAAAACAGCGGCTAAAAGTCCTAACAATAGTGAGTCAAAAAATTTAGAGCCAAAAAGTCTAAAACCCTCACCAACAACACCAAAAACCCCTAAAGCCCGCGATTGAACATTCATAAAAGTTCCTTTATATCGTTTATATCTTGCCGAAACTATCTTACTGAGTTTTATACCGTAAATCTATTTTTACCTTGGTGCTACTCTTGAGCCGATAGGTTTTTCATATAAAATAAAGTTAATCAAAATGCCAGAGTGATTCAAAAATGAGCTTATTAAGCCAACAACTTCAAGCTTTTGTAGCCGTTGCAGAGCAAGGCACGGTTCATAGTGCAGCCGACAAACTTTTCTTAACCCAAACGGCAGTGACTCAGCGAATTAAGACCCTAGAGAGGAACTTAAAGTCAAATCTCTTTATTCGCACGCGGCGGGGTATGCAGCTAACTACAGAAGGTGAGGCCTTGCTACGCTATTGCTACCGTGCCCAAGAATTAGAAGGAGAGGCCATGGCCACCATTCAAGGTGGCGGCAAGACTGTTGAAGTCTCTTTAAGCATTACTGCACCAACAAGTATTATGATGTCAAGAGTGATTCCTGCAGCTAACTTAGTTGCCAAGCAGTATAATAACTTGCTTTTACACTATGACATCAACGACCATGAAACTAGGCAACACACTTTACGTTCTGGCCGCTGTGATTTTGCTATTTTATCACAGCAAGATGTCGCTAAGGAGATGAGATCTAAACTTTTAGTTCCTGAACAATATGTTTTAGTTGGTGCTGCAAGTTGGAAAGGACGGAAAATTAAAGAAATTGTTAAAAGTGAACGTATTGTTGACTACAATCCTAATGATCAGGCAACTTTTAATTATCTAAAGTACTATAACCTGTTTACTGAAGCACAGCATAGCCGTCACTACGCTAATCGCACTGATAGTTTAGCTACAATGGTCACTGATGGCCTAGGTTATACAACACTTGCAAAAGAGTTTGCTCAACCCTATCTAAAGCGTGGAGAAATGATTATTCTTAATCAGGGCAAGGTGCACAAAGTTCAATCTGCTTTAACTTGGTATGACCGTCCTGAGCCACCGGCTTACTTTGCCGCAATGATTGCAGCGATTAAGTAGTTTAAAGTTGCAGCTCCAAAGTAAGTTGGGTTAGACTGATTCGCGGATTGCTTCTACGCAAGTAAAGCGTAGCGAGCGGGGGATTTAAGGATGGTTGGTTTTAAAAGGAAGTTAATTATTTATAAATCCACCCTAACCCTCCTTATTCTAAAGAGGGGACGTGCTTGTCAGGCGTTAGTTGGCAGCAAGTGAATAAAGCTTTTCCAGGAGATAAGTAAGCAGAGGCGAAAACTGGGGTGACTCGCGCAGCGAGCAGGGGGGTTGATAACCCTGGCTTGGTATCAAACCAGGCCCCGGCTTATCGCTAACACTCAAGCCGGGCTACCGTTAAACAAATTTTAAAAAAACAGCTTAGCGTACCAAGCTGGGTTGGTCATTAAACTTCTTACCCCTACTTGTTAAGTAATTAATTAATAAAGCAGCTGCTACCATTAAAACTATAAAACCAACAAAGCCACTTGCTGTACTAATTAGATGAGTACACACTGTTGTTGCAATCGCACCACCAATAAAGGAGATGAAGTTAAAGCTAGTGCGCTATCCTTTCTGTAAATTCCATTGACTTGCTGAAAATAAGCAGGCGACTCAGTCAGATTAGAAATTCCTTTTAAGGTAAACTTAACCAAAAAAGAGGAATGACAATGAGCTGCTATAAAAATGAGAACTTAATCGAAGAAGCCATACATGTTTTAGCGATGGAGGGGTTTGAAGCTTTACCTAAGCTTGTCTCCAGGTTGATGAATGAGGCTATGTTAATAGAAAGGGAGCGCCATTTAAATGCCAGTCCTTATGAGCGAACTGGCGATAGAAACGAATATGCGAACGGCTTTAAACCAAGGTTAATTAACACAGGTCAAGGTCAGCTTGAGCTACAGATACCGCAGGTTAGAGACTCCAATGAAGCCTTCTATCCATCAGTCTTAGAGCGAGGTGTACGCTCTGATAGAGCACTTAAGCTGGCTGTCGCTGAAATGTATGTGCATGGGGTTTCCACGCGCAAAGTTGAAAAGGTGCTAAAGCAACTCTGTGGAACAGATATTTCAAGCACAGAGGTAAGCCGTTGCGCTAAATTGTTGGATGAAGATTTAAAGAAATGGCGAAATAAGCCGTTAGGAAAGATAAAATATCTTTGGCTAGATGCACGTTATGAGAAGGTGCGCACTAGCGGCACAGTACAAGACTGTGCGGTATTGATAGCCTATGGCTTTGATGAATCAACCGGCAAGAGAACAGTGCTAGGTGTTTCTGTTGCGTTATCAGAGGCTGAGGTACATTGGCGTGATTTTCTTCAGCAGTTGGTTGAGCGAGGTATACATGGTATTGAGTTGATTACTAGCGACGCTCATACTGGCCTAAAAGCCGCTAGAAGAGCTGTGTTCCCCAGTGTTCCTTGGCAACGCTGCCAATTTCATTTGCAGCAAAATGCTCAGGCTCACATACCAAAGCGCTCAATGAAGGAACCAGTAGCTGAGGAGATTACAGCTATATTTAATGCCTCAAACATTCATGAGTCGGAAAGACTATTGGCTATGGCGGTAGATAAATATCAGCAAACAGCACCAGAGCTTTCTTCTTGGTTGGAAGTGAATATACCGGAGGGCTTAGTAATGATGAACTTTGACAGGCCGCATCAAAAAAGATTAAGAACCAGTAACATAGCTGAGCGCGTAAACAGAGAGGTAAAAAGAAGGACGCATACAGTTGGAATTTTCCCTAATACTGAATCGTGCCTAAGGCTCGTATCAGCTGTTTTAGTGGAAATTGATGACCAGTGGAGCGGATCACCTAGATACTTAAGTTGAAGTGAATAATAAGGCTTCATAGGGTTTTAGGATAGATCATTCTTGTTCTTATTAACGAGATATAATTGCTATTACCTAAAAGTTAATAATTTATTTTGAGAGGAGAAAAATTTGAGGTATAAATAATTTTTTAGATTGATTAGCATAATTAATTTAAGATATTATGCGATGAGACAGGTACAATAGAGTGCCATTTAGAATTTTAAAGGTTTTTCTAAGTACTGAAGTTGGTTTTTACAGACAAAATAACGCTCTATCAAGTTAAACCCTGCTGCTGCAGAACCAGCTACTTTACGATCAGCCATAGCCATAGCACCAGCACTTGCTGTTGGACGTATCATACCGATGCCAACTGTTGTAACAAACATAGGCAACATAAAACTCCATACTGAAAGTGACATACCCAAGTTAACAAACAGCATTAATAAACCTCCGATTGCAATAACGAATAAGCCCATCAGTAAAACTCTATTTAAACTGGTTTTGTTTGCTAAACGAGGCGCCAAATAAGCCATAGCAATAATCGCAACACCATTAACCGCAACAATTAAACCATAGTTAATCATAGAAAAATGAAGTTGCTTAATAAGAAACAATGGTGAAATTGCAAAATAGCTAAATAAGATTCCGTAAGAAAAACCACTGGTCAAACAAAATTTAGAATAATTTTTATTAGCAATTAGCTGATAATAATTATGAACCATCTGCTTAAGGTTAAGCGCGCTAAGGTTTTTTTCTTGCTGTGTTTCTTTAAAAAAGAACTGTAGCAACACTGTAAAAAACATAGCTAAAATCAGCAAGAAAACAAAACTAGCTCTCCAACCCCATGCCGTATTTAAAAAACTACCAATTAACGGTGCAATCACAGGACAAACGCCAATAATACCGAAGCTAGTGCGCCATCCTTTCTGTAAATTCCATTGACTTGCTGAAAATAAGCAGGCGACTCAGTCAGATTAGAAATTCCTTTTAAGGTAAACTTAACCAAAAAAGAGGAATGACAATGAGCTGCTATAAAAATGAGAACTTAATCGAAGAAGCCATACATGTTTTAGCGATGGAGGGGTTTGAAGCTTTACCTAAGCTTGTCTCCAGGTTGATGAATGAGGCTATGTTAATAGAAAGGGAGCGCCATTTAAATGCCAGTCCTTATGAGCGAACTGGCGATAGAAACGGATATGCGAACGGCTTTAAACCAAGGTTAATTAACACAGGTCAAGGTCAGCTTGAGCTACAGATACCGCAGGTTAGAGACTCCAATGAAGCCTTCTATCCATCAGTCTTAGAGCGAGGTGTACGCTCTGATAGAGCACTTAAGCTGGCTGTCGCTGAAATGTATGTGCATGGGGTTTCCACGCGCAAAGTTGAAAAGGTGCTAAAGCAACTCTGTGGAACAGATATTTCAAGCACAGAGGTAAGCCGTTGCGCTAAATTGTTGGATGAAGATTTAAAGAAATGGCGAAATAAGCCGTTAGGAAAGATAAAATATCTTTGGCTAGATGCACGTTATGAGAAGGTGCGCACTAGCGGCACAGTACAAGACTGTGCGGTATTGATAGCCTATGGCTTTGATGAATCAACCGGCAAGAGAACAGTGCTAGGTGTTTCTGTTGCGTTATCAGAGGCTGAGGTACATTGGCGTGATTTTCTTCAGCAGTTGGTTGAGCGAGGTATACATGGTATTGAGTTGATTACTAGCGACGCTCATACTGGCCTAAAAGCCGCTAGAAGAGCTGTGTTCCCCAGTGTTCCTTGGCAACGCTGCCAATTTCATTTGCAGCAAAATGCTCAGGCTCACATACCAAAGCGCTCAATGAAGGAACCAGTAGCTGAGGAGATTACAGCTATATTTAATGCCTCAAACATTCATGAGTCGGAAAGACTATTGGCTATGGCGGTAGATAAATATCAGCAAACAGCACCAGAGCTTTCTTCTTGGTTGGAAGTGAATATACCGGAGGGCTTAGTAGTGATGAACTTTGACAGGCCGCATCAAAAAAGATTAAGAACCAGTAACATAGCTGAGCGCGTAAACAGAGAGGTAAAAAGGGTGCTGCCTCTATATAATGTAGGCTATATTACTGCTGGCACGCCAAAATCATTGACCTTCTCCCAAAACTGATCCCATCTGCCTTTAGTCTTTACTAGTGTTCTCAAGCATAAAACGATTTTCATTCCCTTGTCTTTCCAGCGCATTCCTGATCCCCCTAATCTTTGTTTAACAATTGTTTTACATGCTGCTTCAGTGACGCCAGAGCCAATTGGTGCATTCTGCTTAATCAAATTATGATACGACATTCGCTTTTCTTTAATATTATTTTCAAAATACGTAATTGTTCCTTCTAGCTTTTCTCTAAGCGATTTATTCAGTTTTTTATTTACATGCTCTTTAAGCTCAGCAAGTATTCTACCTGCCGCACCTTTCTTGTGCTTTAAGTCATGACATCGCTCTTGGAGCCAAACATCACGCTCATCTCTTTCAGATTTTTTGGTAAATATTGCCTTTGATGCTTCACCGAGATATTCAGTTGCATGCCAAAAATCTAAAATTTGCGTATCAGTATGTTTTTTTAGAAATGGCCAATTATTTTTTGCTCCATCAGCAACGCCAATTGTTTTAGCATCAGGGTAATATTTCTTTTTCAGCTTTATTTCCTTTTCAAGCCTATTAAAGAATTCATCTTTTCCATATTCTGGTGATGCTGCAACGTAGGTTGTGTGCAGGCGTGCACCATGCTTATCATACATGGAAATAGTTCCAACCATGCTCTCTCTATAACCATCATCAACGGTGAGGACATATGCACCATCTAAGCTAATGCTTAGCATCTCAACGCCTGCATCAAGCTTTGGCTCTTCATATTCCCACTCAGCCTCTTTGGCTTGTGCAATACCGCCAACAAAATCAGTTGCCCGTTGCAAGTATGAATGTGAGATTTTACGGTTATGATTGACCTTGAGATCATCAATAACACTAGGAGCAGGTAAGTTTGAGTATTTATGTGAGATTATTTTTGCAAATCGCGGTGTTGATCCTTGGATAATTCTAGCCTTATCTTCTAAAGGACAAAAGATCTTCCCGCCTTTAGAGGTTTGATAAACATAACGCTTAACTCGAGCAACTCCATAAGGCGTTTGGTAATTTGCTTCATCTCTACTTCGTGCTGTTAGCTTTATTTTTCCAACATGGATAGGAGAGCCATCTGCATCAAACTTACTTAATGCTTTTTCAGTGGCTAATGTTCCAACCTCATTAAGCCCATCAAGAATTGCGTCCTCACATTCAAGCATAGATCCTTTTAGTGGAAGCTTGAGTTCAATAGTTAATTCATTATTTTCATCAGAGATAATTCTAGCTGACATCCAAACACCATCCTTCATCATGTTAAAGTGTATATTATGCTATATATTCTACATTATATAAAGGCAGCACCCGGTAAAAAGAAGGACGCATACAGTTGGAATTTTCCCTAATACTGAATCGTGCCTAAGGCTCGTATCAGCTGTTTTAGTGGAAATTGATGACCAGTGGAGCGGATCACCTAGATACTTAAGTTGAAGTGAATAATAAGGCTTCATAGGGTTTTAGGATAGATCATTCTTGTTCTTATTAACGAGATATAATTGCTATTACCTAAAAGTTAATAATTTATTTTGAGAGGAGAAAAATTTGAGGTATAAATAATTTTTTAGATTGATTAGCATAATTAATTTAAGATATTATGCGATGAGACAGGTACAATAGAGTGCCATTTAGAATTTTAAAGGTTTTTCTAAGTACTGAAGTTGGTTTTTACAGACAAAATAACGCTCTATCATTAATCTGATTCTTACTTTTTGCAAGGGGTAGTGTATGCTGCAATTCACGCCTCAAATGAGGCTATTGTTATCAGTCAGACCTGCTGATTTTAGAAAGGGTATTGACGCTTTAGTTGCGCTTTGCCAGCAACGGCTGGGTGAGGATCCATTCTCTGGTACGGTCTTTGCTTTTACGAATAGCCGCCGTACCTCAGTGAAACTTCTAGTTTATGATGGCAATGGATTCTGGCTTTGTCTAAAGCGTTTTTCGCAAGGAAAGTTACAATGGTGGCCAAACTCCCACTCAGCCACGTACCATATCGATAGCACGCAGCTAATGATTCTGCATAACCAAGGTAACCCTATCACTAGTCATCTCGGTGAGCCATGGAGAAGGCTCGCTAGTCAACCTCCTGTAATAAGTCAAGCGGCCTCTTCATCGACCAAACCTCCTTTATCTTCAATCTGGTAATTCCATGGCAACCATAAGGAGGGATCCTTAAAAACACTTGATTTATTTTCCTGCAAGGCAACTAAGTAATCGAGTGGGTTTTCCCCGCACAATTGAGCTGTAACAATAAGAGATAATAAGATGCTACCGATGTTAGCGCCATGCTGAGTTTTATAAAACATTGCAGCTTTTCTAATGCGAATAGGAATCTTTAGTATCGCCTCGACAATGTTGTTATCTAGTGGCGCTCCTGGTGTCGTTAAGAATCGCCGAAGCTTTTTCCAGTGCTTTAACATATACTTCATCGCCTTACCAAGGTGACTATTTGGTTCTACCACTTTGTTAGATAATTGCTTATTGAGCCAACCATGCAGTTTAAGCATCAATGGTTTGCTATGCTTTCGATGATAAAGTAAGCGTTGATGTGGGTCCATTTGCTTTGTTTGCTCATCATTTCGATAAACCTCACCCAGGATTTGCATAACGTGCAAACAAGGCTCAGGATAATATTCAAGTAAATCACGAAACTTTCTAAAACCATGAGCTAAGCAATTGCAGATGATAGTTTGTAACTCTTTCGGCATGTTGGCTGCTAACGCATCACACATTTGAATCACCTTCTTTTTTTCAGCCACCCTGTTTGCTAATAGTTGTGATAAGTTTTCGCCGCCGTGATGCTCGCCTGCATAAAATAGAGCAACCTGGTGAGCACCAATAGTCTTGCTTAAAATGGCTGTTGTATACATCCCTTTTCTTGGTTTATTAAGGTCCGCCTTGTTATCAGATAGTATCGAAAGTATCTTTGCGAATGTGTCATCATGCTGAATAATATCACCGTTCGCGCCATACTGTTCTAAAACATCAAACACACGATAGCCGATATCAGCCACCTGCTCACAAAGCTCGAACTGTGTACTTGAGGGTAACGGAAAGCCTAGTAACTCTTGGAACTTTTCTTGACGGTAAAAAGGCACGCCAATGTAATACTTTTGCAAGCACAGCATTGCTTTAAACTTAGCGTCATACTTTGGTTGCTTCCTAACATCCGTGGGTAACTGGGCAGTGATAATAAGCCCACACAAGGCGCAGCGAAGCTTTTCCAAATGATACCGTGTTGCCGTGCCTAATGAGTTGCCAGTTATACGAATAACTACACCGGCTTTTTTAACCTTATACAGTTTCCCACCACATCCTCCAGGACAGGCATCGCCACATGCATGGTCAGCAACATGGCAATAAACATCAGTGGCATTCCGGTAATCCTGATTACCTCGCCTGCCATGACCGGATTTCCCTTTCTTATCTGATTGACTATCACCTTTTTTATTGCCTGATGTATTATCGTCAGAGTTATTGCCAACACCCTCAATATTACTTTCAGATTCTTGGCCCTTATTCTCCTGATTCTTCTTGGGTGACTGATTACTGTCAGCTCCAAAAATAAGTTCACGTAATTGTTTAATTGTAATTTTCTGCTGTTGAAGCACCTCGGGCAACCAAAGAGCAAGGTCCAAACAACCACCTGCAAGCTCCTTATCCTCATCACTAAGATTGGACTGATTCAAGCGAGCACGAAATTCTGCAATTTCATGCTCTGATTTAGTCGCTATATCCGGTATTTCAGTTGCGGTTGGCATAATTATTTCACGTGATGCGTAAGAAACTGTCGTCACAATAAAATAATTTTCTTTTCTAAGTCAATAGGTTAATGAAGATAATGGATAATTATCAAGCCCAATAAAGTACTCGGCAACGAAAGTTTACCTTATCCAACTTATTGGTTCACACATACTTACCGCAAGCTCACTCTTTTTGCACATACCGCAATAAGCAAATTTTTTTAATGTGTTCGTAACCCATAGGTAAGCTTCTGCTCGTGATGTAGCTTCAAAGGTAAGCTGGGTTGATGAGGATAGAAATTGCTCAATCTGTGTAAGGGTGTTTAATTCTATGTCGTTCATATTGATATTCATCCATATAGGATGAACGATCACGCAACAACTTCAGGCACACTTTGCATTGGAAAGTGGGGGCTATTTCAGGCTCATCTTGCATTGGAAGAGACTTTTTCTACCCAATAAAAACGATTTGTGCTATGATTTCCGGCTTTAAATTAAGGTCCATAACAGAATCAAATGGGTAAAATGAGTTTTGTATTTTTTAAAGCTTTTACACTAACGGGTCCTGTCACGAATCGTTTTCCAGCATGCTCGCAAACTGCGCTGCTGGGAGCCCTCGATTCGTGCCACCCGTTCCGCAGCTCTGAACAACAAAAATACAAAACTCATTGACTGCTTACTTACCCAAACATTCTGAAAGAGAGCCTAAATTAATTAGCTAGCCCATTGATAAAGAGAGCAAACAATGTCTGTTACTACTGAAGCCAGTAAAACCAACTTTATTCGCCATATCATCAACGAGGACATTGCCACAGACAAACACCAGCAAATTGTGACTCGCTTTCCACCAGAGCCCAATGGTTACTTGCACATTGGTCACGCCAAATCAATCTGCCTTAACTTTGAGTTGGCACAAGACTATCCCGGTGCATATTGCTACCTACGATTTGATGATACCAACCCGGAAAAAGAAGAAGCGGAATACCTTGAAGCAATTAAAGCTGATGTAAGCTGGCTAGGTTTCAACTGGGGGGAGCATTTAACTTACGCTTCTGACTATTATGAAATTTTTTATCAAAAAGCGGAGTTGCTAATTCAAAAAGGTAAAGCCTACGTATGCAGCTTATCACCAGAACAAGCACGAGCCTATCGAGGCACTTTAACTGAACCGGGCAAACCTAGTCCAGATCGTGATCGGTCAGTCGAAGAAAGTTTAGATTTATTTCGTCGCATGCGTGCAGGCGAGTTTGAAGAGGGCGCCTATACCCTACGTGCAAAAATCGATATGGGTTCAGGAAATATAAACCTACGTGACCCAATGATTTATCGCATACGTAAACAAAGCCATCATCGCACTGGTGATACTTGGTGCCTTTACCCCATGTATGATTATGCACACCCACTTGAGGATGCAATCGAAGGTATTACCCATTCTCTATGCACACTAGAATTTGAAGATCACCGCCCTTTGTATGATTGGTTCGTGAATGAGTGTGAAATGGATTGCAAGCCTCGTCAAATTGAGTTTTCTCGCCTGGAGCTAAACTACACTATTACTAGCAAGAGAAAATTAAAGCGCTTAGTCGACGAGAGCTTTGTTAGCGGCTGGGATGATCCACGTATGCCAACTCTACGAGGGCTACGTCGTCGTGGCGTCACACCGACAGCTATTCGAAACTTATGTCAAATGGTTGGCATTTCAAAACAAAAATCTATTATCGATATGAGCTTGCTAGAGCAGTGCGTTCGTGACGACTTAAATCAAACAACACAACGACGCCTAGCTGTGCTTAATCCAATTAAAGTAGTTATTACTAATTATGAAGGAGAGGGCGAGGCTTTATCAGTCCCTAACCATCCACAGCAACCTAAGCTAGGCCGTCGTGAAGTCCAATTTGGTCGCGAGCTTTATATTGAGTCAGACGACTTTATGCTAGAGCCTCCCAGTAAGTACTTTCGACTTGCACCTGGCAAAGAAGTTCGATTAATGAATGCTTATGTTATTCGCTGTGATGAGATTATCCACACTGAAGAAGGTGATGTAGCAGAGCTTCGCTGTACTTACTTACCTGAAACGCTGGGTGGAAAAAAACCAGCTCACGGTGGCAAGGTCAAAGGGGTTGTTCATTGGGTTAATGCAAAACATTGCTTAACTGCTGAAGTTCGCCTATATGATCGATTGTTTAATATTGCCAATCCAGCAAAAGAAGAAGACTTCACCCAGGCATTAAATCCTGATTCACTACAAACGATCACTAGTGCTAAAGTCGAACCTGGCTTAGCTGATGCACAAGCTGAAGAAACCTTCCAATTTAATCGCCTTGGCTACTTTTGTGCGGATCGTTATGAACACAGCGGGGCAAAACCTGTATTTAACCGGGTGGTTACATTAAAAGATACATGGGAAAAATTACAACAGGATTAACTATAAACCACTTTAAAAATCAAAATTAAGGTGTAGAAATGAAAAGAACATTAATGCTTTTTACTTGTTTGCTGTTAAGTGTTAGCAAGCTTGCGATAGCAAGCTGCGATCCAACTTGTCAATATAACGTTAGTAAAGATTCTATTGAAATATTAGATAGCCATGGCAACACCCTATCTTATGGTAACTTTCTGATAGCAGGCACCACTGTTAAGCAAGCGCAAACTTTCACTCGCAAACTACAACAACTTGTCGCTAAGAAAAAGATTAGCGCTATAGCAGCGTTAGTACACTACCCATTACGAGTTAATGGGAAAAACGAAAAAATAAGCAACGCTGCTGACTTTATAAGATACTACTCAATCATTTTTACCCCTCCTGTAAAAAAAGCAATAGTCTCACAGTGTCTTAAGGGCTTATTTGCTAACAGCCAAGGCGTTGCGATTGGTAGTGGTCAGCTTTGGTTTGCTCCTGACTCGCAAGGAACACTAAAAATTATCGCCATCAACCACTAACTCTTATCATTAGCACTTGAAAGGAAGCTTATCTGTGTATACCGAACTATTTAAACCGCTTGATTTAGGATTTACCCAACTTAAAAATCGCGTTGTTATGGGCTCTATGCATACAGGGTTAGAAGAAAAGCACCTTCCCGAACTTGCTGCTTTTTATGCCGAGCGCGCCAAACATGAAGTAGGACTGATAGTTACTGGCGGTTTTGCACCCAACCGCGCTGGACGACTAGCACCCTTTGCTGCCAAGTTAACAAATACTCGTGAAGTGGAGCAGCATCGACAAATCACTCAAGCCGTGCATGAACAAGGAGGTAAAATTGCTTTGCAAATTTTACACGCCGGGCGCTATGGCTATCATCCTTTCTGTGTTGCCCCATCACGAATTAAATCACCCATTAGCCCATTTACCCCCTGGAAGCTAACTAGTTACGGCGTAAAACGCACGATTAAACACTATGCACGCTGTGCTCGTTTAGCTCAACAAGCTGGCTATGATGGTGTTGAAATTATGGGCTCAGAAGGTTATCTCATTACCCAATTTTTGACAATGCGCACCAATCACCGCACCGACCAATGGGGAGGACAATTTACTAGTCGTATGCGCTTTGCTACAGAAATCGTTAGACAAGTCCGAGAGGCTGTTGGCCCAAGCTTTATTCTTATCTTTCGTATATCACTTATCGACCTAGTGGAAAACGGTAGCAGCTGGGAAGAAATTATTGAGCTAGCACATGCCCTAGAGGAAGCAGGCGTGAGCCTGTTGAGTATGGGAGTGGGCTGGCATGAAGCACGTGTGCCAACCATCGCCACCATGGTGCCGCGCGCAGAGTTTGCCTCTCTTGCCAAGCGCTTAAAACAAGCTGTTTCGGTTCCTGTGATTGTTTCAAATCGCATCAATACCCCAGAGGTTATTGAGTCCTTGCTCAGCTCAGGTAATGCTGACTTAGTCTCAATGGCCAGACCTTTCCTAGCTGACCCTGAATTTGTCAGTAAAGCAAAAGCCCAGCAGGCTGAATACATTAACACCTGCATAGGTTGCAATCAGGCTTGCTTGGACCACGTTTTTCAAAATAAAAGAGCCTCCTGCCTTGTCAACCCCAAAGCCTGTTATGAAACTAGCTTGCTTATCAAACCTACAGCCACAAAGAAAAAACTTGCTGTTGTTGGCGCCGGACCTGCCGGGTTAGCCTTTGCCTGTACTGCAGCTCAGCGAGGTCATCAGGTTACACTCTTTGATCAAGGCAATGAAATTGGCGGGCAGTTTAATCTGGCAAAACAGGTTCCTGGCAAAGAAGAGTTTTATGAGACCTTGCGTTACTTTGCTAATGAGTTAAAGCAACAACGAGTTGAGCTGCGTTTAAATCACCGTGTAACAGCAGAAGAGCTAATAGGTCAGTTTGATGAAGTCATACTGGCAACTGGTGTCGTGCCGCGCACGCCGGCCATCGAAGGGATTAATCATCCTAAAGTTATTAGTTACTTTAACTTATTACATAATAAAGTTAGTGTAAGTGGCTCTAAAATTGCGATTATTGGGGCGGGGGGTATTGGATTTGACGTTGCGGCTTTTCTGCTACAAACATCACACCAAAGCAAAGAAGCTTTTGCTGATGAATGGGGGATTGACCTCAGCATGCAAGCACGAGGAGGTTTAATTGATGCGCCCTCATCAGAATTGCCACGTTATAAAATCACTATGTTGCAGCGCAAAACAAGTAAATTAGGTAAAAATCTGGGGAAAACCACTGGCTGGATTCATCGTGCTGAGTTAAAACGAGCAGGAGTTAAAATGCTCTCTGGCGTACAGTACCGAAAAATTGATGATAAAGGCCTGCATATTACTCAAAACAATCAAGAAGTTATTATCCCTTCTGACAATATTATCTTATGTGCAGGCCAAGAATCTCTACGAGAGTTATATCAGCCTTTATGTGAAGCAGAGCAGAGAGTGCATTTAATTGGAGGCGCTGACAAAGCTCTTGAGTTAGATGCAAAACGCGCTATTCAGCAAGCAACTTGGTTAGCTGCTGGAATTTAACTAAAGGCTTTTATGATTCTTGGTGAAATTAACGAATTTCTTAGCGCTATTCCTTAAGCTTCTTTTAAGTTTTATCGTTTAATTTACTTTGCAAAAGATAAGCTTAGAAGGAAGCCACGCTTATGCCTACCGAAAATGTTCATAATCTAGAGATTGCCAGATTAGAGAATAAAATAATTGAATTACAAAAAAAGCTAGCTGAGCAAGAAACTCAAGTTAAAAAATCTGAAGAAGAAGCTACAGTAGGAAAGTCTGCTCGATACAACGAGTGGAAGGAATCTCCAAATAAAAACTCAATACATTTTGACGCTTATTATCAATCATTTAAAGCTCAACTCGAGGAAGAAAAAAGATTACATAAAAAAATTGCTGAAGAGCTACATAAAGCCCAAGAAGAAAAAACGAAGCTTCAAGAAGCTCCACCAGAAGAAAGTCAACAATCAAGCAAACAAAGTAGTTCTGATGATAGATCTACTGGGGTGCAACAAAGGAGACGTAGACGTAGACCTCCTCATCAAATACATGAAGAATTAAGTGGGCACGATAGGCTTTATTGTGAAAGGCAACCACGATTAGCGCAAAGTCGGGGTGATGAGACAAGTCAAGTTCAACGCCAAGTTCCTCAACAAGCTAGAGCTAATTCAAACTACGAATTAGCCTTTTTATTTAATCCACTTTTTCTTGCTTGGGATTTATATGAGATATTTGCATACCTTACAGGACCTATCATCACCACTAACTCTAAGTCCTCGTTAGCAAACATAAAGGCTACTTGTCATGCCGCTCACTTGCATGGAGGAGTTTGTTTTTGGGGGAGGGCCGCCGCCACCCTATTCAAAAGAAATGGAGAAGCAGCTAATGAACAACCTAATATTAGAGCGCCTCGCTAACACAACTTAATACTAATACCTAGTGTTACCTAGGGTGAAGCAGTGATCGAGACTTCGTATATGATATAACACCTCGACATTGCTTGTAATATTGCCAATAGCTTTTCCAGCTTGAACTATTGGTATAACCTTGATTTGCAAAATAAAAACATGCCCACTTGATCGCATTTCTTTTTTTATAGCTTGGCAGCCTACCATGACAGGCTATATAGTCTTGTTTCAAATAACTATTAACAATTTCCTTTAATGAGCTACTACCAGAATTATAAGCGGTTAGCGTTTTATAAATAGTGGCAACCTCTCCAGTTCTATCACAGCCTGCTGAACAGTGAATGTAAAAAATATGGGGGTAAGAATATTTGGTAGTCATCATAGCTTCAAGCTGCTTAGCCAGCTTAACGCCATAATAAGGGCTTTCTGAATTAGATGAAACATCTTTTAGCTTCTCTGCATTAGACTTATTTTTGTGAAGTCTAAATAGTAATGGATTAATAGGCTGTGATTTAATGCCCGCAACAGGAAGCGAAAGAAATTTTCCTTTTTCAGGGTGGGCTTGAAAATAACTTTTCTCATACTGAAATTCTTGAGGATTAGTAACTAGACTAATATCTATTAATTTAAAATGAGATGGCAAAGTAGGGTAGACTTCCTTCATTTTTGCAATCAACTGATCGTAATAAATAGTACTTTTATCATTTATTGCTGAACCTCTAAAAAGTAAGTTGCCCGTTCTTTTATTGTTGTCAAGGAGCATTAAGTTAGAAAACTCGCCTGCAGCATAGAGTATTGAAGAGTAAGTTGATAACGCTGTAAACACAGTAGTATAAAATAAATTTAGCTTCTTCATTTCAGCTTCCTAAGCTTCAAAGCTAACAAATAAAGGATAGAGCGTTATTTTGTCTGTAAAAACCAACTTCAGTACTTAGAAAAACCTTTAAAATTCTAAATGGCACTCTATTGTACCTGTCTCATCGCATAATATCTTAAATTAATTATGCTAATCAATCTAAAAAATTATTTATACCTCAAATTTTTCTCCTCTCAAAATAAATTATTAACTTTTAGGTAATAGCAATTATATCTCGTTAATAAGAACAAGAATGATCTATCCTAAAACCCTATGAAGCCTTATTATTCACTTCAACTTAAGTATCTAGGTGATCCGCTCCACTGGTCATCAATTTCCACTAAAACAGCTGATACGAGCCTTAGGCACGATTCAGTATTAGGGAAAATTCCAACTGTATGCGTCCTTCTTTTTACCTCTCTGTTTACGCGCTCAGCTATGTTACTGGTTCTTAATCTTTTTTGATGCGGCCTGTCAAAGTTCATCACTACTAAGCCCTCCGGTATATTCACTTCCAACCAAGAAGAAAGCTCTGTTGCTGTTTGCTGATATTTATCTACCGCCATAGCCAATAGTCTTTCCGACTCATGAATGTTTGAGGCATTAAATATAGCTGTAATCTCCTCAGCTACTGGTTCCTTCATTGAGCGCTTTGGTATGTGAGCCTGAGCATTTTGCTGCAAATGAAATTGGCAGCGTTGCCAAGGAACACTGGGGAACACAGCTCTTCTAGCGGCTTTTAGGCCAGTATGAGCGTCGCTAGTAATCAACTCAATACCATGTATACCTCGCTCAACCAACTGCTGAAGAAAATCACGCCAATGTACCTCAGCCTCTGATAACGCAACAGAAACACCTAGCACTGTTCTCTTGCCGATTGATTCATCAAAGCCATAGGCTATCAATACCGCACAGTCTTGTACTGTGCCGCTAGTGCGCACCTTCTCATAACGTGCATCTAGCCAAAGATATTTTATCTTTCCTAACGGCTTATTTCGCCATTTCTTTAAATCTTCATTCAACAATTTAGCGCAACGGCTTACCTCTGTGCTTGAAATATCTGTTCCACAGAGTTGCTTTAGCACCTTTTCAACTTTGCGCGTGGAAACCCCATGCACATACATTTCAGCGACAGCCAGCTTAAGTGCTCTATCAGAGCGTACACCTCGCTCTAAGACTGATGGATAGAAGGCTTCATTGGAGTCTCTAACCTGCGGTATCTGTAGCTCAAGCTGACCTTGACCTGTGTTAATTAACCTTGGTTTAAAGCCGTTCGCATATCCGTTTCTATCGCCAGTTCGCTCATAAGGACTGGCATTTAAATGGCGCTCCCTTTCTATTAACATAGCCTCATTCATCAACCTGGAGACAAGCTTAGGTAAAGCTTCAAACCCCTCCATCGCTAAAACATTTATGGCTTCTTCGATTAAGTTCTCATTTTTATAGCAGCTCATTGTCATTCCTCTTTTTTGGTTAAGTTTACCTTAAAAGGAATTTCTAATCTGACTGAGTCGCCTGCTTATTTTCAGCAAGTCAATGGAATTTACAGAAAGGATGGCGCACTAGCAAATAAAGTAATGATAACAATCCTATTATTAAATAAACCATCCTTGATGAGGTGCTCATACCACCAAAAAAGAACTGCACAATGTCCAATTGTATTAAGCCAATCAGTATCCAATTTAATGCGCCTAGCGCTGTTATCAGTAATAAAGTAATATTTAATATTCTCAACATACATTTCTCCCAGTTGCGCGCATACTAGGCACTTTTAACCCCAACAACAAGGTGGTAAAACGCCAGACCTTAGCAGAGGTTAATTCGAGCCTCACAGTATATTCCAATCGTAAGATGAGCCTGAAGCAGCATCTGAACAGATGTCACCATGATGGTCCATCGGTTAGTCTTCAGTGCTGATAGTATCAGCTATTTGCTCTTTTGTTATTTTCTCAAATAACGTCTTCTTTGCTTCCTGCATCTTTTGTGCAGATTCATGATCAGTCAGAGAATACGCTAATTTATCTAGTCGTTCAAAGGTTTCATCTTCCTTTAAATACTGCTCAGCATTTTCAATTGATTTGAACTTTTCGTAAGGAGTCATAATGGCCTCGTAAGGGTAAAGTTTAGTTTGCTTACCCTTGCTATTAATGCTGGTTACAGGGAAGTAACAAGGTCTGTGAAAATTAATATAGTCGTTAAAATGCTGGTTATAGAATTCATTAATTTGCGGGGCAAAACGTTGTTGAATATGTATGTAGCCAAAATGCTTTCTAACAACCGAGCCATTTTTACTTTCCACCAAACCGTTGTCATTACTATGCCTTGGCCTCGATTTAGTGAGTTCAATAAATAACTTTTGCAATAGTTTAGCTACATGCTGATTAATGTACTCTGAGCCATTATCAGCATGTAGGCCTAACACTTTAAATGGAAAGGTATCGATTATTTGCTCTAAGACAGGGATTAAGTAAGCCTCACTAATTTTTTCAACAGCGCAGACTACTTCCATCTGTGTCACCTCGTCAACAGCATTAATATGATAAACACCCTTGATTTTATCCATATCTCCTTGGTGCACTGTATCAATACGTATAAAGCCAGGCCTACCCTCTGGAGTTGGTTTTCGCCTTTCACCAATAGAAACCTGCGTTGCTTTAGTTTTATTAAAGTGTCGCCGTTTGCGCTGGTAGGTTTCAGTTTGTCGAAGATTGTAAAGATGAGAGACTGAGATAAAAGCAAGACGCGCATAACGCTTATCTCCAAACAAATGAAAGGCTCTCTCGCAAAGTTTTTTTGTGGTAGGCCCGCTAAGCGTTTGATGAACCTGATCCGTTTCAGCTAACAACCAAGTATCCTCATGCGTATAGATTAAGCTAAACTTATTTCTAGGTGATCGTTGCTTAACAACAACTTTTCCTGACTTTTGATACTGAGCAATTAGCCTAGTAATTTGTGAACGTGAGTAACCAGTCATTCGTTGCAGGTAATCACGAATCAATCCTTTGTCCTTTTTGCACATACCGCAATAAGCAAATTTTTTTAATGTGTTCGTAACCCATAGGTAAGATTCTGCTCATGATGTAGCTTCAAAGGTAAGCTGGGTTGATGAGGATAGAAATTGCTCAATCTGGGCAAGTGTGTTTAATTCTATGTCGTTCATATTGATATTCATCCATATAGGATGAACGATCACGCAACAACTTCAGGCCCACTTTGCATTGGAAAGTGGGGGCTATTTCAGGCTCATCTTGCATTGGAAGAGACTCTCACTTGCGTAAATGAAAGTTTTTCGAGAAGATAAGAGTACACTAAGCCAAAGAGGAGAGTGTAATGGAAAGTATCGCTTTTTTAATACTAAGAGTTGTGCTTGCTTGGATGTTTCTTTATCCACTAAAAGCTCTATTGGCTGATTGGCCTGCCACTATTGACACCGTTAAGCTCATTGCCCCCTTTAAACCAAGCTTCTTTGCTGTTGTTATGGTTATCGTCATGATAGTAGGAGCGCTGTCCGTGTTATTTGGTATCTTTGCTCAAATTGGCAGCTTATTACTATTAGTTTATTGTTTAATTGGTGTAGTGGTGCACTATAAACTCGCCGGCTTAGCGATAGAGCGTTATTTTGTCTGTAAAAACCAACTTCAGTACTTAGAAAAACCTTTAAAATTCTAAATGGCACTCTATTGTACCTGTCTCATCGCATAATATCTTAAATTAATTATGCTAATCAATCTAAAAAATTATTTATACCTCAAATTTTTCTCCTCTCAAAATAAATTATTAACTTTTAGGTAATAGCAATTATATCTCGTTAATAAGAACAAGAATGATCTATCCTAAAACCCTATGAAGCCTTATTATTCACTTCAACTTAAGTATCTAGGTGATCCGCTCCACTGGTCATCAATTTCCACTAAAACAGCTGATACGAGCCTTAGGCACGATTCAGTATTAGGGAAAATTCCAACTGTATGCGTCCTTCTTTTTACCTCTCTGTTTACGCGCTCAGCTATGTTACTGGTTCTTAATCTTTTTTGATGCGGCCTGTCAAAGTTCATCACTACTAAGCCCTCCGGTATATTCACTTCCAACCAAGAAGAAAGCTCTGGTGCTGTTTGCTGATATTTATCTACCGCCATAGCCAATAGTCTTTCCGACTCATGAATGTTTGAGGCATTAAATATAGCTGTAATCTCCTCAGCTACTGGTTCCTTCATTGAGCGCTTTGGTATGTGAGCCTGAGCATTTTGCTGCAAATGAAATTGGCAGCGTTGCCAAGGAACACTGGGGAACACAGCTCTTCTAGCGGCTTTTAGGCCAGTATGAGCGTCGCTAGTAATCAACTCAATACCATGTATACCTCGCTCAACCAACTGCTGAAGAAAATCACGCCAATGTACCTCAGCCTCTGATAACGCAACAGAAACACCTAGCACTGTTCTCTTGCCGGTTGATTCATCAAAGCCATAGGCTATCAATACCGCACAGTCTTGTACTGTGCCGCTAGTGCGCACCTTCTCATAACGTGCATCTAGCCAAAGATATTTTATCTTTCCTAACGGCTTATTTCGCCATTTCTTTAAATCTTCATCCAACAATTTAGCGCAACGGCTTACCTCTGTGCTTGAAATATCTGTTCCACAGAGTTGCTTTAGCACCTTTTCAACTTTGCGCGTGGAAACCCCATGCACATACATTTCAGCGACAGCCAGCTTAAGTGCTCTATCAGAGCGTACACCTCGCTCTAAGACTGATGGATAGAAGGCTTCATTGGAGTCTCTAACCTGCGGTATCTGTAGCTCAAGCTGACCTTGACCTGTGTTAATTAACCTTGGTTTAAAGCCGTTCGCATATCCGTTTCTATCGCCAGTTCGCTCATAAGGACTGGCATTTAAATGGCGCTCCCTTTCTATTAACATAGCCTCATTCATCAACCTGGAGACAAGCTTAGGTAAAGCTTCAAACCCCTCCATCGCTAAAACATGTATGGCTTCTTCGATTAAGTTCTCATTTTTATAGCAGCTCATTGTCATTCCTCTTTTTTGGTTAAGTTTACCTTAAAAGGAATTTCTAATCTGACTGAGTCGCCTGCTTATTTTCAGCAAGTCAATGGAATTTACAGAAAGGATGGCGCACTAGCGGCTTAGCTAATACAGCAAATCTCAGTGAACTAGCCTCTAACGAAGATCAAGCAACCTTTCAAAAAGTAAGTGCCTTGGCTATCATCGGCAACGTTACTTCAGGGCAGAAAAATATCCTTATTGCTGCTGCATTATGTTTTATCATGCTAATAGGCTCAGGACCGTTAAGTCTTACTGCTAATTTATTTTAAGGAGCTGCTTTATGACTGATCGTTATCAAAAAGGTATAGAAGAAATGCGTCGTCACTTAGGAAAAGATGCTGATAGATACGCTGAGGCAATCCACGAGGTGGCGCCTCTCTTTGCCAAAGTTAACGTTGAGTTTGCTTTTGGTGATATCTATGGTAACGAAGAGAGCGTGCTAGACCAAAAGACTAAAGAGTTTTGCACGATTGCTGCATTGACCGTGCAAGGATTTAGCCTGCCTCAATTAAAGCTTCATATAGAGTGTGGTTTACGTTGTGGTGCAAGCAAAGAAGAAATTGTTGAGGTTATTACACAAATGATCTCTTACTGTGGTTTTCCTGCCGCAACCAACGCAAT
>CBDALO010000170.1:0-71554 GCA_965196985.1 Gammaproteobacteria bacterium | reverse complement strand
CCGGTGCGCGGCCCGCTCGGCGTTCCATGCAGTTTCGGCGTCATCGGCTCTGCGATCGGCTTTGGCGTCGAGGGCGGCGACACGGTCGGCCTGACGGGCAATCTTGTCGGCCTCGACCTCCGAAGTGGTCCGGTAGCTGGCGTCGATGTCGAGCTCGACGGTGAACCCGGCAGCGCGCAGCGCGGTGCCAGTGGCGCGGATCTGGGCGAGCTTGGGTGCACGGTCGCGAGACTGCGGGATGTACCAGAAGCCGATGTTTCGGGACCAACGCCAACGCTGGGCCTTCAACACGGCACCGGTGCCGTCGCCTTTCGCGGTGCCGTCGATCAGCGTGCCGTCTGCGGGAGTGTGGGTGATGGTCAATACGGACATACGCGGTCCGTCCTTTCGATCAGAGATTGGGCAGAGGTGACCCTGGAGTCAGCGCAGGAACCGCAGCGCCGAGCGGGCGATGCGGGCACCTGGGACGGTGCGGGTGGCGACAGTGGCCGCGAGCTTGGCGGCGCGCTTGCCGTAGACCACACCGCGCGAGGGCCGTGCAGATCGCGCGCGTGCCCTGGGCCTGTTTGCGGGGCGTCGAGGCCGGACCGGAGCGGGGGCGGCGTCGGAGTCCAGTTCGCGTTCCCACTCGGCGAAGTGGTCGACCCGAGGTCGCCGCGCCTCCTCACCGGGCTCGCGTTCCGGCTCAACGGCCTCGTTGCGGGCCTCACGTCGATTCTGGCGGCACTCCCGGCCATTGACCGGGTCGATGTACCGCAGCGGGGTGCGGACGACGAGGCTCTCCGCCAGGCGCGAACGCCAGCATCGCCCCTTGTACGCGGCAAGGAAGTGACCGGCCAGCCAGAGCGCGACACCGGCGACGAGCACGACCAACCGGGGTCCGATCGGATCTCCGGCGACGATGAACACCAACGAGCTGACCACCATGAGTGCGCCACCGAAACGGGCAACCGGTGCGCCGATCTTCCAGACGAGGAGTACCGCGAGTGCAGCGAGAGCGAAGAACATCAACATTCGATTCCCTTTCCAGTAACGCACCTTCCGAACACAACATTACAATAGACATTTGCATTGTTGCAACTTCGCAAGCTGCCGGTCGATCCCGCCAAAGGTTTCTACAAAGCAATGCAGGTATGTAAAGTCTCTGACATCAGAGAACAGGCACACCGACGACGGCAGTGCCCCCGAGAACCGAAAGGCGAGAACATGGCAAACCCGAACCGCCTCACTGCCCAACAGTCCGTTGACCTACTCAAAGAACTCACCGGCGACGAAATCAAACCCATGACGTTCCACTCCTACGTCGCCCGTGGCCACGCACCGAAACCCGTGGAGAAGATCGGCAACACACCGTTGTGGAAGCGCACCGAAATCGAAAAGTGGGCCGAGAACCGGCCAGGTCGCGGCGCGCGCACCGATCTGCGTAAAACTCGTCGACGCCCGAAAGACACCGACACCGAATGAACGAGTGGTCCGGCGAACACATCGCAGTCGTAGGCACGTCTGTAGCAGCGTGGGTCGCAATCTCAATTGCTCTGGCAACAATGACGGCATCCACGGGCGTCGGCTATTTCGTCTTACTTCTTCTGCTCCTGGCGGGCGCTCTCGTCTGGGTGGCAATCTCCAAGCGCCGAGCCCTGATCAGGTGGCCCAGCGTCACCGTGGCCACCATCTTTGTTGTCGTCGCTGTGTACGTCGGCTTGATAAACGATCCCAGTGACTCAGATGAGCCAACCGCGTTCAGCGCGACGACGAGCGAGCGGCCGACCACGACAACCACGACGCCGCTGACCACAACACCGGCGTCGACTGTGCCAACACCGGCAGGGCCTCCGCTCCCCATGCAAGAGCAAGTCATCGACGAGTCCCGATCCGCCGAATTCTTCGACGGCGCACTCCTTCTGGCCAACCGATACACCTACTCGTCATACGTCTCGCTCACGATCACGACGGACGCGATGTCTTGCACGTCGGGCTATCTCGATGTGGGTGAACGAGCTGTCATCGCAGCGAATGATGCTGGTAACCGCTTTTTCCGGGTGACCGTACTGGAAACGGACCCCAACACCTCCGCCCGTCTTCGAGTTGAGGATCTTCCGCAGGAAAATTGGCCGGCGCGTTCCCCGTCCTGCCCCGTCTAGGGACTTACCCACCGGGGACGTGCCATCTTCGCTGTTCAAAGGCCCTAATAGTGCAACGGCCCCGCTCCGGGATCTTGAGTTTCACGGGTCGTTCTAACACCTGACTTCATCAGGAGTTACACGGTGGACGACACACAACAACCGCACAACGTGACAATGCAATCTGCAAATCGCGCACCGGAGCCACTTGAATCAACGCTGCCGAGTCGGCTACCGCGAGGCTCTGACTTCACGGACCTTCAGTAGGGCAGCCACCGCGAGGATGAAAAGTCCGCCGAGCCAAATCATCTGCAGCAGAGGGCTCTTCCATTCGCCTCGGTGGGTGATCTCGTTGAAGTGTGTGACCACACCGATGAGGAACACCACCACGGAAGGGACCGCCCAGACGAGCATGAATCGGCTCGGGGCGTAGCCGACCTGGTCTCTGAGGTGGTCGACACGCCTGGATGCGAAGACGAAGAGGGCGATGATCAGGATCGGCGCGACAAAAGTGAACCATGCAGCGAAGATTCGACTCGGGCTGTGGCGAGCAAGGTCTCCGATGGTGTCGATCAGCAGCCAGGTCGACAACAACCACATGGTGATCGCTCCAGCGAACCACGGTCGCGGGGCGGCCTCTCCGTCGCTGCGCTCCCACAGCATGAGGCGAAACGCGAAGATCGCGACAGCTCCGACGACCCCTCCGACGGCGAGGACGGCGATTTCGCCGATCCAGTCCGATGCGGTCCATTCCGACAGATGCTCGTTGACCACGGTGCTCGTGTCATTGGCCAGAGTGCTGATGCCGTCGTTCATTGGTCGGTCCCCCTAGGTTTTGGTGCCGTTGACTTCTCGGCTCGGTAGTTCTGTGCTCGCGCGGTGCCGATGTCGTAGTCGTCGACGTGCCCGCCAGATCCGCGCTCGTATGTCCCGCCCACCTGATCGGGGTCGTACGCCATGAAAACGACGTCGGGTCGGCCGCCGTTGAATCTGGCGAAGCGGTCGTAGTCCCAGCCGTCGGGTGCGTAGTCGTCGTTCCAGGCCAGCCGCGCCACGGGAACGAATCCGGCGTCTGCGTAGAGGTCCGGCAGTACGGTGTCGAAGCAGTCGAGTCGTCGCCCGCCCAGTGCGGTGCCTTGTCGGAGCATCGATTGTGCGACGTCGGTGTGGGCTCCGTCTTTGTGAGCGAAGACCGAGACCACTTCGTCGCCTTTGAGTGCGATGCCCGCTTTCCCGTCGTCGGTGACCAGTAGCTGCATCTGGCGGTATTCGTCCTCGTCGTAGACGTGCACCGATGCGGCATAGGGGTTCTTGCGGGTCAGTTCGAGCATCTGTTCGCGGTAGATCCCGGCATCGGCGGGGTCCAGTTCGTAGAGCGTGGGAGCTGATAATCCTCGCGCCGCGAAGCCGGCTCTTTCGTCTGCCGGTAGCGCGTGCTCGGCGACGGGGAGAACGGGTGCGCCGTTGATCAGAAGCCGAAGGTCTCGGCTTCCTCGATCGCCGAGTCCGGGTACCGCGCTTCGATCGCTTTCCGCTGCTTCTCGGGCAGTTCCGGGCTCCACCCGTACTTGCGCCAGAACTTCTCGCGGTGTTCCTGTGTCATCGGTTCCTCGGACATCGGTCTCTCCTCGCTCGTGGTCATTGTCCGTGCTCTCGTTGGCTCGGCGTAAGGCTTCGGTTTGTTCGGCCCGCAACGCGGTTCCCTCGGCCAGGCGGCGGGTCAAGCTGGCGCGGCGTTCAGGGTCGAGTTCGGCGTCGATCTGGGCGCGCAGATCGTCCTGTCCACCGGGGGTGGAGTCGTAGAGCTTGAGGGTTTCGGCGTGGTCGGCTTCTGCAGCAGCGAGGCGGCGTTGCAGGCGCGCGTGGGTGGGGCGCTCGCTGAGCCGCTGCCGTGCTTGCTCGATGCGGGCGGTGGATTTGTCGAGGCGATCGCGCATGTGCGGGGTGCAGCGGGGGCCGGGCTTGGGTTTACACATCAGCGGGTCGATCGGTCGCGGTGTCGATGAGGGTGGCGAGACTTTTGCCCAGCGCTGCCACGCTCGGATGGTCGGGCGTGTGTGGGTCGGTCAGGTAGGTGTCGCGGCGAAGTTCGATCATCACCGACGACACGCGCGGGTCGTGGCCGTAGTGCTTGGGCGGGACGTAACAACCGGAGTAGGGGGTGTTTTCGCGGATGTCGCCGAGGGACGCGAATGAGCCACGGGTGGCGTCGATCAGCCAGTCGGGAGTGTGACGGTGGTCGGCGCCGATGCACAGTGCTGGCCGTGGGCTGTTGGGGTCCTCGAATGCAGAGGGCTTCTCGGGGTACGAGTGCAGGTCGATGATGATTGCTCGTCCGCACGCGTTCAGTCTGTCGGTGACCGCGTCGGTGAGAGCTGCGGCGTAGGGACGGAAGTAGGTGTCGAGCAGCTCGGTTCTGCGCGGGTACGGCTCTCGGCGCAGCGGCTTTCCGGAGCATGTGCGTGTGTAGACCGCGCCGCGACCGTATTCCTCTGATGGTTCGCTGTCGTCGGGGAATCGTTCGGGGTCGACGACGAGCCGGGAGAGCTGGTTGATGACCACGGTCGGGAGACTGCGGGTGTGAGCGAGTGCGGTGATCGCGATCTCGTCGGTGGCCGTGTCCGTCGCCTCGTCCAGCTCTTCGGCCAGGTCCGCGGCGTCGCAGAGCAGATCAGTACGGACTGCCTGCGGGATGACCCGCGAGGAGTGTGGGACGTGGACGATGACCGGAGACGTCTCGTCTGCGGCCATGACCAGGAAAGCGTTCGACATGGTTCCCCCTCTGTTGTCCGAACCCGACCATTCTGGCAGTCGGCTGCGACGACGTAGCCGGGACGACAGGTGGTCAGGGACGCGATATAGCCAGGCGTCAGCGAAGATTTTTGCCGAGGATCGATGCCCACGACGCGACCGGCAGATGCGCTGGTCGGTAGAGATCTTGGGTGAGCGCGGCATGGTGCGCGTCGGCATGGACGGCGCCGAGGTTGTGTGTCTGGGCGGATGCACCGGCTGCGCGGGCAGCTGCTGCGAGGGCGTCGAGTCGATCGGGAAACATGCTTTCTCCTGGATTGTCGTCTCTGGGTCGGGTCTTCACCAGATTTCGCCGATGAGCATCACGGTCACGAGGACTTCAGCATCGTATTGGTACGTAGGTTGTGCACCGGCCAGGGCCCTGAGAACACCTGGCTCCTGGCGCTTTTCGGCGGAGACGACCGTGGTGGTGTGCGAGACGTTGAAGGGCTGTGCGTCGTTGCCGAGCGATTCCCGCATTGCGGACACCGCCTCGCGGGTGGCGACTTCGAGTGCTTCGGTCACGGTCGGCGCTGCGTGGCAGCTCCAGAACGTTTCGCGCTTCATCGGGCAGTTCCTTCGTCTCGTCACCGGTGCGGGCACACACCAGCATCGTTCAGTGAATAGAGAAGTCGTGCACCTTCACCGTTGTGGGGGCGTCGTGTCCTCGATCGCGCATTGCGGCGACGAGCGAGTCGGGCAGGTGTGCCGTGTGTGTTCCTGCGGCAACTGGGATCGATCCGAGCTTGAATTTTCCTGCATCCATATCGTATTCGGCTGGGGTGAGGTACCAGGTGGTTCCACGCGGGCTACCGAGTGCACCTGCGATGTACTCGGTGGTGCGTGACTGGTTCGCCAGGTCGACGGTGATCCACTCGCAGGCCCAGTGAACGGAAACCAACGCAAAGAGCGGCAGGCCAGTCGTCGGCACCTTGGGTTCGTCGAGTGTGGTGATCTCCGCGCCCCGCGCTGGGTGGCGAGGAAATGCGTGGAGGTACCCGATCACCTCGATGTTCCGGTCGTCGATGATGGTGACGTGACGGGTGGCCATCGGCGTGTTCATCGGGTTGCCTCTTTCAGTAATTCGTCGATGCGGAGGGTTTTGCGGCCTTGCCGCTGGGCTCGGGTGACCGCGACGTAGAGTCGCGCGCCGATGCGGACTTCGCGCAGGAGCCGAAATCGTTGCCAGTCTGCTAGATAGGTCTGATCGCGTACGTCTTGCTGCGCATTGGTGACCTGCGCGTTGAGCAGTTCGACGATGCCGAGCAGGTCTTCCTTTGTCCGTTCTGCCCACCCTGCGCGCGGTATGTGGCCGTTCCAGGGCTCGACTCGCGGGCGATCCTCCCAGT
Organism: Gammaproteobacteria bacterium; assembly: GCA_965196985.1. Classification (GTDB taxonomy): domain Bacteria; phylum Pseudomonadota; class Gammaproteobacteria; order UBA12402; family UBA12402; genus 2-12-FULL-35-23. The sequence continues at coordinate 65,295 of CBDALO010000170.1, read as the reverse complement.
TCGGCGGATACGCCTGGCTCACTGTGCGGCCTTGGCGAGTGTGTAGGTACCGCGGTACGGATCGTTGTTGAGTTCCTTCGCGACTGCCGAGAAGTTGCTTGCATACTCGCCGATCTCGACCAGGACCTCCCAAGTGGCGAGGATCAGCATCTCTTCGTCCACGTCGGCGGCAGAGAGCACTTTGACAGTGCCACGGTCGAGAACGACGTGGGCGTCGGAGGTGACGTTACCGAGAGTGTATGCGGCGGCGACGATCTCAGGAGTGACGACTGCGACGTTGTTGCTCATTTTCTGACCTCCGGGTTGACGTTGTTCCAACCTTACAACGTCACATTGTATTAGGCAAATGCTGTCCAAGCCCCTCGATTCCGCTTCGGTCACAGCGTCGTAGACCAGCACTCGAAGGCGGTACGCGCGGCGGCATCGGTTTCGGAAAGACACACCGCGACAGCAGCTTCGACTTCGAAGACCAACGGTCCCCCTTCCGGCGCACCCGGGTCACCATCACTGGTCGCGCAGATTTCAACGCTGGCCTCGTCGCTCTGGCCAGTAACGATCTGCAGGTAGGGGATGTACCCGAAACCGCCGTTGGTGAGGTAGATCCGCTGCCGCTTTTCATCGAGGTAAAGGTCGTCGGCGTCCGAGCAGTCCTCGTCGTCGCAGCGGTTGACGCTTGCCTCGTTGACGACATTGATGAAAGCCGCCTCGAATGCGGGTGAGATCGTGACAATGGGCATGGACTCCTCCTCGAAGGGGGCGGACTGCAATGGTGAGAGCGATGGATCGCTTCGCGCCGGGCCAATGGGGACGTGTCATATTCGCAGGCCAAGGCTTGTTTTTACGGATGGAAGCACGTGGGCGAGAGGAGGGCGAACACGCAATCTCTCACCCCCCGTGAAGCTCAGATAACCCAGAACTCGATCAATGCCCAAGCGATCCGGACGAATTCAATGAAATCGAGAATCATCGCGCACCTCTAACCCCGAACGCAGCGACAACGATTCCGCCGACGAGCAACACAAGTGTCGTGAACTGAAGCAGGTGAGCGACTGATGCGATCGCGGAATTCGGATCACCTGGTAGACGGCGCTCATCAGATACCCTCCGGCCCCCTAATGCCGAAGTCGCAACTGCGACAAAAGCAATGATTGCGACGGGCGCAATGACGGACACTGTTTCCCCCTAACGTGGGATGTCGATATCGAAAACAACCATACAACGTGACGTTGCACGGTTGCAAATCGACCACCGCCGCCAGGTCGGAAAATTTCACCCTTTACAACCCGACGTTGTAATGTTTGGGAAAGAACCCCCTTACGCCGACGCTCCGACAAAGTCGGACCTGATTTCACCGGAGACCCGACATGCCCAGCCGCGACGACCTGATCACCGCGCAAGAGTGCGTGGACCTGATGAAGGAAGAGACCGGCGTCGAAATCGCTGTCTCAACCTTCCGCACGTACGTCTTCCGTGGCCAAGCGCCTGCATCGGTGGACAAATTCGGCCGCACGCCTGTCTACGATCGCAATCAAATCCTCGAATGGATCAGGAACCGTCCCGGCACCGGCGCCCGCACTGACCTCAAACGAGCCAAGGGATAACCCACACTGTTCGCTCCCCTACCGCCCCGCAGAATTTATGCGGCGGCGCTTTTTGGTGTAAGTCGCGGTCATTCCCGATCTCCGTCGCATCGCACCGCCCCGATGGGGACTGTCTGCGTCTGAAGCCGACGGGACGACGAATGCCCCGGCATATAAGCCAGGGCATCGGTAGTTCGGTCAGACGTCGACGAGAACGTTCTTTAAATGGTGCAGTCCACGTGGAGCGAGAGGTAGACGCGGCCCGTTCCGTAGGGCGAGTTCCAGTCCTCGGGTGCATCGGCAGTGGCAGCGATGTCGACTTGGTCTGGTTGTGACCAATCGACGGCATGCAACGTCTCGAGAAATTGGTTGGTGGTGTCGATATCTCCGGCGAGGTCCTGCTCGGTGTTTTCGACTGTGATCGCCTGAGAGGGGTTGGTGGCTTTGATCTTCCAACCGTGCGGTGCCGAGATGTTCACGACGAGGTTGTCGCCTGAGCCCGTGCAGCGAGCGGTGACGTCGTCTGGTTTCGGGGTGGTGATCTCGGTGTCGGTGTGCTTTTCGCCCCACCCGATGATGATGCTGCCGAGGTCGTCGGTGGAGTCGGTGACGACGGTTCCGCTGGTGGATGCGGACACGCTCGCTGCTGCGCGACTGTCGTCGTTGCCGCATGCGGTCAGTGCGGCCAGTATGCCGAGCGCTGCGACCGCGAGGGTGGCGTGACGACGGTTTCGCATAGCGTTGAGGTTCATAGGTGTTCGGCTTTCTCTGGGTTCTCTGGGCATGTCGTCAGCTGATGGTGTCGACGAACCAGCGTCCGTCGATGTCTTTGGTAGTGATCGTCTGAGGGAACTGTGCTGGCGCTTGACCGGGCCGCATTTCGGCAAGGACGACGGAGTAGACACCGGTGGTGATGGGCGTGATGCGCACGCAGTGTGTGGTTCCCGTTGGGACGGTGTCGATTCCTGCCTGGATTTTGTCCGCGAGCGGCAAAGAGGTTCCGGGGGTGGCGAGTGCGCGGACAGCTGCTCCGGAGCGGGCGACGTAGTAGGCGTGTTCGAATGCTGCGATCACTCCGGCTCCCGACTTCTGATCGCCCGTGTCGGTGCGACATGCGCTCGGGTCGGCGACGGGTTCGGTGGTTTCGACGGGCGGGGTTACCGCGAGTGCCGGCGCGGACGTCGGTTCGGTGGAACTGTCAGCTGCCAGAGTGGGAGCAGGTGCTTCCGTGCCGGCGAATGTCCGGATCAGGAACCAGCCGAGCAGGGATACAACTACCAGCGCTCCCGCTACGTAGCGCAGGACGTGCGAATTGCCGGAGTTCTCGTCCTTCTGCGGGCGGGGAGCTTTCGGTGCTGTGGGAGATTTCGCGGGCTTGGGCGCCTTCGCCGACTTGGGTGGCTTCGGCGGCCCGCCAGCGCTTGAGGGAAGCGGTGCGCCGCCGAGTGTGTCGATCACCGCGGGATGTCTGGTGCTGTTTCTGCTCAGGCTCGACTTCATGGCGCGCGCCCTTCCTGGTCGTCTCGTGCGATCGGTGCGGGCGCTAGTGGTTCGTCGCCCGCACCGATCGAGTTGTGATTGGGAGTTACGCCGGAACGCCCGCGCCGACTGCGTCGCTGATCAGCGAAGAAGCAAGGCCGGGAGTGGCGTTGGTGAAGAAATCAGTGAGGGCGGTGTCGACCTGTTCGATGACCTGCTCGCCGCCGGGCTGAGCTGCGACGAAGTCGCGGGCCTGCTGATCGATCGCCGGTGCAGCTGCCACGGTGTCGCGAACGGTGGTAGCCACGGCCTGCCCGACGGGGCCGGAGTTCTCCCAGTCGGTAAGCGTGTTCTGCGTCTGGGTGGTCACGGCAGGCTGATCGACGTCCGGGAAGTATTCGCTGACATCGACGGGCTCTCCCAATTCGCCTGCGCCGTACGCGGTTGCTGCCGCGACTCCTGCGATGCCACCGCCGACAGCGCCGATCGCGGCGGCGGGAACGCCGACAACCGCTGCGCCGATGCCTGCGCCGGTGGCTGTGCCCACGACACCAGCAGGCACGGCACCGACCGGAGTGAGAACGGGGCTGAACAACCCGAGGGCGGAGGTTCCGCCGATGGTTCCGCCGATCAAGCCACCTACCGTTGCTGCGGGCACTCCCAGGGCGGTGGCACCGGCCAGGGCCCCACCTGCACCGCCTGCCAACTGTGCGGCGGCGATGCGGCTCGCGCGGTCGACCGGGATGCCGATCGAGGCATAGAACGTCGACACCTGGCTCTCGATGACTGCAGAGGTGTTGTTGGTACGGGCGAGGTCCTGGTCGGACACCCAGTTCGGCTGATCGAAGACCCAGTCACCGATGCGGCCCTTTTCCCTCGGCGCGATGATCGGCGCGACGATCTCGACGGGGCCTGGCATGTGGATCTGGCCGTAGTCGATCGGGGCAACGCTGTAGTCGGCCGGGGCCTGGTAGGTACCGGAGTCGTAGTCCCAGTTCGGCAACGGCTGCTGCGGAACGTTCTGGTATTCAGCTGGGGGCGCGACCCAGTAGATCGGCTCGGTCTGGACCGGCGCGGGCGCGGGCGGCGGGGTGGCTTCCGTCGTGACACCGGACTGCCCGCCGCCGTCGTTGATACCGGCCTGGCCTCCTCCGTCGGTGATCCCGGCCTGGCCGGGCGCTGCCATCGCCGAAGGTGCGAGCGCGATTCCTGCGGCCACCGCTGCTGCGGCGACCACCGCGGCGGTGCCCTGGCGAGCTACTGCCTGACGGCGGTGCCGGCCTCCCTGCTGCGCGCGACGAGCTGCTCGGTTGCCCGCGGTGATGTCGATAGTCATGGTGGTGCCTTTCATTGAGGAAACTGCTGGTGGGAGCCGGTGGGCAGGTCGGTCGGCAGTGCCGGCCGACAGTGGATCAGCCAGCGGCGTGTGCAATCAGATCGATGACTGTCGAGGCAACGACGGTCAGGGATTCGGTGGTGCTGCGGAGCAGCTGGGAGGGCACGATGCGCTCCCCGGATGCGAACATCGGCTCGAACGGCATGCGTCGAACCGAATGAACACCGGCGTCGAGGAATGCGTCGACGGCCTCGATTTCGACCATCGGGGCATCACCAGGACCGTCGGTGATGACCACGATCGTTCGAGACAAAATGGCTGGTCCTGCGGTGGCAGCGAGGTCGAGCAGCATGCGATGTGCGGCTGCAGCGGCGTCGCGGCGAAGAGGTACCGGCACGATGAGGACGTTCGCGTGTGAGGTCGCCCATTGCCAGCTGCCGGCAAGGCGGTTGTTTCCGGTGTCGGCGATGAGGATCTCGCGGTGCTGGGACAAGATCTGTGCGACAGAGTTGACGTCGTCGTAGCCCAGACCCGCTCCCTTGGCTCCGTCGTTTCCCGCGACGATGTCTTCGCCGCCGGGTTGACGAGCGAGGTAGCGCGACAGCATTGACGGGCGGATGCTGCCTGGCTCTGCTTCCTCGGCCCCTATCAGCGAGAGGACATCTTGTCCGTCGCGGGGCGGAACGCTGACGCGGTCGGCGAGACTGCCGCCGACCTCTGCGACGTCGACACAGACTGAACTTGCTGCGCCTCGATGTGCGGCGATGATGGAGTTCAATCCCACTGCAATCGGGGTCTTTCCTACTCCTCCTTTCGGGTTGGCGACCGTAACGATCGAAAACCCCGGAATGGGTCCGGTGATCGATGCGATCGCCGCGCGCTGACGCATCTCCGCCGACTCCGGTTTCGGGGCCAGTCGTAGGTTCAGAACGGCGTTGAGTCGGCCCCGGATTCCGTTGCGCGCGGGCTCGCTCGAACCGGGTGTGACCTCTGGGGCTGCGAGCACCGACGTCGCCGAGCGCGTGACGGAGGTGGAAGAGAGCGCTGGGGACCGCCGCGCGCTCGCCTCGTTACTCGGGTGCTGCCGTGTGGACGGTGAAGGATTCGGCTTCGTGGCAACCGCAGGACGGGTTGCAGCAGAAGCGGAAACCGGCAGGTCACCGATGGGGGTCACGGACATCGTGACTGGTTCCTCGACTTCGGTTGGCTGCGCCGTTTCCTGTTCCTGCTCCGCAGTCGTAATCGGGCCTGTGGGCAACGATTGCGATACCTTTCCGTCCGGGGCGACGGTGAGCTGCCGGGAACGTCCGGCTTCCTGCACGATGACCTCGACGGGCGCGCCCGCGTCGGCTGAGTGCTTCCGACTGAATTGAGCGATCACTGCGTGGATCGACTGCCCTTTTTCTGCGGACAGTTCCACCTCGTCGACCCCTGCCCCGCTCACGAGGGCGGTCCTCTCGGAGGTGATCTCGATGGCAAGGGCTGACATCAGGCGCTCGTTCCGCTGAACGCCCCGACGCCGGAGAGTTCTGTGTCCATCTCACGAACAATCTCGTCTGCCTTGTCGAGGGCTTCGAGCGCGTCATCGCGAGCGGTGCCGTGGGGCAACACTTCGATGATCTGGCGGCGTGTGGCAACAGCCTTCTTGATTTCGTCGAGCCGCGGCTGTGTCAGCTCCTGGTCCTCACTGAGCTTGGGAAGCCAGCTAGGGACTGCGCTTTTGAGGATGCTTCGCAGCTCTGAGATGACCGGGTCACTACCGCCCTTGGGCGATGCGAAAGGGCCGCGCAGCAAGGTGATGTCTTCGGCGGTGGGGGTGATCGACTGGGAGATACGGCGGCTCATGAGAGAGACCTTTCTGGTGGTGTTGCGAGGGGCTTTCAAGGGAGTTGGGGACGGTGCCCTCAGTCGCCGGCATCAGTCGGTGGTCCTGTCCACAACAGGGCTGGGGCACCGGTGTGGCCGAGGAGATCGCCAAGCGCGATTCGAGCGGTGGGGTTGTCGCGACGTTCTGATGGAATGTTGTTGTTCGGCATGGGTTCTCCGATCGAGGTGGCGTAAAGGCTCAAGCGGGTGTGAGGATTCTGTCGGGTTCGGGCAAGATCACCACCTCGTGAGGCCCGTAGGTGATGTGGTTCTTAACCCGTCCGGTCCCGTTGAAAGTCAGGGTCGTTTCGGTGACATCGCCGGTGTCCTTGTCTCGGATAACGGTGACTGCGAAGACCGTGGCTGCGCGCTCATTGCCTTCGCCGTCGTCGATGAGAACAGTCATGCCTTCGGTGACGGCTGATGCGGGAATTGCATCCGCAAAGTCGTCCTCAGCAAGTTCCTCCGATTCCTGTCCCAACACGGTGGGTTCGGGTGCCTCGCCGCGTTCTCGGGATGCCTTCGCCATCGACCGTTCGGACTCGATGAATACGCGCAGTTCCTTCGAGTAGAACTGGATCTGTGGCTCTTGTTGTGGCCGCAGTCCTTCGATGATCGCCTTCTCGTCGTCCGAAAGTTGGCTCCACTTGTTCGGGTGCGGGTCGACATTCGGTGTCCACCACATCTGCGCATCGACGGGCGAACCATCATTGCCTAACGCAACTCCACGCCCGGGAACAGACGTGTCGATCTCGCGGCCGACCTGCGAGTCGCCCCACAGCATCATCGCGCCGTCCTGCGAGAGATTTCCGAGCGAAATGCGGGTACCGAAGTTGTCGCGCGCGTTGCCCGAGGCGCCGCCGAAGAGGGACGCGTCGGGCCGTTGCACACCGAGCAGCAACCGGATACCGGCAGAGCGCGCGAGGACGGCGAGATCGGCCCACGCGCCGAGTGGATCGAGCTGCGCGAGCATGGCCCGCGTTTCGTCGTCACCGGTCTTGGCTAGGCGCTGCCACTTACCCGAAAGGATGAAGAACTCGTCGAGCACGGCGATCAGCAGCGGAAGCTGGGACGGCTCGATCTTCTTCACATGGACGTAGTGATTGCGGGCCATCATCTCGCTGTGCAGCGCACGCACGAGCATCGCGGAGCGGACTGCGTCATAGACGATGGCGGCGCACCCGGGATAACCCTCAAGTCCGTCGAGCTCGATCATCTTCGGGTCGACACCCACGAACGGGATTCCGCGCCGAGCCGCTTCCGTGAGCAAGGTGCGGATCACCGATGTCTTACCGCCGCCCGTGGGTCCGACGATCAAGCAGTGAGGCTTGTTCGACTTCGTGGAAATATCCCAAAACATGGTCAGATCGGAAGCAGCCGTGGCGTATGGGAGGTGCCGCAAGTCCTCATCAACCAAAGCGAGCGGATGATCCACTCGTGTAGGCAGCGGCGCACGCAAGCTCATGCGGAGATGACCCTCGGACGGGGACCATTCAGTTGCCCATGTACGGCCTGATTCGTGTACCCCAGCGAGCGAGGCGAGGGCTTCCTCGACCTTCTTCTGAAAGCCGTGTGAACCGCTGCTGAGCGAAGGCGTGAAGGCGATCTTGAAACCGATCTCGACACCAGACTCGTCGTAACAATCGACTGTGACGACGGGGTCTTTGAGCGGGCCGTCTTTGAGGGCTTGTTCGAGCGCTTTGTGCCGAGCGGAACGTGTGTCGGGTTCCGTTTCCTTGCGGGTGATGATGATCTGATCTTTATGCGCCTCGTGGGTGACCAGGTGAGTCCACTTATCGGAACGTCGACTGGCGGATGCACGTACGGCGCTGGTCAATTCGTCCAATTCCTTCGGACGAATGATCGCGCCACGGGGAAGTTTGATCTTGGCGCTGCGCACCGCCGCGATTCCAGGTGGGAAGCCGACACTGATTTTGGTCGGCAGATGCCTGGTTGCTTGTCGCACCTGGGAGTCGAGCCCGACGCGCTGCCGGTGCGAGACGTACCGAACAACGTCACAAAGAACGAACGCAAAGGCGGCTAGTAATACCACCCAGCGGAACCCTGCGATCGTGTCGACAAAGCGCGCTCCCTCAGTCGCAATTGCATGCCCGGAGCCATCAGCATCTGCCACCTCGATCACTTGCGGGGCAGCGAAGATGAGAGTTGCGACAAAGACAGGAATCAAAGCGATCGGACGGTAGTTCCCGACTGCTGGCTTCTCGGGTTGACCAGTTTGCCCCTTCGCTTTGTCGGAGCCGAACAGGTCGACGAGGAAGTCCTTGAGTGGATCGTGCTGACTTCTACTCACCGACAGCTCCTTTCGCTCGATTCAAGTCCCGCGATATGCCTCGCCGGGTGCGTTGTGGGAGCACTGTCGCAGAGTTGGCAAAAGAACCTCAACGTGACCTGTGGATAACTTTTTCGAAGGGTTTTTTTGAGTGTCCCGCCGACCCAAGATCAACGACTTGTTTCAGCTCTTCGGGAAGCTGTCGCAGCAAGGATCGATCGACTCTGATTTCGACGCTGGACGATCCCTTGATCAGAGTGCATCTCGGCACCCTTGAATTGGGCTTGTTCGCAGCCCTGAATCCTCGTCGCAATCGACAACGAAGAGGTGGAAAATCGCGCCCCGAAACAAGCACCGTAAAACCTCAGATTCGACCCGCTCTCCCCTTCCCTCATCGAACCTTCTGCAGCGATTTCGCAGGTCCAGTTTTGTCTCTGCAGCAGCTGTGAAAGCGGGATTCATCAGCACCCGGTCAATGCGACTTCCCAATGCGCCTCTCAAACCCCTTCACAACCCCTGACCTGCACTACCTTGAAATAGGTTGGCGCGGCGCAAATTTCATGAGTACACTCCCCCCTAGGCCCGGAGGGCCGGGGGGAGTGACCCCGGAGGGGGACGGTGAATCCGCCCGTTTCCCCACCCCCATTCGCACCTCGGAAAATCCACCCCGCTTCACACCCGTCTGCAAGCGGGTCCGCACGAAGGCTTGCATGCCTGCCTGCGAACCTGCATGCACGCGTGCGCACAAGGCTGCTTGCACGCAGCCGTTGAACTGCTCTGAAACTGTGCGCCTCAGGGTTCTCGTCAACCCCCGAAAACCCTGTCCGAAACGGACCTCGATTTTGATGCGTCTGCAGGCCCGTCGAGACACAGCGTGAGAAGCGCCTGCGAGGGACACTCAACGACAGTCGGAGCACGATAGGCAAGACAGTCTGGACATCATTGTTCCGACGCGTCCTGCAAGCCTGCGGAAGATGTGCGGGAACCTCCCTTGCGCGTGCCATTCCCGAAGGCTCGCGCCCCTGCGAGAGCTAGGTCTTCCTCCCGATATGGACTGAGGCGCATGGACGCCGGAAGAAGTCCCTGGACCGCCCACGCCACAATGGGGATCCCAAACCTCGCTGCATTCGCCGCAACCACAACAATTTTCGACCGCCTCACAGACTGTTCTCCCCGATTCACTGACAGTTCACTACATTCCGGAAAGTTATCCACAGGTCACGTTGAACTCTCGACCCTCACTCTTCTACGGTCCCGCCCAACCACATTCGTGGGATCTGGTCTCACAACCTGTTGGAGAGTGCTCATGCTTTATCTCGCTTCCACCGTGATCGACATGTCGATCGCGACAACGCACCCGCCCACTGCATCAGAGGTAGTCGTCCTCGCGCAGTCGACGGACGTCAATACCGGCGGACTGCGGGCGTGGATCAAGGACAACATCGTCTTCACCATCCTCATCGCCCTCGCGTGTGTGGTCCTCGTCGGTGGGCTCAAGGGCAATCTGTCGAAGGTCTTCACCGTCGGCGGACTCGGGTTGTTCGGACTTGCCTACCTCGGCATCGCAACATCGGAATCGGCGGCCACGGGGATCGGCAATTGGATCCTCGGGCTCTTCGGTATCTCGACCTAAAACCTCCACCCTCCGAGAACTTCCGAAAGGACTGCCCGGTGATCGACAACGACGACCTGATGTACCGCGTGGACCGGCACTACCTCGGTCCAACCGGTTATCCACTGCCCGTGCGGATCCGCTACACAGCCGGCATCGTCGGCGTCGTCGCCTTCATCGTGGTGTTCGTGATCGGTCGAGGAATCCTGCACGTACCGCTCGGGTTCAAATCGCTGATGGTGATGGCCCTGATCACGGTGTGGCTTACGACCCGGATCGCGAAGTTCGTCACCCCGGACCGGCCGCTCCGATCGGTCCTCAAAGCCGCCCTCAACGACCTCGTTGCTCCGCGTCCGCCGAAGCAGGGCAAACCCGTGTTCGTCTCCCTGCCAGAACGTTTAACCAAGGGTGCACCCGACTCCACTTCTGCCCATCTCGACGGTGAGGATCACCGATGACCGTTCACGACAACGACATTGCGGCTCTGTTCGATCCGAAGCTCGACGACCCGGTTCCGGTCATTCCCCCGGGCGCGCTCCCGCCGTCGTGGGCAGCAGCCCAATCACATGCTCCGCAACCGGCGCGGGCGTGGTCCGAAGCCGAACACCCACACGCTCCCGACCTTCCCGAGTACGACTACAACTACGACGACACCGACGACTTCGCTCAGACGACCGATCCTGACCAGGTCGCGGAGGAAGTGCTCGGCGGTCGGCGTCGCCGCACAGGCAAGAAGCGTGCGAAGTCGGCAACAGATCGAGACAAGGCAGCAGCGAAGAAACGTGCCGACCGCGAACGGAAAGCGGTGCGCCTGAAACTGACCGGCACATCAGCGAACATCACCCGCACCGCGACCACGTCTACCGCGTGGTTCGTCCAACGCCAGGGGCCGTGGAATTTCCGCACCACCGGTAAGCAGCGCCGCTTCATCCAGGACGAAGCGATCATCCTGACCAATCTGCAGAAGGCCGGCGTCAACAGGGTGCATCGCCGCCTGGTGCGCACCCCGTTCCCTGTCGCGCAGTGGGCGGTCGATCACGACACGTGGGCAACCCCGATTCCCGATGTTCCCGGCGCACTGTCATGGGCGGACTACCTGCGCGGGCAGCAGCATGCGATGTTGTGGTCCAACGCGACGATCAAAGGCCGCTACTGGGGTATCGAACTGCCGCAACGCTCCTCACTCGGCCAGGGGTTGGACTGGACCGCCCGGATGCTGCGTCACCTCGCTCACTGGCCACTGCTGGGCAGAGTGTGCACCGGGGTGAACAGCTGGGCCGACGACGCCTTCGAACGGGAGCAGAAGGCCCTTGCCGATCACCTCGCCGCACTCGAACGAATCATGTCCGGCCGCGGAGTGAAAGCAACACCGGCCACACCGGCCGCGATCGACTACTTGCTGCGCCGATCAGCGACCATCGGTCTGCCACTGGAAGCTGGCGGTGCGGTCGCCGGCGCCGGAGATTGGGAAGAAACCGACGTCGCCGCCCTGGAAGATCTCACCGACCTCTCCCTCACCCCAGGCGACGGGTACACCACCGTCTCCGGCGTCGTCGACGGCCGCAAGTACACCGGCGTGGTGATCGTGCTGACGATCGGCCGCATGGCTCCCCTACCGATTCCGGAACGAATGCTGCCGTGGCAGATCATCGGCGATCCGTCCGGTGAACCTCTCGAATGGTCCGATCGCATCGAACTGCACGACAAAGCGAAAACGATCCGCACCATGCGTTCCCTGACCGGCAAGATCGAATCGCAGTTCGACCACTACACCGTCGAACACGATCAGGTCCCGCCGAAAGAGTTGGCGGAGCAGCACGCCCGCGCACAGGACGTGATCTCCGACGTCGAAGAAGACCATTCCGGACTCTCGACTCGAACCACCGGGTGGTACCGCCTCGCGGTGGTCGGCACCGACCCCGACGAGGCGCGGCAGAAAGTCTCCGATCTGCAGGAGATGTACTCACCGCACATCGCGCTCGAACAAGAGCACGGCCAATACCAGTTGCTGCGCGAGTTCATACCCGGTGAGCCGCAAGCCAACATCGCCAACAAACGGCACATGGATGTCGAAGCAGTCGCCGCCGGGATGGCGACCGTCAGTGACCGGATCGGTGACCGCCGGGGCGTCGTCCTGGGCGAGACCGGATCCATCTCGCCGCGCCCGGTGATCTGGGACCTGTTCGCCGCGCACGAGATCAAGCACAAGTCCGGGCTGACACCGATCGTCGCCGTACCCGGTTCAGGAAAGACGTTCCTGGCCGGCATGATCGTCTACCAAGCCGTCAGAGCCGGCGCATACGGCGTCGTCCTCGACCCCTCCGGCCCGCTCGCAGCGTTGGCCGGACTACCGGAGTTTCGCGACATCGCCCGCGTCTACGCCCTCACCGGTCGCGATTCACGCGCTGGCGCCTTGAACCCGTACCGCGTGATCACCGATCCACGTCGCGATGATCCCGAGTACAACGCCCGCAACGTCGAGTACGCCCGGGATGCAGATCCGTTCGCGGCGGCTCAGTCGAAGTTCGATGCGGATATGCGTGCAGCCGCCGCCGAGCGCGTCGAGGTCGCCGTCTCGGTGCTCAAGATGATGCTCACCGAACGGCATCTGCACCTCGAACACACCGAACCCGTGCTGCACATGGCCGCGAACATGGTCGGCGGCGACAGCAACCACAACCTCCGAGAAGTGTTGGCCGCGATCCAATCGATCGGAGTGAGCGATCCGGACCAAGCCGTCAAAACCTGCGCGAACGGGTTGTACCAGCAGCTCAGTTTGATGTCGGAGCTGACCGAAGCGCGGGTGTTGTTCCCGGAGGAAGGCACGATCGGCAGCGGAGCGGATGCATTCGACGCCGACATCCGACTGACGATCTTGACGATGCCAGGCCTGCAGCTACCGCCCGAAGGCACACCGTCCTCGCAGTGGACACCGCAGCAACGGATGACAGCGCCGTTGATGCACATGGCCGCGTGGCTGGCGAACAGGCTCGTCTACGAAAAGCCTCGCCACGTGCGCAAAGTACTCTTCCTCGACGAAAACAAATACCTCGAATCCACCGGTGCCGGCCGCACCCTCAACCTCCGAATCGCCCGCGACTCACGCAAATTCAAGGTCCGCGCCCTGGTCTGTTCACAGCTCCCGGATGATTTCCTCGGATTGGACGGCAGCGACGACAAGACCGCCCTGACCTACGAGGTGTTCGTCGGTGACGTCGGCGGTGATCCGCATGCAATCGAAGGTGCCCTGAAACTACTCAAACTTCCCACCGGGCAAGGATTCGAGCAGTTCCTCGCCGAACTGGGCAGCGGCGGCGAGGACACACTCGACGAGGACACCGACACCTCCTACCAGGACGAAGCGCGGCGCTGGATGATCCGGATGGCCGACGACGTGGAGCTGGTGCGTTCAAGCTGGATCCACTACGTGCATCTCGCGCATGTGTTCGCAGCGCTGAATTCCTCCTCGGCGAAGAACGCCCTCGGCGGTACCGCATGAACACCATCAGGAGGCTCAGAGCGCCCTCGGCAGGGCCGGATAGGGCAATCCCTCACCAATCGCGCATTCGGGCGCTGACCGTCAAGCTGGCGCGGGTTCTCGCCGTTCTGGCGCTGGTGCTGGTGCCCCTCCTCGCCCCGGGAGGGCCGATCGCATCTGCCGGCGGATTCGACTGCAAAGACGTCCCCTCCCCCGAGTTCCCGAACTCGGTCATGGCTGCCGAGTTCGATTCCTCGAGCAAAGACCGCGAACCGAAACAGGGCGGCACCGGCTACGAAACCTACGGATGGGCCGGATTGCGCTGGTACACCTACGACCTCGGCTGCGGCAACGACCTGGTCCGCGCACCCGACGCAGTCGCGGACACCACCCTGGGCAACACATTCCTCGCAATCGGCAAGGGATTCGCTGCTGCAGCGTTCTGGCTCGACGACCAGACAAAGACCGGAGCAGCTGCAGAAGAGGCCGGAATCGCCCCAGCGATGGTGCAGTTCGACCAGATCGTCGCCTCAATCTCCAACGGAATGCTCGGCGTCTACGGAACGTGGCTGGGTGTGGCATTGATGGTGGTCGCCACGATCATCATCTGGAACGCCCTCAAATCAAACGCCGCGGCCGTGACCCGCACCGTCGCGATCGCCGGCGCTGCAATGGCCATCGGAGCACTGTTCGTCGGCGCACCGCAAAAAGCCATCCAGGCCGCCGACGACACCTTCGGCTCGATCATCACCGACACACAAGGTCAGATGCTGTCCGTGTCCGGACACACCGGAGACCCCCGCAATGTACTGATCGACAAGATCTTCCTCGACGACTGGCGCAAAGGATGGTTCGGCACGAACTTCAACGACCAGGAACTGCAACTCGGACCGAAGCTCCGCGACACCCTCGCGTTTTCGTACGCGGAGCAGCGAGAAGTGGCCGGCGACAACGAAGCCGCGAGCAAGCTTGCCGAAGAGAAAGCAGCCAAGTTCGACGACGAGATCATCGATAAACTCGACGGATTGAACCTCTCGTACGGCCAGTTCCAGGGCAAGGACTCCGGACGCACCGGCACAGGGTTCATGGCGATGATCAAACTCGCCATGCCCTCCATCCTCTGGATCGGCGCATCCATCCTCAAACTCACTGCGCTACTGGCCATTCGACTCGCAATTCTCTTCGCACCGATCTGGGTTCCGATCGCCGCCGCACACGGCGGCACCCTCTCTCGCGTGTGCCGCATGATCGCCACCGCCTACATGTGGGGCGTGGCCGGCGCAGTCATCATCGCGCTGTACCTGATGGCGCTGGTCAAGCTGTACGACACCGACAACGGTCTCGTCGACGGCACGTGGCGGCTGTGGTTCATGGTCATCTTGACTGCGGTGTGCTGGTTCATCATGCGCCCGTTCAAACGGATGACTCAGACCTTCACCCAGAACCAAGCGGGCGCACTCAATCGCAAAGCTCGTCACGCGCAGACGTCGATGAAACAGAAGTTCTTCAAGGCCGGCAGCGCCGTCGTGGGCGGTCCCGCAGCGTCGATGGTCGAGGAAGGTGTCGGCGCGCTTCGGAAGGCGACCAAACGCGGTGGTGACCTCGACAAGGATTCAGTGACACCAGTGCGTCCAGAAGGACGCGAGTTGAATCAGCGACGTCGCCACGAGGTCGACAAATCGCGCGTCGACGCGCGTAAGACGATGGATCGCCAACAGCGTCTGACGGATTCACGCAAAAACGACGTGCGGCGCCGAAGCCTCGCCGGTACCGCGAAGAGTTCTACGGGCCTCAAGCGGCCCGTCGCCGATCGGCCGCAAACCGCAGGTACCGCCGCCAATCGAGGCCAGGCACTCGCTCGCCAGTTGGTCGGAACCGAAGCCGGTTCACCGCGCAGCACTTCGTCGGTGAGTGAGACATGGGACGGAGGCCCACGGTCGAGTATCGCGCCGATGAAAGTGTTCACCCCACCCTCGCGGGATGCCCCCACCGGAACTCCGATGCCTCGATCGGGTGCGACGCGCTCGAACTCGTCGACTACTCCGCGGTCGACGGCACGCCTGTGGACGCCGTCGTTGACCTCTACAGGTACTTCGTCCGATTCGACCGACAGGGTCAGCTGATGTCCTCCAGCACAGCCAATCCCGTCCTAGCACCGATCCGGCGGTGGGTTCTCTATTCGCGCACCAACCTGACGATCACGATCGTCTCCGCGTTCGGTGTGCTGTTCGTAGCGGGAGCAGTGTTCGGCCAGTCCCCGACCCCGTCGAACACGGCCTCGAAGATCCCAGCCTCCACCGCATCAACGACAGGAACAGCGTCCACGACCCCGGGTGATCTGAGCTACGCGTTGACCGAAGTGACCGAATCCTCGATTGCCGGCAAGTCGATCGCGTCGGTGGCCGAGAGTGCACCGGCGACAGCGATGGCCTACGCGCACGTCTACGTCGATCAGTCACTCTCGACCAGTGAATGGAAGTCCAAGCTGGGCGTGCACACCGCCGAAGCGCCCGGCGTGACGGTGGTCAACGCCCGCCCGCTCGTACCGGTCGCGATCACCGGCCCGACGCGCAGTGAGATCGTGGCCGGCACCGGCGGTGAGAGCGCCGTGCAGGTCATCGTCCCGACGCAGGCCGGGAATCTGCGGATCACGCTCAAAGCGTCGGGCACCGACAAGGGTTCGACATGGCAGGTCCAGAATCCATTGCCCACCCTGGACCGCAGCGAGATCGACAAGCTCGGCGTACCTTCCCTCGCGAGCGCACCGACCTCGGAAACTCCCACAACCACCACGGCTCCGAAGTCGACCACTGCGAGCACTACCTCGACCACGACGCCGACTGCGACCAGCTCGGTCGTTGTTCCCTCGGCGGACCTCGAACCGGCACCTGTTCCTGTCCCTGGGCCCATCCCGATTCCCGACCTCGACACACCGCTCCCGGGAACGCTGTGAGTCGCCGCCGTGGAGCGGTGGCCCTGATCGTCACCGCTGCCACCGCCGCGATCCTGGGGCTGTCCGGGTGCACGCAGCAGCCGGTGATCCCCCACAACCGTTGCGGCGGAACCTCGTCGAGCGAGGGAGATGACAAAGCCACCTCGGCGACCGGCAACACCGAACTGAAAGCATCGGGGCCGATCACCCAGCCGACCAAGGACGGAACGACGACGTTCACGTCCCCGTTCGGGCCTCGCTGGGGAACCGAACACAAAGGTGTCGACTTCGCAGGCCCCGTCGGGACACCGATCTACGCTGCACTCGACGGTGTTGCGGTCAAGGCCGGCCCCGCATCCGGGTTCGGGAACTGGATCGTGCTCGACTCGCTCGTCGACGGCAAACCCGTGAGCACCGTCTACGGCCACATGTTCGACGACGGTGTCCTCGTCAAAGAAGGCCAGCAGGTCAAGGCCGGCGACCACATCGCGAACATCGGAAACAATGGCCAATCCACCGGCGCACACCTGCATTTCGAATACTGGGACGGCGGGCGACTACAGGGCGGAACCGCCGTCGATCCGATGCCCAAACTCGGCGGAGCGCCCTCCCCCGCCGGCGAAGCCGGCAGTGATTCTCCTGCCATCGAGCTGGCCGCGTCGTCATCGTCCATCGACTGCGGCGGCTTCGGCGTGGCAGGTGGCGGCGATCTCAAAGCCGGATCCGTTCCTCCCGAGATGGAACCGTGGTTCCGCAAAGCCGGATCGATCTGCCCCCAGATCAAGCCCTCGCTACTGGCGGCAGACGCGAAAGCCGAATCCGGCCTGGTCCGTGGACTGACCTCCGGCAGCGGAGCGCAAGGTATCACGCAGTTCATGCCGCGAACATTTGCTTCTTACGGCCAGGACGACGACGGCAACGGCAAGACCTCGATCTGGGACGACGGGGACGCGATCATGGCTCAAGGCCGATACTTCTGCGCCATCGCGGCCCAGGTCGACGGATGGATCGCCGACGGATCGGTCAAGGGCGATCCGAAATCGCTCTACATCGCTTCCTACAACGCTGGCGAAGGCGCAGTGAAGAATGCGGGCGGAATGCCCAGCGGCGGCGACTACACCACCCAGACACAGCCCTACGTCGCGAAAGTCCTTGCATACGAAGCAGAATTCGCAGCACCCGGCGGTAGTGGGGAGCTGGTCGTCTCGCCCGGGTCGGCGTCCGGATCGCAGGTCGTCGACGCTGCCCGCCAAATTCCTCGGCACGCCGTACGTCTGGGGCGGCGGCAACATCAACGGCACCACCGGCGGTGGATTCGACTGCTCCGGACTGACCAGCTACGCCATCTACAAGGGCAGCGGGAACAAGATCACCCTGCCCAGGACGTCTGAACAGCAGTGGACGGTCGGAGTCGAGATCCCGATCGACCAAGCACAAGCCGGGGATCTGGTGTTCGGTTCGTGGGCCGGAACAGGCCCGGGGCACGTCGGCATCGCGATCGGCGGAGGCCAGATGATCCACGCCCCCACCACCGGGGACGTCGTCAAACAAGCTCCACTGCAGAGCGATATGAAAGCCAGGAGGGTTCTGTGAGCAACGCACGCAAGCTGGTTCTGCTCGCCGTCGCTGTCCTCCTCGTCGGGGGACTGGTGTACTTCCTCTCCGGCCGGGGCAACGAGACCGGAACCGCGCCAGCCGAACAGACCAGCCCAGCATCGGCGTCGCTGACCATCTCGACGTCCCCGGCTCCGGCAACAACCGACGTCACCGCGGATCCGGATACGGAGGCGGCTGAAAACATCGCTCGCCAGGCACTTTCCGTGGCGTTCACCTGGTACCCGGCAACGGACCGTAGCCCCACAGACGGATACATGCGCGCCCGCGAATGGTTCACCGACCCCCTGGCACAGACCCTGCTCGTCGACACGCACACCGAACGAGGACCAGGAGCACAGTGGAACCAATGGGCCTCCGGCAACGCCAAAGTGGTCGCCGACGTAACCCTTGGTTGCTCCGGCTGCCCACCCGACACCGACGCCCTCATCCACCGAGTCGCCAGCATCCACCAAACCGCAATCACCGAAAACCAAACCAGCACTGTCACACCCGATACCACGGTCTGGGTGACCCTCACCAAAGGTGGTGACCAGTGGCTACTCGACACCATCCACTACTGACCACCAATCCCCACCGTGACTGCACGACAAAGGATTCGCACCGATCGACTAGGTTCGTAACCAACAGGGCACCGAACGAGACACAGGCACAAAAGGTTTCAGGGACAACGGACCCGAACAGGCCCGCGACCCACATTGGAGGGGAACACACATGAAACGCACCACCACCGCCATCGCAGTCACCGGGATCCTTGCCGCACCCCTGATCCTGACCGCATGCTCGGACTCGACACCCACCAACGACAACGGCGGAAACTCCACCACCAGCGCAAGCAACGGTCGCGCCGGCACCGTCACACCAGCTGAAACCTCCTCCTGGCGAGGAAACCTGGTAATCGGAGTCGGCGACCAGCAAGCCAACGACAAGATCACCCTCCCCGCCGCCAACCAGGTCCAAGCACAGTGCACAGGCGAAGGCGACAACCTCACCGTCGACATCACCGCACCCAACGGCTGGCATGCAGTCCTCACCCACGGATCCCAAACCGTCACCATCGAAAACAGTCAACTGAACTATGCCGCGCAAGAATTCACCACCCCGCAAAGCTCACTCGACTACGACATCGAATGGAACAACAAGTTCGGCAGCAACAAGCAGTATCTATCGGGCGTGACCTGGGACGTCCCCCAAACAGGTGACGTAGAAATCCAACTCAACGAGCGAACACCCCCACACTGGGTGATCAAATCAGCCGAAAAGGTCAATCTCGCCATGCACGTCAGCTGCGGAACGGCTTAGCACCCCTAAATAGCGACAAAAGTGGTCCCTGGCAGTCGATTGATTGCCAGGGACCATTTTTTCGAGAGGGGACGTGCTATTTGCGCATTTCAGGGCGCTTTTTAGTGACCCATTCCTATTCCACCGTCGACATTGATCACAGTGCCTGTGATGTACCCAGCACCAGGACTCAGCAGGAATGCCGCGGTAGCTGCGATCTCCTCCGGCTTCCCGAAGCGGGCGAGAGGGATATGTGACAGGGCTGTCTCTACGACCTTGTCGCTGACGGCCGCGGCCATGTCCGTCTCCGTGAAGCCCGGGGCGACGACATTGGCGGTGATACCGCGTGATCCGAGTTCGCGCGCTAGCGAGCGAGCGATCCCAATGACGCCGGCCTTTGCTGCGGTGTAGTTGACTTGGCCGGGCATGCCCGACATTCCGCTGGCAGATCCGATGATCACGATTCGGCCGGCCTTGTTCTTGAGCATGTTTCGTGTGGCACGTTTGACGACGCGGAAGACGCCGGTCAGATTCGTGTCGACGACTCCGATGAATTGTTCGCTCGTCATTCGCATGATCAAGGTGTCGTCGGTGATGCCAGCGTTTGCGATAACGGCTTCTACTGGGCCGTCCTCTTTTTCTACGTGGGTGAATGCGCGATCGACCGAAGCGTCATCGGTGACGTCGCATTCCACGCCGTGCACGCCCTCTGGGACTGGCGCTCCTCGATGTGTTCCCCAGACTGTGTGACCTTCGGCGACCAGGTGGCTAGCGATTGCCGCACCGATCCCTCGGTTAGCTCCTGTGACTAGGACACGCACGACTAGAACCTCCAGAAAGTTTGTAAGTAAATGAATTTCGCGTTTGAACCGCCGAACTAGTTTGCGGCACTCTCTTCGACGAGAAGGATGATCGCGACTGGATCGCCGTGCTTTTCCTTCTCTCGTGCGGAGTGCAATTCGAAGGTTGAGGCGATGTAGGGCTCACCGTCGATCAGCAGTCGCTGCCCTCCGCTTTCGGGATCAGCTGGGTTGGCCAATAGTTCAAGATCGACCTGATTGAGAACCTGCTCGACTTTCGACTCTCCAAGGGGTGCGAGTTTGCCGACGGTGGTCAGGGGAATACGGTTCCGTGCCTCCACCAGCATCAACGTCGCATTTCCGAATTTGATCAGTGAGGCGATGTTCGCTTCGAGTTCGCGTTCCGCCAAACGCAGGGTGAGTCCGTAGAGCGTTCGCTGATTACCGTCATCGGTCAGTCGCAATCGGCACGAGGACCACATGTGGACCCACTCCGTGCCACCTGGACGCAGGCTCCAGTAGCTCTGAATTAGAAGGCCGTCTTCACCAGTTAGCGCGTCGTAGTAGCCGCCGACCATATTCCAAGCGTCTTCGGGATTAAGCCAGGTGAAGAGATGCTGTACGTGGCGTTCCTCGTCCGCTTCACGTCCATCACCAATCATTGACGGGTCGTCGCCACTGGTTCGGGTGGTCATTGCAGTCATGTCCAGAACCCATACGTTGTAGGTCGGTCGCGGGTCTGGTTCGCGAGCGCCGATCCATACGATCAGGGCAACAGGAGTTCCGTCTGAGGCGTCAATCTGATGACTCTCTACAACGAGTCCCTCGACCTTAGGAATCTCTTTGCCATCAAGGAGCGATCTAACGACCGCGTCGACGACCGCTTCGCCTGCACGATCCAATCCGAGTTTGTTTGCGCAACGAGACAGTGGGCGCGCTACCCGATCGCCCGCGGCTGAATGAACGAAGACTTCTCTTCCGAGCCGGGTGCCGATGATGTCAACTGCTATCCACATCCCCTGAATTGCCATTCGGCCAGCATAGGCGAAACACGGGACGACACTACTGGCCGGTAACATCAGGACGACTGTCCTGTTTGTGTTGGCTATCACAGTGGGTTGCGTCGGTGTAATTTGCCGGTATTTACTAATGGACGACGACAGCCGAGCTGTCGTTAGCGCCGGTCGGTGAGCTGATTCCCGTCTGGAAGCAGAAGGCCCACAAAACGTGGGTCTGCTTTCGGACGCCTAGAAACGGATCAGCAGATGAAGATTTCTCAACACCCTCAGACCGGCTGCACACACACTTCGCGCAATTATCGGGACTATCGTCCTGATTCGCCGCAAACGTTACGTCCAGATTCGATCTGTAGCTTCCGAGACGAATGTGACCCGTCAAGCAGGGGTGCCAGGCGCCCTGTTCCGCACACGCTCGTAACTGGCACGCAATTCGTCACGAGTAATACCCAGGGCCTTGGAAAGCTTGACTTCCATGTTCTCGGACAGCGAGATCTCGCCCCGTTCGACGCTTCCGACTATTTGGGTCGGAATCTGCGCAGCAGCGCCGAGCTGAGGCTGGGTCAACCCTCGCAAAACGCGCCAGTCACCAGGGAACCGCTCTGCGATAGGCACCTGAACGATGTCCTCGATCGTGACGCCCAGCTTGGCCGTCACACGCCCGAGGAGATCAACTTGGGGCGACGACTCCCCGGCTTCCCACCGTCGAACGGTGTCAGCTCCCACATCAGCTCGGCGGGCAAGTTCTGCTTGAGAGATGCCCAAATCCCGTCGGGCGTCTACAAGACGTTCGGGAGTAAACCCGCGCATAACTCGTCTGCTCACAGACAAGGCCTTCCCAGAAATGTCGTCATCACTAGACACTGTGCGGCCTCCTGGATACGATGCGCACATAACAGTGCGAATAGGTAAGTGTGTTTAGATAGGTAGATTGGGGGAGCGTAATGCCATCGCCAGATCTTTGAAATCGGTACTCACTCCCCCACCAGACCAGCTCAGAAACGAAGAAGCCCCCCAGTCGCGCCAACGACTGAGGGACCAGCCAAACGGGTTGCCCCCCGTCCAGCAATTTCCTCAAGCAGAAAGCGAGTTCTGCTATGAACACCTTAGTTGACGCTTTGAGCGTCGGTAAGGGAACGAGCGCGCCATTCAGACCGCTCAACCCGATCTCCACAGTCGAACTTTTGCGTATCACGCACCAACACACTCCGTCTGCCGGCAAGTGCGACGAGTGCGGGTTCACCACCTCGGAAAAGTCGCCGCTGTGCCCTTCTGCCGCAGATGCTCTGCGGGAGTTGGCTAGTCGCGACATCCACCGTCCATCGTCGACTCGCGAGCTCTCCGATCTGGCGACGATGGAACTGATGCAGCGGGCCGCAGCTCACCATCCGAACCCTTCTGGGCGCTGCGAACGTTGCGGTTTCGTATACGCGGAAAACGTCCAGGATTGCCCCCAACTCCGTGTAATTAGACGGCTCCTCGAGGCCCGCGGGATGATCCCCCTCGCCCAACCTGAGCCCGGCAAAGCTATGTGCGCGGGCAAGCCACAGTCGTGGGAATTGCAGGGGCAAAACCTTGCCGCATGGCAACGCGCAAAGGCCGCATGCAACGAATGCCCCCTCCTGAAGCAGTGCGAGGAATCACTTCGACAAGGGCGGATCCTCCCCCAAGACCAGATCGTCGCGGGTAAGGCTTTCGACTACTACGGCGACTTGGTCTCTGACCAGCGCCTGCGCGCGTACGCCATCAATCGTGGGCGTAAACCGCGGGTCTACAAGACGTCGGGTACACAGCTCCGAACTGCAGAGGACGCGGCATGAACACACCCATCCCGAGCACACAGATTCCCTGCACGATCGACCCGAAATCGTGGGATCTCGAAGAGGGCTCGTACCGCGCTGGCGTCGACGCCCAAGCGGAGTGCCTCCGTTGCCCTCGACTAGCGGCTTGCCGAACCGAGTTAGAAACGATGGTGAAGGCGAAGAACCCGCCAAAAGCCATGATCTGGGCAGGCATCCCGTTCAATCACAACGGACGTGTGATCCTCACCGGAAACAAATTGCGGGCCTATTACAACCGCATCGAAGCACATCGCGACGCTCACCAGAAGGCCGTCGCATGACAATCTCAGAGCGCATCTATCAAATGGCCGCAGGCCACCTCGAAACCCCCGCGATCGATGGCACACCTGCCAGGCGCTGGGCTTGGTTCGCCGAGCTGTACGACCATCCGCAATGGGGACTCGGAGCGACCATCCCCGGATTCCACGATGCGGGGGCCACCATCGGCAAACTGTGCCGCGACACGGTCACCGGCACCCCAGACTCGCTCAAAGTCCGGTGGGATGTCCTCAGTCGCCTCGCAGCTATCAAGGGCGCGATGTGCCCTACTGCCGAACACCATGCCTGGACGGCCGTCACGAACTCCGCAATCGACGCACACGACTTCCTCGACGACCTCGACTTCGGCGGAATCGAGGTCGTAAGCAGCGCCTTCACCGCAATCGTCGCCGCTCACGCTGACGAAGATGCCGAACAGATCATCGCCAAGTCACTCGAAGCCTGGGCCGCATTCCAACGCGCACCCGATCCCATCCTCGAGGTTCGCCCTCTCCCCCATATCGGTGACTTCGTCGGAGCCGTCGACCACCTTCGTCAGCGCCCCAGCTCGGAGCGACAGGCCCACCTACCCCTAGGAGTTGCATCGTGACCAGCTCAACCAACCCCAAGGCTGAAACGTGGGCGGCGCCCTTGATACCCACAACACCAGTGGACACAGTCCGGGCAACACTGCTTCGCGAGAGTGGCCTACTCAACCCCAACCTGGGCGAGATCGACGAAGCGCACCAACTCGCCGAAACCGTGATCCGCGATGTGCTCTCTGAACAGATCGGCGTACCGGAACTATCTGCCGGATTACAGGAGTCCCTTCGCGATCTCGCAGATCTGGTCGCGAATGACCCCGAGACAGCGACTGTCGACCAGATCCACGAGGTTGCAGCAGCGCTCCGCAGTGTCCTCGACCACCACTTCTCAGAGCACGTGAGCCCGCGATGACACCGGTGGCTCTAGCAACTCTGATGGGCATTTTTGGGCTGGTCGGGATCACTTTTTCAATGCGGAGCGCGCAATGAGCGGACATATATACACCATCAACAACGAGGGGCCTGAGCTGCCCCGATGGCTAAAACCGGTTCCGCGTGGCTCCCCTAAAAGGACCCTTGCTCGTGCTGTGATGTGGGGTGGCTATACCCATCTACTGAAAGGCCCCACACACACCGCCTAGTACGCGCATGTGAACAACCTCGATATCTAACTCCATAGACGCAGTACAACCCCAGAAACGACGAAACCCCCTTGCGGGGGTTTGTGAACAACCAAGAAGTTCGTCGAGTTGAACGAGAGCCTTGCAGGGCTCCGGTCGTAACTGGTGAAGAAGAAGTGTGGCGCTTCGACTTCGGTACTGCATTCGCTTCATCTCACTGAAGGGACTACCTGTGAAGGGTACGTCTCAGGGTAACTCATACCCTGATATAGAAAAAGCGCAAAGCGAAAGTCATGTTTTCGGCGAGTCGCACCACGACCGCAGCAACTGCAACACCGCGTCGACCTGCGCTGATGTTGACGCTGAATGGGCCGAAACGGTCCGTAAAGCGAAAGAACGCGTCGAACAGCTCGAAACATTCAACGCCGAGAGCGGCCAGCGAGGCACCTCGTGGGCGCTGCCCGTTGAGCCTTCCGAGCAATCTCGCGTTCCCATCTGGTCCGGCCGCGCCGAGTGGCTCCGTCAGCTCCGCCACCAGGTCACCGAAACTGACCACGGCCGCGCTGTACTTGCCGCGAACCGCATCGCTGTCGACACCCTCATGGCCTGCGCGAACGCGCATGCACATTTCGCTGAGACCCGTACCGGCCGCGGAGTCACAGCATCGAAAGCCCGGATCGCCGAGCGTGCAGGTGCGTCCAACAGCACCATCATGCGTTCACGCCGCGTGCTCAAAGCCCTCGCAATGGGCATCGAACACGCCAGAGGGCGCACACTCTCGACGTCTGAGTACATGGCCGCGGAAGCACATCACGGTGGCCATCAGCACAAAGCAGCGTCAAGCTGGTCGCTCTCCTCACCCAAGTCCGTCGTGATGTCCACTCCGCCGCTCGAACGCGCTCGCCGCAACCGCAGCACTCGCGCTGTTGCCCGCGCATCAGTTCGCCTGAGCAAGGCCACCCCGGGCGAAGGCACCAAAGCCACAGCCGACGGAAGTACGAACCGAACCCACCGTGACCCCCTATCTTCAAGTGCTCTTGTTAGTTCTTTTTCTTCCGTAGGAAGTTCTCACCAACGCGCACGCGCGAGGAAAACCATCTCCACCAACGCACAACGACCGATCGAATTGCAGCGAGCTGCTGCTTCGCTCGCTGCGCATGCACCGGTCTTCAACACTTCAAGCCACATCGGAGTGATCGCTGACGGAATCCGCAAGGCTGGCATCGACCCCACCCGCTGGACCGGGCGAGACATAGCTCAAGCGCTCTCACGGCACACCGCGAGCAACGGCCAGATATGGCCCACGGCCAGCGAAATCAAGTCCCCAGCAGCGTTCCTGCGTTTCAAGCTTTCGCAACTCGACTGGACGTGCCCGTCACCCAGCGAGAAGCGTGCCGAAGCTGATGCAATCCGGCGGCGGGAAATCGCAGAACGCCACGCGGAAAGCGCACGTCAGGAAGCGATAACCGCCTCGTCATCAAGCCGTGCAGCAGCCCGAGCTGCCTTCGCTGAGCACCTTGCTAAGACGCGGACAGGGCGGCTGGCTTGAGCATCTGATGACACCAGCACAGTGGAATCCTTCGTTTGCCTGCATCAGCGCATAGTCTCGATCGCATTCCTCCCACAATCGAATCCGCCAGTCAGTCGACAGTGAAGGACCGAGCAATGACCACTCACTCACACGTCCGGCGGAAAACACGGCCGAAGACCCCTTGCCGCTCAGCAGCAGACATTCGCTTTCGTCTTTCGGCCGGCGCACGCACGATCATCATCGACACGGACAGGGTCCTCGAACTCGGTGACTCACACTTCGCAGGCACGACCCAAGCTTGGACGATGCGCATCACGGGCGTCACTCAAGTGCGAATCAATCTGACAAAGAAACTCCCCCAAAGGATCACCATCGTGGCAACCGACGCATCGAGGGTCCAGGCCGCCGGCGCAACCGAGTTGCATGCCTACACCAACGCCACAGTCGATGCCTTCGATGATTGCAAGGTCACCGGCCACAACAACGCCACAATTAATGCGTGCGATCGTGTTGTCGTCGTTGCCAGTGAAAACTCCACGGTTAACGCATACGACGCGTCAACGGTTCACGCCGCCGGCCACGCGACGGTCAACGCGACAGACCACACAAGAGTCGTGCTCCACGACAACGCCAGTGTCGTCGCGCAGCGCGGAGTCATAGTGCATGGCCCCAGCAGGCATAACGTCGATGTCCGTCCCTAATCCTGGGGACGTGTCGTTTTACCTGGTAGATGGCGGTTTGCTATCAGTGCAGGCGCCGTAGCTGACGATAAGTGAGAACCCGATCGTGATCTCCGCCGGTAGTGAATGGGGTGGAGATCAGAGCTATGAATATGACTCGAAGTGCGTATCGGTCGGGAGCCCCGCCAGCGAAAGATCGAGAGTCACTTGCTGATTGATAGGGATCTGTAGTTTCCCCTCAACCTGACCGCGTCGATTCATGCTGGTTACTACCCACCGAAGGTCGACGCAGGAAGCGCCCTCATCTTGGGTTGGAAGGACGGTCAGCGGCTGGAGCGTTTTGCGTTCCCCAGGTCGTAGATCCCCGATTGAATAGATCAGTTCCATTTGACCGTTGCGCGTCGAGAAAGAAACCTCGTCGAACTCCTCCAAAGGGGGACGCGGGGGTAGTGGTTGGCGGATAGCAGTGACGGTACGCGGGCCAGGCCAGCTAGGTGTTTCCGGCAGATCGACTCTTCCTCCGGCGAGACGGCCGAAGACCTCGTCGCCCACAGTGGAAGTGCTAAGGGTGATCTGCACGGCGCTAAGTGGTTGTGACGAGGTGTTTTCAACTATCAGTTGAATGTCATTGGTTCCGTCATTGATCAGCTTCTGGTACGCCCTGGTGGGGAGAATTTCCGTGATGTCCTTGAGGTACAAATCCATCGCGGCGTCGAACTTCGGCTTGTACTTGTCCCAACCTGCGATGGCCACATTCAGGTGCTGAGGGGTGGGAACCTGACGTTCTTCGACACTCTGGCAGCGCTTCGCTACCCAATCCTTAATGGCACTCTCGGAGTCATCAAGTCGGCACACACCGGAATCGGATTTGAGTTCGAAGTCGACCCCGATGTCCTTGATTTCCGGATCGTGAGCGCCCGCGAGAAGTCGAGTCTGGAGCAATCGGACATCGTCTGGACTGGCGCGCTCGGTGCGGCCTGGATGGCGCACAAAGATGGTGCCGGCCGGATATTTGTCGTAGTCCTTCAGAAGCGTGTGGAAGTCGTCCCCCGGGCGAGGTGCCTCCACTGTGACAACGAGAACGGATTTGCCGTCGACAGCGACGGAGGTGGGATTCCACCGGACCGCTCCCCCTATATAGGTCTTGAGCTTTTGACCCAGATCAGCATGGTCCATCGGTGTCACACCGAGTAGCCGTCCGTCATGTTCTGCGCCTACCACGAGGTAGGCGGTCCCCTTGCAGAACTGAAGGGCGTCTTGAACTGGCCGGTTCGCGAAACCGAGGACAGCTTTGGAGATCGTAAATTGGGCTTCCTTGGTGGTGAGATCCAGCGAGCTTTTCCATTCCACCAACGGTTTTCGTCGTTTGGATCGGCTTTCAGGACCGCTCGAACGAGTTGTTCAAGTTCGCCGGGTGAACGGAAGTCGTTGTCAGTGCTGATCGTCAAGGCCACTTCCACATTCTGGCATGTTTCTGTACTACAAAACTGGGTTTTGTAGTACAATTTTGTTATGGGAGTCGAGTGGACCAACAGTGCAGACAAACACGACGTTTCACACGAAGATGCACTGCATGCGATTGCCAACGCCATTTACGTCGAGGAAGAGTTCGACGAGCCGCGTGTGCCAGGGCACTCGAAGCCCACGTTGTTCATCGGCCCGCCCCTGAAGCTCGGTGGTCCACTGCTCGAGGTGATGGTGGAAATTATCGAACCCCGCACGATGGTCGTCTTTCACGTCATGGAAGCGCGGCGTAAGTTTCTCGATCTGATGGAGTGATCGCGAGCTTGCAACCCAGACAAATTACCCAGTTCCACTACCCAGCTAGACCCATCACCGCAGAAGCGGGAGGCAGACGACAATGACTAAAGAAACTGACTACGAAGCGCTCTCGGCATGGGCCGAGAACGAGATGACACTGCGACCGAACTCT
Organism: Gammaproteobacteria bacterium; assembly: GCA_965196985.1. Taxonomy (GTDB): domain Bacteria; phylum Pseudomonadota; class Gammaproteobacteria; order UBA12402; family UBA12402; genus 2-12-FULL-35-23. The sequence continues at coordinate 36,603 of CBDALO010000170.1, read as the reverse complement.
ACGACCGCCAAGCATGGGCCAGATGCCGCGCAGGCCGGGCGAGAGCTTCTAGAACGCGTAGGAGCTGGCGGCCGGCCCTCACTGAGCGGCGAAGATGAGCCTGGTGCTTCGCCGCGCCGTCAGGTGCGACTTCCACGAACCCTTAGCCAACGAGTGGATGCATTGGCTAAGAAGCAGCACCGCACTGCCAGCGATGTGATGCGGGAAGCTGTTGAGGACTACGTCCGCGCACACTCCGCCTAGATTGAGATGAATGGAACCGATGAACGATGGGCCGGCAGAGGACATCGATGAGCAGTTCTACGTAGGCCATATCGACGAGACGATCTTCGACGAGACATGGCGCGTTCTGAGTCAGTGGCTCGCCATGGACAAGAACGCCAGCGACGAGGTCCTCGCGATGGGCAGGGAATCGGAACGGCTGCAGCGCTTGACCGACACCGCAACCGAATCGCTGGAGCATCAGCTGAACGAGCAGTGGAGGCAATCCCACCCCGGCAAGGCACCCACGGACCTGGCTCAGATGAAGGAATCGGCGTCGACGGCAGCGGTGGAGATGATCCTCGAACAGGAGCTGTATCCGCAGGTAACACCGCAAATTCTGGCTCAGATCGAGCAGCTCGCGATAAAGGACGACAGGGAGATTTCAGCGGAACTGGACCGAGCACGCCAAGCTGACCCTTGGTCTAGATATCCTCGGATCCCTGACGCGGTGAAGATCGAGCGCCGCCAATTACTGAAGAAGCCGGCACCGTTCCAACAGGCGGCGAAGGCGTTGATAACGCAGCGAGCAGAGTGCAATCAACCGGCCTCAGTGTCCGGCCCGGTTGCCGACGAGTTGGCCGCGATGATCGACGCCGCAATTCGGGGAAATCCGTAGATCGAATGAAATAATGCACGCGTCTTTGCACGCATCTTTGCGTGCAAACTTCCGTGCGTATATGCCCGCATTCATGTGTGTGCTGCAAAAGGGCAGTTCGATAGGGGTCATCCAAGAACTGGTTATGCCTTCGACTGCTTCTTTCGCACAGGCTTGCGCTGAATGAAGGCGATTCGCTGCCGAATTTTCACATGCAGTTCGTTGAGGTTGTTCGGGTCCTGGGTTGCGAGTAAATACATCCAAGGCTCATTTTTGTCGCGCTCAGCCTGGGACGTTACTGTGCGGAACTCGTCAAGGAATAGGGTGTGGCCCCATTTCGTCCAGTTCTCGTGATGAGCAACGAGTGTCCACGGGCGAGTGAACGCTCTCGTGTCGTTGTCCCACTCGCCGGCGTGGAATTGGATGCGATAGGAGGTCCCGGTGTCCTCAAGCGGCGCCGTGTAGCGCAGTCGGCCGTAGAAAATTCGTGGTGAAGTAAGCCTCTCGATCTTCCACTGGGGTAGCTCTTTGAACGCATATTGATACCTATGTGCGTCGGTGACGTCCGGCAAATTGATACGCGCAGAGATGCGTTGAGCGCGGTTCATCTGCATGTGAGCAACAGCGAATGTTCCGATCAACCCGGAGTGGCTCGACGCCGCCCTCGTTGCTTCGCCCTCCCTGTTGAAGTGGGGCGGGATGGACGAAGGCCGCTGGTCCTCGGCGGATGAGAGGCCAGGATCGTCGCTGTGTACCAATCGCTCCGTAGGTGGATCGGTCAAATGTGTCGGGTAGGGAACGATGGTGGGAACCGACGCGTCCCCATCGATCAGAGCCTTGTTCGCCGCGACTTCTTTCGGGCCGCACGGGCATTTGGGTTCATGACCGCCTCCGTTGGAGAACCTGAAGTGCGGAGAAACCTGATTGTGTGGTTTGAACGACAACGCGGAAACACCCGCCTGGCAACCGGGGCAGCGAAACTGATTGTTTCGGTTGGCAGCTTCTACATCTTCAGCGGCCCATCCGCGTAGCTCCCACCCATAACAGAAGCTGTCGTCCTCGCGAATCCTTGCGCTCAACATGACCACCAGTGTGCAGGGAAGGAGGGATGTTTTGTCCCAGCGCCACCCCTCCCCTCCCCCGCTCACTGTTTATCCGACGTTCGTCAGTTGGCGTCCTTGTGGGACGAGTGGTCGATTCTCTTTGGCTTCGTCGATCCACCGGTAGATCGTCGATGGTGATCGGTCGACTGCCGCTGCGATGTCGGGCATCGGAGTACCGCTGGCGTTGAGGGCGAGTGCATGCTCTTTTCGGTCCTCAGTCGTAGCGAATTTCTTGATTTGGGGCTCTGAAGTCGCTTCTGCCGGATCAAGTGTCTGTTGTGAAGGACTGGATGGGGCTTGCTCTGTTACGTCCGCCTCGTTCGTTTCAGCAGTGGTCGAAACCGCGGAGTGAGTGTCATTTGCTGCCGATATACGGACAGTCGACGCGTGCCGGGGACGTGATCGGCGAGCGAGAATTGTGAGTCCGTGGGAGGAGAACAGGAGCGCTACTGGCGCGATCGTCGCAATCACGGCGGCGAGACGGGGGTCGAATCCAGGGGCATGATTTGTGTACGCATGTAAAGCGTTACCGAAGATGCTTGCGGTGGCGGAGAAGATAAGCACGATCCAGAAGAATCGGCGATCGCTTCGTCCCTTCTCCCCCGGTGCGTCGGCGAGCCACACGACCGAAATGGTCGCTTGAAGGATGGCACCGTCGAGCAGGATTGCGAACAGCCACGAGAGCTTTCTTGGCTGCCCGACTTGAGTGAAGAGGTCCCACAAGGCGGCAAAGCTGAGGACGAACGACGCTGCCGTGATGACACCAGTGAGAACTACTGCGCTCCAGAACGGCAGTCGGCTCGTCTTGGCGGCATGCATTTTGGACGGCGAGCTGTCGGGCGAAAGGTGGTCTGGATGGTCGTCGACGCCGTCGTGTTCGGCCTCGGTTGTCCGAAATGGAGGCACTGTGCCGTCCTCTCTCGTATCTGTCGTGGCGCAGTTCGCACCGTTTCGTGTTTGCGAAATGTGGTGTTTTTCGCAGAAGATCAGCTCCAGCAGTGCGTCGGCAGAGCGCGCTTTTGCGGCACTGATGCGACTGGCGCCTACTAGATAGTCCTACTATCCAACTGTTGAGGTGGGCGATCTCGGTTCTGGGTGGAGGTCTTGCGAGCTCGAAATTCCCATCTGTTTCGCATGGGTGAGGTGCAATAATGGCTGGTGGAGATGCATTTTCCGTCGTGGGTCGTCGCGTCGGATTTTCATCTCGGTGGCGCTGGCAATTCTGCAACTTATATCTCTCGCATGCAAGAACAAACACAAGCATGCAGGAATGCAAGCAAGAATGCAAGCAAGTGTGCGAGCAAACGTGTTGGCATAGATGCACGCAAATGTGCTGCTATGTATGCATGCAAATATGAAAGTTTCAAGACGTGCAAATGTGCATGCAAGCGAGCGATAATATGTGCGTGCATAAATGCGTGAACGTCCGCGTGCGAGCTAGCGCGCAAATATGCTCGCAAAATTGCTTGCTAACTTGTTTGCATGCTGGTAATGTTGCGCGCATGACGGCACGCAGGAACGCACTCACGGATGCGTGCATTGAACGGCCTGGCGATCGGGGCAAGGCGAACCTGCCGCCAGAATCTTCAAATTCACTCACTGACTCCGGCCCGACGGTGGCGCTCGCAGATGCTGTTCGGCGAGAAATCCTGGTGGCCTCCGTCGATACCGAAAGGGAGGTGCGGGCATGGCCTCGCACAGACAAGCACGCGTACTGGCGATAGCGCTTCAGAAGGGTGGAGTAGGCAAAACCACTACGGCAACAAACTTGGCAGTCGAGCTAACGCTTCTCGGGCTCAAAGTGTTGCTGATTGATTTAGACCAGCAGGCCAATGCCACACAGGGGCTGGCGATCGAACTCGGCCCGGACGACGCAACCATGTACGAGGTTCTTCACGAGGATCGTTCAGAGCGAGTGGCGCTTACCGAGGTCATCAAGACGAGCGCCCACGGACCTGACGTTGCACCGGGAGATCTGGCTCTCCGCAAGCTTGAACGCACGGGGCTTGGAGCCGGTGGACAAGCGCGACTCGCTCGGGAACTCGATGCGTTGACCGGTTACGACATCGTCGTTATTGACTGCCCTCCGTCGCTGGGGGAGTTGACTACCGCCGCGGTGGCAGCAGCGGACAGTGTTCTAGCGACAGTCTCGCCCGGTGCTGACGAACTCAAGGCACTCGTCGGTCTGGGCAATACGGTGCTCGACGTTCAAGAAGGCCTCAATCCCGATGTCGACATCCACTTCGTTCTAGCGACGAACTTCGATGGCCGCACCCAACTCGCGAAGGACGTTCGCAAGAACCTCCGGCGAGACTGGCCAGACGAGTACCTCGGAGAGATCTCCCAGACCATCCGGGTGGGCGAGGCGACAGCCAAGCAAATCCCGGTCTCCCTTCACGCCCCCGGCAGCACTGCAGCCGGCGATTACAAGAGAACAGCGCGACAGATCGCTGAGAGGATGAAGATCAATGTCTAACTCGCCCGGCATCGGAAACACCAGCACCCGGCCATCAAGGGCTCAGCGACGCGAAGAAGCTGCCCGAGTTGTGCCTGAGCCCGCGCCCCAGCAGGTCGGTCAGTCGCCCGCTCAGCCCGCAGGAACCGCTCCCGTGGCGCACACACGCCCCGCGCCCGGAATCACCCTCGAGCCCAAACGAGGACCGGCTAAGGAGCCACTCAACACACGGATCCTCGTGCAGACCTCGAAACGACTCAACTGGTTCACGAGTCAACACGGATACGCAGTTACTCAGGTCGTTGACGTCGCGCTGCAAGAGTTCCTGGATCGCAACAATGTCCCGGAGGTCGATGCAAACGGTGAAATCACTCAATAGATGAGCGGGGGAGGGGGAGCGATGGCGAATGAAGAGCAATTCGCCCTGTTTGATTTCGACGACGTCGCTTCGCCCGATAAATCACGCGACGCCGAGAAGGCAGCCGAAACGTCGATCGCTGAAGTAGAGGCCGACCCTGTCGATGCCGCGAACAATGAGCCCTCGACGGCAGATGCGCGACCTGACGTCGAGCCGGATCTCGGCTCTGACGTCACTGCATCTTCGGACTTGCCGCCGGCAGGGATCGAGGCGGACGGCCACGCAATCATCGTGACCGCCGCCGGCTCCTACACGCCTTCCGGTGAGAAGCTGACCGGCCCGGTGGATTCGGTGGAAAAGCTCGACAAGCTGATTCGTTGGGCCACGCTCACACCTTTGGGTGCGCCCGCGCAGGTGTGGGTGGTCGGAATCGACGCGTGCGAGATGTTCGGCTGGATCATCGACCCGGGTGACGAAGACGACGTCGACGACATGGAAGTTCTTCGTACCCGAGCTGCCGAAGAACTCACCGGGTACTCCAGGCCACCTTGACGCCGATGCTCACCGCGGGGTGGGAGCTGCGCGGCGATCCCGGCCACGTCGTGCACCTCTCGCGCACTACCGGCACCTTCACCTCGATGGTCGACATCTTCATCGAGCCGTACGTGTGGACCTACTGGAACAAGGACTTCGGCTGGAACAACCGCGTCGGCGACATGGGAATCCTTGGATCTCCCACCGCCGGAACGTACCTCCCCGACGACGATCTGCCGGCAGCCCGCGAACTCGGACGACGACTGTCGTGGTGTGCCCGCCACCTCGGAGTCCTGCCCGGCCCCACTCCCGCACGCACCGGCGCTGCGGTCCTCGACAAGATCAAGCGCGAACGCACCCGAAGCGGCAAAGGAATCGCGGTCACGACCGGTGGCCCCATCCCGCCGCTCAACGGCGAGCCCCGCGGTGACCTCGAGCCCGAGGTCGGATGGACACGCGTCTGCGATTCCGAGGACCTCACCGGCGCAACGCAGCTGGTCTCGATCGACCAGCGAGCTGCCTACCTCGCATCCGCCGGCATGCTCGAATTCGGCTACGGGAAACCGCGCCACCTGACCGGCGAAAGTGCAGTCAGCGCAGCAGCATCGGGCGCGAAAGGCGCACCGTTCGGGCTCTGGCGCATCACCCTCCCCGCGGGGAACATGCTCTCCCTGCCCGCGAAACTTCCACTCCCGCACCCGCACATGCTCGCTGATCAGCCCGTGCAGACCTGGGTCACCTCAGTGAGCCTGGACGCATTGCAAGCCTCTGTCGCTGACGGCGGCATCGGCGCCGAACTCGACGATCTCGACATCGTCGAAGCCTGGGTCTACCCCGAGCAGGGGCGCGCTCTCGACAAGTGGGCCAAGATCCTGCGCGAGGGCCGCAAGGTCGCCGTAGAGACCGGCGACGTTGCGATGAAACGGTTCCTCGGTGCCTGCTACAAGGGCTACATCGGGCGAATGGTGAACCCGGACATGTGGACTGCGAAACAGATGCAACATCACCACCAGCCGCTCTGGCGCGCGTCGATCATTGCGCATTGCCGCTGGCGTGGCCGCAGGGTCGCAATGCGCATTGCGCGTGAAACCGGTCGATGGCCGGTGCGCACGGTGACGGACTCCTGGGTGTACCTGCTCGCGGACGGTGAAGACGTGGCAGATGACAGTGACGCGCTCGGCAAAATGTCCGTGGAGAAACGTACTGTCCTCACCGAAGCACTGATCGAGGCGTTCACCAGCGCTGATGACACACACGAGATGAATCTCGCCATCAAGGGCGCATTCACACCAGGCGAGGAAGGGGAGTAGCGATGGCGTTGCATCTCCCCAAGCCTCGATCGAAGAAGCCTGTGCAACAGGCGGTCGGGCTCGACGGGCTGAAGGTGTCCGTCTCCAATGCCGCGACCAGCGGAGTCGAGAAGTCTAAGTCCGTGAAATCCGGGGGGCTGGCGGGGCTCACGAGCAAGGTGTCCGTGCGGCAAGTGCGTAAAGAGATCGGCAACGAGGGTCTGCGCCAGGCAGCAATCGATGCCGGCCGTAAACCGCCTTCGGATCGCACGTTGCGTCGGTGGGCGCAACAGGGCCGCGTCCCGCACGCGGACGTCGCCGAGCGTGCGCAACGCCGCGCGGCGATCGAGCGACTCGGCGGAATTGGAGAGGTGGCCAAGAAGATCGGCCGCTCACCCTCTGCCGTCTCCCGGTACCGGTCAGGGGAGACGAACGATCTGCGCGCCGACGCCAAAAAGAAACTCAAAAAGGTCAAAGCCGACGACATCATGGAACGCGCAGGGGTCCTGCGCCCGGACGGCACCCCGAAAAAGGCGACGATCCGCGTCAAAGGTGGAGTCTCGGTGCGCAACGGATCGGAAGAGGGCTACGACTACCGAGTCCGCACACTCGATTTCGCGAACTCCGACGTCCCGTTCACCGCAGAAGAATCACGCGAACTCGCCGCGGCCCTCGCCAACGACGACCATGCACGAGTCGTCGCACTGCTCGAACGCCACGCGACGCTGGACTACCCCGAAAACAAGGGATTCGACCAGTACAGCAACGATTTCGGCTTCCACTTCGACTCGATCGAATCCGTCCACATCGACTGGAGCTAGAGATTCTCGGATAGGCCGGTTTGGGGTGTACGAATGCAGAAGACGTGAAGACCGCACGTCGCTGTAGGTCCGGAGAGTCGCCCTGGGCAGCGAGGTCCTAGCATTGCGGGTTATGGCACAGAAAATTGAGGATCTCCTGCATCGGAGAACTGATCTCAGCACTTTCTTCGTTCATTTTACGCAAGGAATTGATCTAGGTTCCGCTCAAGAATCTATCCTGAAGATTGTGAAAGATAAAGAAATAATGGCTCTGAGCAATTTTGGAATGGCCAAGAACTTGGCAAATACCTATTCCGAGGCATTAAAAGAGGCAAGCTTGGAACAGAAGGTCTGCTGTTTCACGGAAACGCCGTTGGAGCACTGCTGGATGATGGTCGAAGACATAGAGCATCGAGATTGTGAGTTTAAACCGTACGGCATCGTATTCAGCAAAGATTTCGGCATGAAGCAGGGCTTAAATCCGGTTTGGTATCTGAATACGACGCCAAGGACGGACCACTTGACTGTGCCTATTAATCATATGGTTGAAAGCTGTAGGGAGGAATTGGACACGGGTCGTCCGATTGAGATGCGACGGCGCGAGTATAGGGATGAGCCTAAGAGTATTCGATTTGAAATCTTGCGGACGACACCGTTTATGGAACAGGTCGGAGCCACTACCTTCGGAAGGAAGGACTTTTCATGGGAACGAGAATGGAGAAAAGTTGGAGGTTTTAAATTTGATCCCGGAGATGTGGTCGCTGTCTTGGCGCCGGAAGATAGGCATGGCGTCGTGCGTCAAAAAATCGAAGGCACGAACGAAGAATGGAAGCGCCGTGCGGTTCCACTGCTCGACCCGAAGTGGGGGCTTGAACGGATGGTGCTGACGCTCTCGGGTTCAAAGTTGTAAGAATCAGATAACGCACGAACTGTGGGACGTTCTATTGTGTCGGCTCAGAAGTCGGCTCGATGGAACGCCGGCATGTAGCAGCGGCGGTTTGCGACCGTTGACACAACTTTTGCCTTACTCGCCATTTGGGTTCGGGCAGGCGTGATGCGAGGGGGCTGGAGTAGCTGTGAGCTGGGGAAGTTATCCACAGGTCACGTTGATTAACCTCAGGTGTCTCGGCCACTGTGTGCTCCTCACCTTGCGTGGGCGCACCTGGCTGGACCTCAGGACGCACACCGGAAGGTGCATTGCCCCCTGGTAGATGAGGTGCCCATGCCGCTCCAACGTCCGAACGCTCACCGTGCGGTCACCTTGTTGGTGACGGCAGCAATTACTACAGGCTCGATCGCTTTGACGGCGCCGGCCATCGCGTCCGCAGCGCCGGCCGGGTGCCCGACGACTTTCAACCTGTTCATTCCCGGGACCTGGGAAACTGAGGAAGGTGCCGATCCGTCCGTCTCGATCGGGATGCTGAAGCCAATCGCCGACAGCCTGGCGGACAAGCACGGCAGCGCGGCGCAGATCTACACATTGCCGTACATGGCGCGAGCTTTCGACAACGGAAAAACGTACGCAGACAGTAAATCCGATGGTCTGAGCAAGGCCAAGGCCGTACTGACTGAGATCGCCGCGAAGTGTTCCGACACCAAATTCACCATCACCGGCTATTCCCAGGGCGCGGATATCGCAGGCGATCTCGCATCCGAAATCGGCAACGGCTCCGGCCCCATCACGGCCGAGCAAGTCCTCGCGGTCGGGCTCCTCGCGGATCCCGGTTCCGGAACGAAAGGCGAAGCAGTTGTCGGTCCGAAGCCGTCAGGAAAGGGGATCGCCGACCCTCGGCCACAGGGCATGGGGAAGCTTTCAGGGCGCGTCGCGTCGATCTGCGATCCGAAAGACCTCTACTGCTCGATCCAGAAGGGCTCGAGTCCACTGCTTGGATCGCTGGGTTCAGTGCTCTCCAAAGCCCCGAGTGGTGGAGGTGACGGCCAGGTCGGCGGTAATTCACGCCTGGCCACCGCTTTGGCATCGGATTTTTCCCAAGCAGACCTTCCCGGTCTCGCCACAGCCACTGGCAATCTGACCAGTGAACTGTCGAAGACAGACGGCACCGTCGATCTCAAGCAGGTCGCCTCCAGCGCGACAACTCTGGCGAACACCATCAGCCCGCTCGCAGAACTACTCGGCTCCGGGGCCGCCAATCCAGCTGCGAACGGGCAACTCGCTGCATCGCCCCCGGGGACAGCCGAAAACAATGCCAGCCAGGTTCTGGACAAGGCCGGTCAATCAGATCTCAGCAGTGCACTCTCGACAGTGAACGCGATCGCCGATACCGCGAGCAAGCTCGCCAGCAAGGGCTCCACGACGCTGCCGGCCGCATCGCCGGACCTGACTTCGCTATCGACTGCTGCCGGCACCCTCGACAGTCAGATCGCACCGCTCGCAACGACACCGAGCGACGTTCTCGGATCCGCCTCCGGAGTCCTCTCCGTGCTCAAGCCGACGGTGGTCGTCAACCAAGTTCTCAACGTCGCCACCGGTGTCACCTCCCTGGATATGCCAGGGATCCTGGCCAACCTGAACCTTCTCCCACAGAAGGTCGCCGCGCTGGATGCGCAGGGTGCCCACAAGGTTGCAGGGGATCTGAACAACCAGTTCTCCCCGTTGGTGAAGATGGCTGCCGGTGTCGATCTGAAATGGGTCTCGCAGGTTCTGTCGGTAATCCCGGATCCGTCCGGATACTCACAGGTCGCGGCGCTCGTCGCGTCGATCCTGGCGAATGTTGACATCATCAAGCTTGCCAATCTCGTTGGTCAGGTTCAGGAAATCGCTTGGGCCGCAGTGGAGAAGCTGCTACCGCCGCCCGGACAGCTCCCGGACCCGCTCGGAGCCGGGGCTGCTATGACCGGCCTCGTTCCGGTTGGACTCGAACTGGCCTCGGTCGCTGTCAACATGCTCTCCGGCAAAGCGACGAAGACTGACCCGACATTGCTCGGCAAACAGTCCTCGACGGCCGCGACCACCATCACCACCCAGGCTCAGAATCTGGATCTTCCGGCACTGGCCGGTTCGTTGACCACTATGGCCAGCTCACAGGGCGCCAACGACCTTGCCTCCCTAGTGGGGGAGGGGCTCGACGCGGCGTCCTTCTTCGCCTCCGGAGCGCACCAGAATTACAACTCCCTCGTCGTCGATAACGCGGGCCGCAATGCGATCCAGTGGATCTCTGATTGGCTCAACCTGCAGATTGGACGTGCAGCATGAGCCGATACCGCGCCCACAATCCGGCTTCTCGGTGGGTCATGTGCGACGCCTGCCAACACCGCGGCTATTTCACCAGGGGAGATGCCAGGGCGGTCAAAAAGAATCATCACGGGGAAAAGGGTCTGACCGTCTTCTCGTGCCCACATAACGAAGGCATGTTCCATGTCGGCCATCGGCCCGAAGCTTTGACAGCGGGGATCATCGATCGCGACCACCTGCGCAGCCAGGCGCTCGGACTCGTCTCATCTGGAAATGTCGAAAATATCTGGGCGCAAGAGGGGCCGGCGGCCTTCGATGTCGGTGCTTTCACTGCATTTACTCAACGAGAGGCTCCGCAGAACGGTTCTACCGCAACGCAAGTCGAGGAGCGTCAAGTGCGTCAGTCGAAGGTGGTTTCCATCATCAGCGGCAGGGAGAGCGGCTACTCCTCGCGGGTAGACGCCGCCATTGCCGAAATGCTCGATCGACGGATGGAATCTGCTCGCGACGAATACGAACTTCGCTGCCTGCCAAGCGGATCACGCTTCAAGGTCCCGGCCATCGACCAGCACGGGAAGCGTGTCGACGAGAAGCTGGTGGGGCGAACCGGAACCGTGCTCGATGTCCAGCCCTGGCCGGTGACAGCTCGAAATGGTGATCTTCTGGAAGTCGTTCATACAGTTGAGTTCGACGATCATCAGGGATCGCATTCGCTCTCTGATCTGCGGATGACAGTCTCGGCAGGCTTGCGGAGATGATCGGTTGCCTGTCACTGCAGGTGCGCCACGCTTGCAACTAAGCAACGTCACGTTGTAAGGTCGGGTGGAAGGTCGCCGCGGGGAAGAGGCGAAAAGCTCTGAAATAGTCTCCCCGCCGACCGATCCCGCCGATGAAAGGTCGCTCTTATGAAGCTTGTGAAAGTCTGCGCTCCCGTCGCAGCTGCTGCTGTGTTGGCGGTGGGTGGATTTATGTTCTCTAACCAGACGCGCGATGCATTCGCAGGCGCACCAACCGCTGCGAATGCCTCGGTCGAACAAGCCGCGGCACACACGGAGCCGTCCCTTCCGTCTCCGGAGAACGGCACCATTCCGGGGTTCGACGAGTTGATCGGTTCGCTGGTCGTCGTGGACGAGCTACCCGAAATTTCCGGCTATGAACGTGACTGCGGCAAAGGGAAAGCCCCGTTGACTGAACTAAATGCCGAACGGTGCTGGTCTGAAGGGGTGGGGTCGATGTGGGTCGGTAGCTTGCGGACATGAGCGAAGGCGAAAGTCCGAGAGATCTGTCGGGGCTTGTGGTGGCCCGAGTGGGTCGGTTGACAGCGACCGGCCACACGTCGGAGCCTTATATCCTGCAGGGCAGCGACGATGAACGAGTGGAGTCCGTCGAGGTGTTCTTCCGGGAGCTGATCGCTTCCGGGAGGTCGGTGGCGACGGTGCGTTCATACGGTATGGATCTGCTGAGGTGGTGGCGGTTCCTTCACGCTGTGGATGTGGCGTGGGATCGTGCCTCTCGGGTCGATGCGCGCGATTTCAGTTGTTGGATCCAGTTGACGGCGAAGGCACGACAAGGATCAGTGGTGCCGGCCAGCGCCGAGTCGGCTGCTACTGCTGCGGCGGCAGCGAATCCTGTCACCGGCAAACCGGCTCTGGGGACCGGGTACTCGCCGGCGACAGTGGCGCACAGTGAGACGGTGCTGCGAAGTTTCTACGATTTTCATCGGGACGCAGGTACTGGCCCGCTCCTGAATCCGTTCCCTCTCGATCTCTCTCGCCGGTCGAGACGGGCTCATGCGCACCACAATCCGATGGATCATTGGGCACCTGAGCGTGTGGGACGCTACCGGCCTCGGGTCTCGCAGCGGATTCCCCGAGCGATTCCCGAGGATCTGTTCGATAAGTTGTTCGCGGCATTGTCGTCGGATCGGGACCGGGCGTTGGTGGCGTTCTGGATTTCGTCGGGGGTGCGAGCGTCGGAGTTGTTGGGAGTCCGCGAGTGCGATGTCGACCCGGGGCAGCAGTTGATTACTGTGGTGCGCAAGGGAACACGTGCGGTGGAGCAGGTACCCGCGTCGGCGGACGCGTTCGTCTGGTTGCGGTTGTATCAGGAGCAGGTGTGGGGCGAGGTGCCACTCGGACGGACGCAACCGTTGTGGTGGACACTGCGGAAACCTCGCCGCCCGTTGAATTACCATGCGGCGCATCGGATGTTCGAGCGTGCGAACGCCACTCTCGGTTCGGATTGGACTCTGCACGACTTACGTCACAGTGCAGCGAGGCGGATGGCCAACGACCCGCACTTGTCCTTGGTGGAGGTCAAAGAGGTGCTGGGGCACGCACATTTGTCGACGACCGAAATTTATCTGACACCCGACAAGGACGAGGTGATCGCCAGCGTCCTGGCCCACCACGCTCGTACTGCTGATCAGCGGGAACATCCGAGGACTCCTCCACCGCCTCCTGCACCTGGGTACGATCCGGCAGCGTTGAGCGTGCTGTTCGGGAGGTCGTTGTGAGCACTGCCGTCAAGCACATGACCCGCCCGGAACGCTTCGAGGTCACACCGGTGCCACATTCGAGGATTCACCAACTGCACAAACAGTTTCCACCACGCGAATTTGAACTCTGGTGGCCGCACACCGCTGCCTCTGCCGAAGCTGTCGAGGCCCGACTGAACTGCTCGGTGCTTGCCGAGGCTGCGGTCACCACCCGAGCCGGACGGCACCGAGGCGTGATCAAGATACTGACCTGGTTGGCTTCGGTGCCCGGCGATACCTGGCAAGCCCGGTGGCTCGCCAGCGGCGCCGAGAACATCCGCGGATCTCGTTACGGCGCGACAGCCTCATGGGCCGATCTCCCGGTGGAATGGATTGCCGGACACGGGCGCCCTGTCAGACACGATCGCAACGACCTGGCTGCAGGACTGCTGATGTTGCTGTGCCTGGACGTGATCCGGCCACAGCTGTCGTGGATGCTCTCCCGGGCGCACCCGTTTCTCGCGCCGATGATGGCAAAGCTGCGAGATCCGGACGGATTCGCGCGGTTGGACGAGCTTGCTGCCACTCAGCCGGATACCTCGCGAGACGATGCACGAATCGCAGCGACCAGAATCGCGACCCTGCTGGTATCCAAAGGCGGGACTGTCGCAGAGATCACTGTCGGCGATTGTGTGGAGCTGATCGACACGATGGCGCAGGTGCACTCCCGCCGCGGTCAGAAGAAGATCGATTTCTACCTGCGACTACGTGCGATGGGCATCTTTCCCGAGGACGCACCACACAGCATCCGCGCGTTCGGCGCTCCGGTCGGACAGCTGACGATCGAACAACTCGTCGACCGCTACCCGATCGAGAACCAACCGATCCGAGATCTGCTCATCGACTATCTGCGCGAGCGTCAACCCGCGCTGGACTACACCAGCCTCAACTCTCGTGCCCGAGGACTTGCCGGGCTGTTCTGGAGCCGCGTCGAGACACTCGCCCCCGGTATCGACACCCTGCACCTGCCGCCTGACGTCGCCCGCGCATGGAAGGACGACCTGAGATCGATCACACGCACCGCCGTCGACGCGGCGGGACGAAAGCACGAAACAACTTCGCCCCGAAAGAATTACAAAGACAATCTGTTGCAAGTGCGCGCGTTCTATCTCGACCTCGCGCACTGGGCCGTCGAAGATCCGTCCCGCTGGGCGCAGTGGGTGGCGCCCTGCCCGATCAGTGACGGCGAGGTCAAAAGAGGCAAGGAACTCAAACACCGCAAAGCGCGGATGGACCAACGCACCCGCGAGCGGTTGCCTGTCCTGTCTCAGTTGGTTCGGTCCGCCGCTGACCGCCGCGCGGCCGCAGCGGCACTACTCGTTGCGGCGCAGAACACCGAACCAGGTGAGGTGATCGCGGGAACCGACGGAGAACTGCGACGATCCTTGATCCGTCGGGGAACCGGCCGCGTCGTATGGGCCGACAATACTGTCAGCGGTGTTCGTCGCGATCTCACCTACGAGGACGAGGAAGCATTCTGGGCATTCGCCACCATCGAAGTGTTGCGGCTCAGCGGTATCCGTCATGAAGAGCTCCTCGAGCTCAGTCACCACAGCATCACCGAATACCGACTACCCAGTACCGGTGAACTGGTTCCGCTGCTGCAGATAGCTCCATCGAAGACCGATACCGAGCGGCTGATCTTGGTCAGTCCCGAGCTCGCGGAAGTCCTCAGTGCGGTCGTTCAGCGTTCGCGGCAACCCAACGGATCGATACCTCTCGTGGCTGCCTACGATACGCAGGAGAAGCTGTGGAATCCGCCGATGCCGCTGCTCTTTCAGCGGGGAATCGGAAACGAACGCCGAGCGATCCCACCGAGTTTCGTCCGCAAGCTCCTCATCAATGCGCTCACCGTGGCAGCTCTCACCGATGCCAGTGGCGATCCGTTGATGTTTCAGCCCCACGACTTCCGGCGAATATTCGTCACCGACGCGATCATGAACGGCCTGCCACCCCATATCGCACAGGTTATTTGCGGGCACAAGACAATTGACACGACGATGGGCTACAAGGCCGTCTACCCCTCGGAAACTATAGAAGCGCACCGAGCGTTCATCGCGCGTCGTCGTTCGATGAGGCCCAGCGAGGAATACCGGACACCGACCGACGATGAATGGGATGCGTTCTTGTCTCATTTCGAGAAGCGGAAAGTATCGGTCGGGACCTGCGCACGGACGTTCGGCACACCCTGCATCCACGAGCATGCTTGCGTCAGATGCTCACTCCTGCGGCCGGATCCAACACAGCGAGGCAGGCTCGAAGAAATCCGAGACAACCTCGAAGCCCGCATCATCGAAGCCAAACAGGAAGGCTGGCTGGGAGAAGTCGAAGGACTGCAGGTCAGCTACACCGGAGTCAAGGACAAGCTCGCACAGGTCGATGCCACGATGAAACGAGGATCGGCAACAACTGACCTCGGAATGCCTGGATTCGGATCGATCTCCGGAAGGACTTCCACATGATTGCCAAGCTAGAATTCTTGTTCAGAGAAGGCTGCGTGTTCGGCACAGCGTGGACGGACAAATACGAAGGCGCGCTGGCGCGGAACGGCTGCGACACTCGCATTATCTGCACGCAGTTTTGACATATCTCAAAACCTTGCTGGTAGGCCCCCATTGTTCGATGTCGACGGTGTGAGTTATGTGAGTGACGATGGTCAGTTCGTGTGACGGTCGACCGGTTCGACCGCACGGATAGGGACGATGGCATGTTCAATCACGCACGTGGCCGGTTGATTGGGTTCGGTGGATGTGTAGCACACCTGGTCTGATGTCGGGATTTCCCGACAATCATCCTCATGAGTTTTGTTGATAAGAGTGCAGATCCTCTGCACTGCATATGATTTAGGAGTTTCACGTTGCATAGTCGCTTGGTGCGTTCCCGTTCCCTCCTGGTTGCCGTCACTGCCTTGGTCGGGTTGTCGATTTCCGGTTGCAGTACGACGTTGGCGGATGTGATCCCAGCAGGATCGTTGTCTGTGGATAGCCCTGGTCAGCACGATGTTGATGTGGCTTCTTCCGTTGCGCTGTTGGAGACGCTTCCGGTGAAGGGGCGTGCTCCGAAAACTGGTTACAGCAGAGATCAGTTCGGTCAGGCATGGTCTGATGATGTCGATGTGGAGTTCGGGCATGACGGGTGCGATACGCGCAATAATCTGTTGGCTTCGCGGCTGACTGACGTGGTCTTCAAAGAAGGAAAGAAGCAATGTGTTGTTCTCTCTGGCACGTTGGCTGATCCTTACACTGGAAAGACGATCAATTTTGTTCGGGGACAGGATACTTCGACTGCAGTTCAGATTGACCATGTGGTCGCGTTGAGCGATTCGTGGCAGAAGGGTGCGCAACAATTGAGTCTTCAGGAGCGCACGAATCTGGCGAACGATCCCCGAAATCTGATCCCGGTGGATGGACCGACGAACGCGAAGAAGTCTGATTCCGATGCCGCATCCTGGCTTCCCCCGAACAAGGCGTACCGATGCACCTACGTCTCGAAGCAGATCACGGTGAAGTCGGTCTACCGCCTGTGGGTGACTCAAGCAGAGAAGGATGCGATGTCTGCCGTATTGTCCGCGTGTTGATTCACAGTTCCGCGTAGATTCCGATGCTTGCTGGGGTGTGTTCTTATGTGCCGATTGCTTCGATTCGTCGTGCTGGAGAAACGCTTTGAACCATCCTTTTGAGTGAGGCGCGGGCGGCGGTGAGCTCGTCCTGGAGTTCTTCGGTTCGTGTTGTCATGGTGTCGGCGCGTCTGCGTTCGGAGTCGAGGTCCGAGCGCAGCTCGGCTGCTATCTGTTCGAGCTCGTGGATACGGGCGAGCAGTGTGTCGTGCGGCAGGTGTTCGAGTTGGTTGCCGAGTAGTAGTTGCACTTTGGTCTCGAGCTTGGTTCGGTCCGTTCGTAGCGCCCGAACTTCCTCACGCGCCATCAACAGTTCGGCGTGAAGACTGTCCGCCGTAGCGGACGTGCGTCCGGCGCTGCTTCTGGTGGCGGTGTGGGAGTGCTCTTCTGTGGCGCGTTCGACGGCGGTTCGAATTGCTGCGGTGTTGTAGATGAACCATGGAGAAACGCCTGCGCGACGCGCTATTTCGCTGATGTTGATGCGTTCGCCAGCGGATGAGAGGTCGGCGATGACTGTCAGCGTTCTGCGTTGTTTGTCAGCGCTGTCACGTCGACGGGAGGCGATGAGCCGTTGGGTTCGTATGTCACGGTCATCGGCAGTCATCGTTGTTCGTCCTCGTTCGTGTGGGTGGTTACGGACTCGAGCGGTATGAAGGCAGCTGCGGTCCTCGCTTTCCTCAGTTCGCGGGAGGCGTTGTCGATGACCGCGCGTTGGTCTGCGGGCAGGTCGGCAAGCATTGCGTCCATCGACGAGATGACGTCCGTGAACGCGTGAATTTGGGCGTCGAAGTTGGTGATCACCCACGACGCGGAGTCGGTGGCGATTGCAGTTTCTTTGTCTGTGCGCAGCTCTGCGAGATGCTGCTCGATTGCGGGCCGGTAGGACGGGTCCGGTCGGTAGAAGGAGCATCCTGCGCACTGGAATCGGATCGGGCAGTGTTGGCCGCCGGCTTTGATGTTCGAGGGTTCGGTGCAGTTTCCGAAGGGCACGGCCACCGACTGTCGCTCGTACTCCGTTACCGACGTGAATCCCGCCGGTCGTCCGTGCCTGTCGATCGCGAACTTCGAAATCTCCTCGGTGGCTTGGCGTTTACGTTTGAGTGTGACGGAGAAATATCCCATGGTCGTGTCGACGCTGCGGTGATCCATCAATTCGCGTAGGACGTCCACCGGTGTGCCGTTGTCAGCGTGCCGCTGAGCGTAGGAGTGCCGCAATCCGTAAGGAGTGATCATTGATCTGTCGTAGAGAGCTGGGTTTCCGTCATCGTCGAGTCTTTCGTCGACAAGTTCCGGGATTGCATCGATCCAGATGGCGAAGGCCCGGGACCCGAACTGCGCACCGCTCAAGTGCCCGCGGCGAATGTTGTTGCGGGTTCCCGGCGTGGGAAAGAGCCAGTCGCACAGTGTGTCCGGAACAGACAGCGATTGAAGGTGGTCGAGCCATTGGTCGATCACGGTTGCCGTTGCAGTGCTGATCGGCAATCTACGCCCCATTCTGCGACGTTTACGGTTGTCGTAGACGAGTGTGGGCTTGCCGTCGACCCAGTCCAGGCATGAGCGTTTGAGCCCGACGATCTCACTCGGGCGTCGACCGGTGTCCCGGATGATCTGGTAGACCGTCTGATACATCATGGCGTAGTCGTCAGGGTTCCAGCCCGGCGCGGAGTACGTGGAGTGCCTACCCAGCAGCTCGAGGTGTTGATCGAGTTGTGCGATGACATGTTCGGGGATCGTGCGTCCGAAGTCGTCCTCGCTGGTCTCGACCTGGGCAATTGTGTGCGAACGCAGATCGAGTGCGAAGGAGCCGGGGATGTCATCCATTGCGCCCGTGCGGCGTGAGAACTCGAGAAGTCGGCGCCACCACCCGAGCAATGATCGTCGATGGGTGAAGGAATGGGGCTTGCCCTCTCGATCGGCGCTGGTGCGGAAACCCTCGACGACAGCGCTCATGTCACCGTGGTCGAGTAGTTCGGGGTGATCGCCGTTCGTGCGCAGCGAGAGTTGCCGTGAAGCGATTTCGGCGGCATGAACGGTGTGCCGCAGTGTCGTCACGGGTGGGCGTACCTCGCGGCCGAATTGTTTGGTGATCTCTCGAAGCCATCGCTGTCTGATCTCTCGGAAGTCCACAACGCCACCGGCCGCACTGTATCGCCGGTCCGGAGCAGCTTGCAGGCCCACGACGGCAGGTTTCCACACGTCGGCCATGGTGGGATCAGTACCGGAGTACACGACGTGCGCCCGCTGCAGATGTGTGACCAACGACCGGAACACACCACCGGCTGCAGCTCCGAGTGCCTTCTCGAACTGGCGATTTCCGGCGACATCGAGCAGTGAGCGACAATCCGGTGGGAGGTGGGAAACTATGCTGCGGATCCGCATCGGAACCAAGATGATCTGATCACGGTCACGCTGCTGCACTCCGTAAATAATCTCCGCCGCAACAGTGCCGTTCACCTCACTGAGTTCGAAATCGACTTTCGAAAAGGCTTTTTCGTCTCTTCGTGGAACCGAATCGGGGTCGAATGTCCGGTCGAAGAATGAAGGTGAGGTCCCGTTGAGCTTGCGGTGGCGTTCGCACCGCCTGCAACGGCGGTCGAAGATTTCCACGACCGTCATGCATCGGTCGACTCGGCACAGATAGACCGCTGTCATTTCGTTGTCGACGTCTCCGGTGAATACCTGTCGGCGTGAATCCCATTCCGCGACTCGCCATTGCGGGTCGATTCGTTCGATCAACCACGCTTTCCAGGTCTGTTCGTTTCCAGTCGAGAGGGCACTTGACTCGACGGGTAGAGCGGTGATGCTCATATGCCCACTCTTTCCACTGCCGCCCTCAGGTCCTCCGCGTCGGGGTGTTGATAGATCGCGGTCGATGCTCGGCTCACATGACCGAGCAACGACTGAACCACGTCGATACCGGTGCCGTTGCGCGTCCAGATTGTGGCTGCCGTATGCCGGAACATATGGGGCCGCAATCGGAAACCGGCACGGTTGCCGATCCTTTCCACAATCTGTTTTGCGTTCGAATACGACATCGGCGAACCGGCGTGATGCCCGAGAAGGTTGACGAACACGAAGTCCGAGGTCATTGCGGTGGGCACGCTGTCTCGTTCGAGAAGGTACTCGCGATACTGAGTGACCACCTCGTCGCTGACCGGTACGACTCGGGATTGTCCTTTAGCGCGGGCACCGTTCGAATTGCCTTCACGCCGAACAACATGAACATGAGGTCCACGTTCCTGGCATCCCAGATGAACCGAGGTCGGAAGGAAATGCAGGTCGCTACGGCGCGAACCCAATGCCTCTCCGATTCGGAGTCCGGAACGAACCAGCAACAGCGCCAGAAAACGGTCTCGTTCGGTGTTCGCGGAGTTCAGAGCATGCGAAAACTGTTCTTCAGTAATAATTTCCGGAGGCTTTACGACTTCCGGCGCTTTGAGGGTTCTGGCACGAATCAGCCGATGCTGACCGGATTCACCTTCGTGGAAATCGCGGGGTGCGTAGGCCAGGTACTTGGGCTGGGACAGCCCAGAAACAACATCTGCGGAGACCAATCCACGCATTCCGCAGAACCTGAGGAATTCGACGACAGCGGTCATCACTGCGTTGACCGATCTGCCGGAGCGCAGCCGGTAGTGGACGGTTGGGGTGTGTTCGACGGCGAATTTGAAACGAGTGAGTTCACCTACACGAATCTCGTGCCAATCCAGTCCGCGACCGGCAGTCCAGTTCAAGAACCAACAGACCCGAGGAACGTATGCGCGGATTGTTTGAGGTGACCTTCCGGCGCCTTGCATGAACAGCACCCACTCGGAAGCCTCCGCGACCGGGCGCATGGATTCTTCGTCCACGATCACCCAACCCGACTGCCCCGTCGTCGGTGAAATGACCTTCTCTACAGCACACGACATCGCCACTCCTATGGCTGTCCCACCTGTGACATAGACGCTATTAGATAACCATGAGGGACAGGGCGACCGACACGCCGTGCCTACCGTGCCTTCATCCTGATGCGGCGCTAGAGATAACCCGCAACGACGTCCTCGGTGCGCAGCTCGTCGATGTGGAGTTCAAGCCAGGAACCAGAGACTGCAAAGTTGTCTCCGGCACGCTCAACGACCCGTATACCGGCAATGTCATTGATTTCACCACTGCGAATCCACAAGCCGTGCAAATTGATCACGTGTTATCAGCAGCTTTGTCAAGGAGTCTTCCTCTTTCTGCTGGTTACTGTGTCGATGACATGCTGCTGAGTGCTGTGGTGGCCTTGTGATGCGCCAGCGCGTGACCGGGGTCGCGGTGGCGGCTGCGGCGTTCGTTGTCGCTGTGTCTGGTTGCTCGGTCCATCGGCCTGATGGCGGGGCGGTATTCGCAGCTCCGGTGTCGGGAACTTCTGCGCCGGGTGCGCAGGTCGATGAGGCACTGTCGGCGCTGGAGGAGCTTGCGGTGAAGGGGCGTGCGCCTAAGACGGGTTATGCGCGAAGCGAGTTCGGTATAGCGTGGACTGATACGAATACCGTTATGTGGGGCGGGAACTCGCTGAGCACACGCGAGGACATACTCTCCCGTGACCTTGTGGACATCACGTGCAAGGACCGCTCGGGTGTGGCCTCGCCGCCGTGCGTGGTGCAGTCGGGAGTCCTTCACGATCCGTATACCGGGACCACGGTGAATTTCGTTCGAGGGGAGACGACTTCGCCGCTCGTCCCGATCGAGCATGTCGTTGCACTTGGTGATTCGTGGCAGAAGGGTGCGCAGCAGTTGTCGGTCGCCGAGCGGGTCGATCTGGCTAATGATCCGCTCAATCTCATCGCTACTACGCAGGCTCCGAACTCGGCGAAGAGTGACTCCGATGCCGCCTCGTGGCTTCCTCCGAACAAGGCGTTCCGATGTGCTTATGTGGCTCGTCAGGTCGCGGTCAAACTCCGGTATCGGTTGTGGGTGACCAATGCGGAGAAAGACGCGATCGCCGCGGTCTTGTCGACGTGTCCCGGCCAGGGGCTTCCCTCCAATGCCGAGGCGGCGGGTCGTGTTTCGTGAACGAGCGGTGAATTCGCTTACCTGCAGGGCGCTAGTTGGAGTCGGCGAGTCGTCGCCGCAGTGCGAGGTTCTCACCGTGGGCGACCGCGAGCGCCGTGCGCAACTCGCAGATCTCTTCGGCGTGTCGGCGTTTGAGGTCCTTGAGCTGCGCGGACAGCGCCCTGACCGCGGACGATGCGGACTGCTGTTCGGGTTCGGCAATCTGTTCTGGAGTGGTTCGGCGATGCGGCCGCTGGGTGCGGAGGTCGTTGATCTTTGTGCGCAGGTCGGGCTGGTTGTAGAGGAAGTCGGTGGAGACCTTGGCGCGGCGAGCGACGGCCGCGAAGGTGACCGGTTCGCCTGCATTGCTGAGTGCCAGCAGCGCCGCGTCCGCGCGGGCTCTGGTCTCGGTGTGGCGCGCTCGCGCTGCGGCGGTGAGATGTTCGGGCACGGGCTGGTTCTCCTTGCTCTAGGTGGTGGTTCCGGGACCGCGAACCGCTTTGTCGGCGGCGGAGACATCGTTGATCGAGAGCAGGATCCGGTTAAGCGAGTCGACCTCGATCTGGCGGCCTTGCAGCCAGATGTTCGTCTCGTCCATCGGGGCGCCGTACTTCGCGGTGAACACTGCTTGCCGGTGTTCGATCAGTGTTTCCGTGTCGGCGAGCTGGGTCCGCAACTGCGGGGCATGAGTGGAGTCGGTGACGAATTTCGAGCAAGACAGGCAGGCGTTTCCCTTATCGCACAACTGTTTCGGTGGGAGCGCGCACCAACCGTTGGGCAAGATGCGATCAGCTCGCTTGTCGAGCTGGATCAGGTCGTAGAGGTCGGAGCTGTCGATCGTGGCGGTGCGCCCGTCACGGGTGACCTTCTTGTAGCGGAGGAATTCCTCTTCCATGGTCTGCGCAGAGGTCACGGCGTAGTGCAAGGTCATGTCCGGCGAAACGTGCCCGAAGTAGCGCATCACGACGTGAAGCGGCACTCCGGCGTTGATCAGGTTGGTCGCCGCGGTGTGCCGGAACTGATGTGTCTTGGAGACAGCGACGCGTCGGCCGACGGAGTCGCTGATGTCGAGCAGACTGGTGAGCCTGCTGAACCGCAGATGCATTGTCGTCATCGGGTAAGGCTTGTCGCCCATCCGGTTTCGGGTCGTGCGGAGGAACAGGTACTTCGGCGTCACACCAGGGTTTCCGAAGTGTGCCATCATCTCGCGGGCATGCTTTTGCTGCGCTCGGATGATCGTGACGATCTCGTCGTCCACGGGGATCGAGGGTGCGACGTTCGGTTCGACCTTGGTCTGTTGATACCGCATCCGGGCGACGAATCCAGCGCCGTCAGGATCGCCAGCCGCGGAATTGCGCAGCATCGGTTCGAGCGGGTCGAAGTCCATCATCAGCACCTCGTTGGCGCGACGGCCGGTGCGCAGCAGAAGCATCATGATGTGGAAGGCCTGCAGATCGCCGAGCCCGCCCTCCTGCACTGGCTGCGCGAGCAGCCCACTGCCCTCGGCGATCTGCTGCATGACACCGTCTTCGAGGACCATGTCGTGTGCCTTGACGTTGGTGAGGCGGGGCTTGTCCTCGGGGCGGAACAGCACGCAGTGCTCGGGCCGCAGAGTGGCCCAGGCACTGATACCGAGTTCGGTGGCGGCTTCATCCCGGTGGTCATACATGAACTGGTAGAACTGCTCGATGGCGGTCATGATCTGGCGGCGTGGGTTCTTCGCCAGAGGGCGGCCTGCGCGCGGTCCGGACTCGATGCGGTGCGCAAGGAGCATGTCGCAGAACCCTCGGATGAAGCCCCGCAGTCGGTGTGGATCGGTAGTCAGACACGGGCCCTGGTCGGCGGTGGTGTCGATGTAGCGTTGCAGCCATTTCAGGGCATCCAGGCGCGACTTGATCGTGCTCCACGAGTACCTCTCCGCGCTCAGGCCCGCCGAGAGCCAGTACTTCGCTCCCTCGCGCATCCAGAGGCTGGTCAGGTTGGTGAAGTGCATCGTCGTCGATCCGATAGGCTCGTGGTCTCGCTGAGGCACCCTCGGGTCGAGGCTCGGATTCCAGACGTTCAGCTCCCACCACGGGCCGCGGTGATAGGCATATCCGAGTACTGCGACCATGTGTCCAAGACGGTAGGTACCTTCTTTGAAGGCGAATTCACCGATCTTCTCGCCGAGCATCTGCGCCTTCCGCGCGGATCGCACCCACTCGTCGGGCGAACGGTGCAGCAGCGATTGCGCCGACCGACATTCGTCGTCCCCGTGGCGGATCGCGGCGCGCAGCAAGATGAAGACGGCGTTCGCGTCGACGATGCGAATGAACCGTCCCAACTCGATGTACCGGTGAATGATCCAGGCAACTTCCCAGGTCATAGGTTCAGGGAGACCCCGAAAATTCAGGTAACAGGCGGTCCAGTCGCTGCCGCTGCTGCTGCCCGCACTGACTTCGCGGATCGCCGGTCGGTAGTGCGCCGGCATCGTCTTCTTGTCGAAGTGATCGCTGCGGCATTCTTCGGGCAGAGAGTCCCAGAGCCTGCGGGCGATTGCGGGGTCGAACATGTCCGCTAGTGCCAAGCCCGGATCGATCTGGTGCAGTCTCTTGGGGCTGCGCGGCCAGGATGTGAACGCGGGATCGTTTGCGGGGCTAGACATTCGGATACTCCCATCCGGCGACGTATTCGCGCCAGTTCGCTACCGACGCCAGCTCGGCGTCCTCGGTGACATGGCCGTAGATGTTCATCGTGGTTTGCACGCTCGCGTGGCCGAGGCGGCGGCTGACGGTGTGGACGGGGCTCCCCGCCAGCAACAGTGCAGTGGCATGGGTGTGCCGAAACCAGTGCGGTGTCATCAGGTTCGGGAGATCGGCGTTGCGATGCTTCATCGAGCGCAAGTGCGCATAGACCGACTCGGTGCGCAGCGGCGCGAACAGCGGGTTCCGCAGCACGTTGCAGAAGATGTAGCTACTGTCCCAATCGCCGAGGGCGACATCGGCGCCTCGGTCGCACAGCCACCACACGTAGTCGGCATAGAGCCGGTCGAGCCGAGACCCGATGTGGACCTCGCGCTCCCCGGACTTGGCGGACAGGCCGTGCGGGTGCGCCCTGCTCACGATCGCGACCCGGGCGCTCTTGCCACCGATCCCGGTAATCCAGTCGCGGTGCTGCAACGAGAGGGCTTCACCGATCCGCATGCCCGATTCCGACAGGACTGCCCACAGGAACCGATATCGCAGGTCACCTCGCCATTCCACGAGTGTTGGGTCGTAGGTGGCCTCGGCATCTTGGAGGGCGTCGATCGTGGTCGGCGTCAGAATCGGAATGGTCTTGCGGGCGGCGCGGATTCGGATGGCGGCGCGCTTCCGCGGCGCTCGCCGGGTGACGTGCTCGAGGAACGAGAGGTAGCGTCCCGATCGGACCTGGGCTTGTTTCCACAGGAACGGCGCAGCGTCCGTTCCGCTGTCGGCCTGGTAGCGGTAGAAACTCATCACTGCACGCATGCGGAGATTCACCGTGCTGTCGCTGAGCGTCGGATGGGGACGCAGTTCGCGGATCGGAGAGTCCAGCTCGCCGTAGCGCAGAGCCGAGATGAAGTCGCCGAAGTCGTGCAGCTTCACCGCATCCCACGACCTGCCGGTCACCTCCAGGAACGACCACCACTGGGCCAAGCTCTGTGCGTAGGCCCGGGTCGTGTTCGGCCGGAAGTCGACTTGCCGCCCGTACTCGAGGTATGCCTCGACCGGCTCAACGAGACCAAACGATCTGTCGATCACCGTCCAGGTCGTTGCACCGTCGCTGAGAGTGACACGTTGCGCTCTAGCCATCAGCCCGCTCCCGTTCGTCTGAAGTCGAAGCTACGCCCGGCCCTGCCTGATTCGATGCACCCGAACGGTGCGTGTCGGCGGTGTCATCGGCATGCCTCGCTGCCTGCAGATAACACCGTCGCCCACATATCCCGGATCCGTGGACGGAGACCCAGGATGATGTCAACGGCACTACCTACTAGTTACGGATTACACGTGTATCCCCTTGCGAGAGCATGGAAAATGGGTGCTTCGAAATGGACTGTCGACCAGCGAATCCAGTTTGCCAACGACATCGATCGCAACCTGATGGCCGTGGACGGATCCACGAACGGGAAGAAATCCGATAAAGGACTCGACGAATGGATGCCCCCCAATGCTGCCTACGGATGCGAGTATGCGGCACGCTATTTGACAGTCGCCCGCGACTACGCGCTGAGCGTCACCACCGGTGACCTTCACAGCGCTTCACTTGCGTGCGGACTGGATCCGGCAACAACCAAGGAGAAATGACAGATGAGCCCCACACCGACCAACAAGAAGGCCGTGGACACAGCACGCAAGAGCGCTGAGGCCCTGGCCCACAAAGCGCTTCAGGCGCGGGTATCGCTTGTCGGCGCAATTGGTGAGGCACAAGCCTCTGCACAGGAAATACTCGATCAGCGAGAGGCCCTCCTGGCCAAGCATGCCCAGGAACTCGACGTGCTCGACGCAGAACACGCAGATGCGGAAGACAAGATCAAAACCGCATACGACACAGCCGTTTCGGGTGGCTGGACCGCACGTGAACTTACAGAGATGGGCTACTCGGCGCCGAAGAAGAAGAAGCCGCGCCGGCAGAAGCCGGCCGCTGCCGAAACCCCGCAGCCGGCCACCCCGCCGACGCCGCCGAGTCATACCGGTGAACAGCCCAGCGGTACCGATCACAACGACTAAATCGCCTGCCAGCTTTGCAGAACAGAGGAGCTCACGATGGACCACAACTCGCCGCTCGATATCGATTCGGTTGTACGTGTCCTTCCTACCTGCACCAGCTGCGAGCTCGAAAAGCAAGCTGGCGTCGAGGTGACTCACGTTCGGCCGGCGCAGTGGGCTCTCACATTGAGAGACTGCTGCGCCGGATGGACCCCGAGTCCGCACCTGGTGTGCCACATCCATTTCGTGGAATTGCTCACTCAACATCTCCCAGCCCAATGTGTGGTGTGCGGAAGAATCAGCCGGAACATCTCCGATGTCCTCGACACTGCAATGACGTTGGGAACTCAAGTTCCCACTCCACACCGCAAAACTGCGTGATCGGACCCATTCGAGGAAGTAGACCCCTTATGTCCCGCAGCTACACCAGATCGAGCCCAGACGGCGTATCCGGTGTCGTGGACGTCGACGGCGGAAACTCGAATGTGACGACGAAAAAACAAGCTCTTGTCATTCCCGAAGAGCGATATGCAGAGCGAGAGAAGGAAAGAGCATCCGCTCGGAACCTCGACTCGGCCACCGAAGGTATGAGTCTGACCCGAGCTTCCAAGGATCTCAATCGTGCTTTTCCTCGCCCGGGTACTGCCCCAATCACCGATGCACGATTGCGCCGAAACTTGCCTGGCGAGATCGAACTTCGCAAGAACTTGAGTTCGAGACAACGCAAAGCCCGCTCGGTCGCCAAACGTGCTGTTCTCGACGCAATGCCGGGGACACAACACCGCGCATTACACGGGTTGGTGTCGGACCCGAAGACATGGGAGGAGACGAACGCTGCCTTGTCGAGAGTTAACGGCGACGCGGTCATGCTCGACGACAAACAACGAAAAGAGGTCCAGCGCATCGACCGTGCGATCCAATCTGCGGAATCGAAAACTGGTCGAGGCCATCTGGTCTACACCGAAGTCACCATGCCTCATCCAGTGGCCGGACGGCATGATTGGCCATCGAATTTGCAACCAGGGGCAGTGATTTCCTTTGACCGCTTCACAGCCGGCACACACACGCTTCACGAACTGGACGCTCATCGAGGCCCCAACGACGTTGCCTTCGAGATCGAAACGAGCCGTGGCATGTACCTCGGCCAGTCTGACAGCGGGAACAACACCGCGCACGTGCTTCCTCGAGGAATGCATGTCGAAGTAGTCGCCGTGCATAACGCGCCGTACGAACGACCCGGTCTGCCGCCCGGCGAACGAATCGTCGTGCAACTACGCGAGATCACAACGCCCGACACGACTTAGAAAGAAGCTGATCATGGGTTACACCGACGCACAAGGCCGCCCCGAAATATTCATGCACCCCGACATTTTGGCTGGCAAGTCGACGTTCAACATCGTTGAATCGGCTTCGGAGGATCTGTCGACCGCGGATGCCGACAACAATGACGTTGTTGGCGCAAAGAAAAATCGGAGGCCACCTAAAAGGTGATGCCTCCGACTCTCACTGTGCAATCTCAGTGCCCAGATCATAGCTGCAGAGACAGTCAGAATGCAACTGAAAAGTCCACGTGTACAACAGTAATCAAGCGCATTGGAGAAGGTACTGATGAAGCAACATTCCACCAGACGCTGCACCATCGCGATAGCAGCAATGATTGTGGCTGCAATCGCAGGATGCACTGATTCGGGATCCGAGAGCGAGTCGTCAGCGGCAAGAACCAACAGTGAAGTATCCCGCTCGTCAACCTCTACCGCAGCGCCGGGCGAGGCTGGTGCGACGTCTGCCCGAGGACAAGCGGGGATCACAGACGGAACCCTCGATCCGTCCCCGACACAGCCCGGTATCGCGCTACCAGTTCAGCCCGAAATTTCATCGCCTATAGCCGCATCGGCTGGCGACGCATGCGGAACAGTCATCCCCCACGCCACCGGCGCTGTTCAGCCGGTGATCGTCCTAACCGGGTCCATCGAGTGCGCGACCGCATTGGCAGTCAGTGAGCGATACCTCAACGATGCGTCGGTGGCGAGTGAAGGTCAGGGGCGGTTCGCAACAATCGACGGGTGGCACTGCAACTGGCCGTATGTGGACGGCCGATCCCATGCGGAGTCCTATCTCCAATGCACTGATGCGGCCCAAAACTCGTTCAAGATCGGCGAATAGACCCATGCGCAGCAATTAGACGTACTCGCGGATGCGAGGAAGGACATCCGCGATTTCCTCGAACAACGTCGGCCATCCGCGCCGTAACCAGGTAGCCCGACCTTGTTCGAGGAAATGACCGTCCACGAGATGACTGACCCGCAAATTTGCTTCTGAAACGCCGAGACCACGCATTTTGTCGTAGATCGGGTTGGCAGGAAGTTCGCGTCGAGCTATATACGCCCAGACATCGTCGCGGGTCCAATCCCACACCGGTCCGTATGCGCGTGTTTTGTCCGCGCGCGCAATCGATCCTCCATGAGCCCGGCGTTGTTCGGCTTTGGTGGCACAACAGGATCGGCAACTTCGTTCGATTTCGAGCGCGAGATTGCTGTAATAAAGAGACCATCTACCAGTGCCTTTGGCCGATTCGTCAGCGCGCACACCCCACATCTCGCCTGGACCGTGGTCGGTGTGCGCGCGCCGAGATGGCTCCGCAATTAACGCGTCCTGCAAAGGAGCGGACGGCGAGTGGTCTCCTGCACGGCTGCCGTGCTGCCAACCTCCGTCGCTGGCGAGGATTTCCAGGAGCGACGGCTTTGCCGCATAAACCTGAAAGTTCAACTTCCATTCCTGCGCGATCTGTTGCACGAATTCGTACGTCTCAGGAAACTCCGCTCCCGAGTCGAAGAAGACGACGGGAACATTCGGCTCCACCGAAAGTGCGAGGTGGAGCACAACGAGAGAATCTTTGCCGCCGGAGAATGCGACATAGCCGTCATTGTCTTCCAGGTGCGCAGCGATTCTTGTCCGTATTGACGCCAGATCGTGCCGCGCCGGACGAAAGCTGTTCAGAACAGCCATATTCAGGCCGTCCGGCGTTGCGGTCATCGTGGGTCCTTTCGTGAGACTTTTAACTGTATCGACGCTATGCATCTCAGAGCGAACGTGTATTTGTGAACGAATCTCAGAGCCCGCGGCATGTATTGACCTGTTCGCCGTGTATCTACTCGGTGATACGTTCGCGGAAATCGTCCAAAACGAATTTCGACGAAAGTGGGGGACCATGCCTAGTGAACAGGGTAATCGCAATCCGGAATTGCCACCGTGGCTCGATGCCAGCGCAGATAACGGTGAGAAGGCGCCGGACATCGACAGTCATCCTCAAGTGCGCCCTGACGACCGCGCAACCAGTCACGTATCACCTCAGCACGAGCGGCCTCCTCAGGTCCGCGTCGAACCTCAAGTGCCGCTGTCCGCCCCCTCAGCTTCCTCGCACGGCATCGAATCAGGGTCCCCGACGGCGAACGGTGGCTGGCAGCCGATCGCTCCTCCGGAGACAAACCAGGGGGAGACTCAACCGCCTGCGCTCGATCCGATTCATCACGGCGGGAATGTCCCAGAAACGCAGGAGGCAGCGCCGATGAGCCCTCCGCGCACTCACTATGTCGACTCCACGTTGAATCAGGAGGCGCCTGTTGCACACTCGCAGCCGGTCCAGCCGAGTTCGTCGAGGGGCACAGATGTTCGGGGTGCCGCGCCTTTCAACCCGCCGGCGAGTGCGCAGCCAGCAGCTCCGACTGCCACACCGAGTGCGCCTAAGCCTCCCGACGTGTCGACTCCGGCATGGGATCTGCCGACGACAACTTTTCCCGCGCAAGGCGCCGGCGCAGACAGTCGAGGGTCGCACGGCTCCCCGGGAGACAGCACTTCTGTCCCGCAACCCGTCAACCCGCGTTTCTACCCCCAGCATCAGCAAGCCGAAAACGCGCAGATCGACCCCCGTCCCTCCGTTCCATCGGCAGGGCAGGTGAGTTCTGTACCAGTAGAAGATCCGCAGGGGCAGCAACAACCCCACAACGGTGTACCGCCTCAATGGCAAAACAGCCGACCGCGCCAGGTCAACGCGGGAATTGCATCGGATTTCCGTTCCTCAACGCCGCCCAAGCGCACTATCGACGACCTCGACATCATCCGTCGTGCGAAGCGCCCGCCGGCGAAAGGTTTCCGCCGCTTTCTGTTCAAATTGACAGGGGGCAAGGTCAACCCGGGTCAGTCGCAGGCAGAGCTCGAGTACCTCGAATTGGTCAAGCGGATCAATCAGCCGTCGCGAGGTGTCTACAAAATCGCTTTCGTTTCTCTCAAAGGAGGGGTGGGAAAAACGACGGCAGCGAAAACAGTGGGGTCGACGTTCGCGTCGCTGCGAGGCGATCGCGTGATCGCGATCGATGCCAACCCCGATGCCGGAACCCTGGCTGATCGTGAGCATCGCGAGCACCGGTACACCGTTCGAGACCTGCTGGCGGATCATCACATCCGCACTTACAGCGATGTGAGGCACTACACCTCACAGGGGGACAGCCGCCTGGAGATCCTCGCCAACGAAACTGACCCGGCGACCTCCGAAGCCTTCAACGAGCAGGACTACCTCGACGCGCTCAAGACGTTGGAGGTGCACTACAACATCATCATCACCGATTGCGGAACCGGCATGATGCACTCGGCGATGAAGGGAATCCTCGACGAGGCCGATGCAGTAGTTGTTGTCAGCCCCACCGCCCAGGACGGCGCACGGTCGGCTGTCTCCACCTTGGCGTGGCTCAACGAGCAAGGACATCAACGTCTGGTGGAAAAGGCAGTGGTGGTGGTCAATTCGACACGGCCGGGATCCTCTTCCCTTGACCTGAGTCAGCTCGAAGACGTTTTCCGTCAGCAAGGCGTACGAGCGGTCCGCATCATTCCGTTCGACGAACACCTCGGAGAAGGCGGCCCGATCGACCTGCCGCTGCTGAGTAAGAAGACCGAACGTGCGTACCTCGAACTCGCGGCTGATCTCGCCGACGATTTCGTGAACAAGGGACCCGCATAACGAAACCGACGCTGGCGGCCTCGACAGCTGCTGATCATCCACTGTCGTAATGTACGCGGTGTTCGTAATGTCATGTGGCGCAGATAGCTTGCTTTGTATGACCGACTCGAACGTTGTGAGCATCGAAGACGTGTGCACTGCCGCACACAGGGCAGTTGATTCCCCACCTGTCGAAGGTCGCCGCTGCGGTGGCCCCTGCGCCCGGTGCGGGCGTGAGAGCCCCGGCAACATCTCTGTCAGATCCGTCGTTTCACGCACATTCACTGCCTTCGACGGGTGGTCCTCGCCCGCCGCGCAAGGGATGTGCCAAGTCTGCGCGTGGGTCTACCGCACCTCAGCACTGCGTCTGAACATCCAGTTGGTGGGAGCGTGCCCACCAACACTGAAAACTTTGACTTCGAGACAACTCGGAGCGCGCCTGCAGAAACCCTTAACCTCCGCGCACGCGCTCGTCGTGCCAGTGGGTATGCGTCGCAAACACCTTCTCCCTCATGCGCGGTGGGGCGAAATTAGTGTCGACGACATCTCGTTGTCTTGGACCAAACAGGATGTACACACTCTCGCTGCGATGCGCCGCCTGCGTGCGGACGGCTTCGGAGAGCGGATGCTGGCAGCGAGCGCACCGCAATTCGCGATGATGCGCCGACTTCCTGCCGCACGGTGGACGGGACTCCTCGAAGACTGGGCAGAACTCGATCGATGGCGCGCGGCACCCCCATGGTGGGAACTCGGCCTACGCGCCTCCTCCTCGAACAGGAAGGAACCGTAATGGCAACCTCCACTGACAAATGGCTTGCGTCCGTTCCCGAACTACCCGCACTGACCGGGGCTCACTCAACCGCTGAACGGCTACTTCTGCTGCTGCACTACGGAATCGACTGGGAAAACGGATGGGTAGCATCCCGCCGAGCCGTCTACTGGGAACACCACCTTCCCGATCGAGTCCGGCTCGCCACCTACCGGTGCGGCGCCGATCTCGACCGATGGTGGGGCATCGTGTCCGAGAAGCTCGAATCCCGACCCAACGCATCGCAGCGACTCGAACTCTCGCAACTACTGAGAGAACCACCGAAGCCAGTGCTGACAATCATGCGCGAATCGACCCGGGCGCTGGTGCTTCGAACGCAGATCGTCGCGACGGCATACCGAGAGTCCCAAACCCACATCCGCCGGCAGCGCGACAACGCAGGAGAGACATCACCATGACCAGCACTGTGCATTGGGATCTGGACATCTACGCGCTGTCGTCGATCTCGCACAAAGACGACAGCACCTCGACAACCACGGCGCTCTTTCGCCGCGAAGAAGTAATTCAGCCCGACGGGACGGGGGAGCTCGTCCCGATCATCTCCGGCAACTCCTTCCGCGGAACACTGCGACGCATCGGTGAGGAACTCCTCCGCGACGTGCTCGACTACGAGGGCACACTGTCGCTGCCGGCGGCCCACACCCTCCGCAGCGGAGGAGCCCTACGAAAAACCAAGGGCGAACCCCTCTCCGGAAACAGACTCGAGCATGCACGAAATCTCATCCCCCTGATCGGCGTCTTCGGAGGTAACAGCAGTTCCACGATGATCAAGGGCCGCGCCCAGATCGGGAAAGTCGTACCGAGGGTCAAAGAGACCGAACACATCATGTCCAGACCGTCGAAGCTCCCGTTACTGAGCCAGTTCGAGCTGCTGGGCATCGAGCGGTACAGCCGATTCGACGACTCGGACACCGCAGACTTCCCATCAACTGCCGCGGCAGAGTCCGACGCGGAGAGCCCGGCGACCGGCTCACACCTGATGCGCTACGAAGTCGAGACCTTACCTGCGGGAACCACCTTCGAATCCTGGATCCGCCTCACCCGAGCCACCGATCTGCAGATCGCCTTCTTCACAGACGTCCTCGCCGAATTCACAGCAGCAGGACGACTCGGTGGGCGATTGTCGATCGGCCACGGGATGGTTCGCGTCGAATCCACACGATCGACGACGGCCGGCACCACAGCATCTGCGGTGGACTGGCGCGAACATCTGCGCAGTGTCCGAGACGACGCGCTGGAAGTTCTGGCGAACTGGTGATGAGGCCGCTACTGGTGAAAGCGAGACTCGCCCACGGAATCGCGCACGCCGCACCGTGGGGAGTGAGCCTCGACGGACTGCTCGCCGCCGAAATATGGGCAGACCAGAAGGCGGGCAAGCGCGATCGAGGAGAAGTCGTAACTGCGCTGGCAGCCGACGTCGACCCTGAAGACCTCGATTTGCCCTTGGCTCGATGCGAACTGTCAGGCGGAGGCTTATGGCACTGGGCAGCTACTTGCGCGTATCCCGAGAAACCTGTCGATCATCCAGTGGTGCGCTACTGGACGGGGCGCCCCGATCATGCGGCCCTCGGGGACCTCGTGGCAGATCTCCCAGGCGTCGTCTCGGAAAGGCAAGGCCCGTACCGGTCGCGGAGCATGCCGTTGTTGGTCACGAGCACCGACACCGTGACATGGCAATGTGTGGGAGACGATGACCGGATCATGGCGATCCTGCAAGGCATTGCCGCGATCGGAAAAAAACGTAGTCAGGGCGAAGGTCGAGTTCTGCGGTGGGAAGTGGCGCCTCTCGACGAGTCTTTTGGCTGGTCGGCAGGACATCTCCATGTTGATGGCAGCCTCGGTCGGCCAACCCCAGATGGATGCCTGTACGGAACCGCGGTGGCAACCGGTGGCCGAGGACCCACGGGTCTGCGGCCGCCGTACATGCACGGTTTCCGCCGGCACACGCTCAACCTGCCGTTCTCGCTCACTGTGTGAGTAGTGAAGACGATCTTGGAGCTAAGTTCTGTCGTGGCGCTCGGCTATTGCGCGGTACCTGAACTGGGGTTCTCGGGCCTGGTAGCGATAGTCATCAGCGCCCTGTACGCGCGATCTCGACGCCCTTCCGGGACGAGTTGCCACGAACGGTGTTGTGGGTTTTCGAGTGCCTCAGCGAGTTTCTCGAGTCTGCGGGGGTCGTTTTCCGTCATCGTCACATCACGTTCGACGATCGGATTGCCAATCGCACTGGCGAGGATTGCAGCGTCATCGAGATGGCGTTGCGTGTCTTTGCGGTCGCTGATGAAAGCTGCCCCCTTGAGGATCAGAGCCCCCAGAACGGTCGGCAGGCTCAAACGGGTTGGTACCCCGTCAATTTCGATCGTGCAGTTCACGGTTTTCCGCAATGCAGATGTGGCACCTGGGACCTGGAAGACCGGGTGCCCTTTCAGCTTCGGGACATGCTTCGGTGGTAGATGGTCGGCGACCATCACATCGACTATCTCGGGCGTCTTTTCTCCTCCACGTGTAAACCGGTGGATGGGGTCGTCGTCCTGGAGCGACCAGCGGAGTTCGTAGCCGAGATCCTCGAGTTGTTTCTTGACTTCGTTGAATACGGCTGCGCCGGTTTCTATGTGCAGCACGATGTCGACATCAAGGGTAGGTCGGTTGAGTGGCACTCCTGCTTTCGCTGCGTGCAGCTGCACCATCAGCCCCCCGATCAGTGTCCATTGGTCGGACGGGATCGCGTTGGCCAGTTCCGCGGCTTGCGGCCACGGTGTAGCCCACCCGCCGGCAGGCGCCTGAACAGTCCACTCGGGACGTTCAACGGAAGTCATCGAGTAGCTCCTGGAGTACGCGCGTGCCGGCGCTGCGCTGGCGGGTGTCGAGTGATTCCATCAGATCGACGGCGACGGCCGCGATCGGAAGCGTTGATGTACGGAAGAATGGGTTCAGGGCGGAAACGACCCGGAGGGTGACATCACCGTTTTGGGAGAGCATCCCGAATTGTTCTACGACGTCGTCGAAGTCGTCGTCGACGATGTACCCGTCGGCTTTGTCGTTTCTCGCGGAGGACAGTCCGAATCGCGCCGCTGTTTCCGGTACGTGAATGATCGCGCTGATACCGGTGGCGGCGAGGTAGCCGCCCCTGATCAAGACATCTACGTCGCCCTCCCCCCAGGTCTCCATGTGGTGTGTGGTGGCGCGGTTTCTGGCGAGGTAGGCCACTTCTGCCGCGGACGACCGGCGTAAACGATGCTTGAGTCGGGTGATCTGTGTCGGAGAAGCGATCCAGTCGACTGTGCAGTGGGACAACAAGGCCAGGGCTGCCCAGGAAACTTCAGGATTCCACGGGCGTCCGGGACGGCGAGAGCTCTGGGCCATCCGGTGAACGGATGCACTGTTGAGCAGGAGAGAATTGCCCACCTCGCGGGCGATTGTGATGGAACCGGCGCGAGCGAGTCTGGTGACCTGCCGTTCGGTCACCGAGAGTGCAGCTGCAGCATCGTGCACCGTCATCTCATCCATGCCTTATATGGTCGCATTTGCGACCATATAAGGCAATAACTGCACTAAATCGACCAATTATTGATGTGTGATCGAGACACATTTTCTATCAGCCCTGCGGATTCCCAGCGGCGACGAGGTTGGTCAAGTCAGTCGGCCAGGGGTACTTTCCCGGTGCGGCTGTGACGGATTCGACGATGGCCTTTCCCGAGGCTTCATCGATCTCGACGATGGAGAACACCGACTTACCGGTGGTGTGGATCCGGACATGATCGCCGACCTGCATGTGTGAATCTCTTTCTCGTATTCTGCGTTGTTTCGCAACTCCGCACTATCTCAGGTGTGTACGACACGATCTGGTCGCACGGGGGGAGAGGGCCGGCCGCTGGCCGGCCTTCCCTCGCCGCGCCCCCGGCACGGCGAGGGGCAGGGCCATTTAGAGCCACAGAATCCGTCATTTCCGCAGTTCAGACCGTATAATTCGAGGTGTCCTGTTGAGTGCGCGACTGACCATCGTGCCGATTTTTTTGGAGTGTTCTGATGGCTGATCTGGCTACTGCGGTGACTGTGTTGGATGCGAATGGGCGGGCGGGTGTGCCGTCGTTGTTGATTTCGGGTCCGGGGATGGGCAAGTCGAGTTTGGTGCGTGGGTTGGCGGCGGCGGATGGGGTGTTGTGCAAGACGGTGTTGGGGTCGTTGCGTGAGCCGTCGGATTTCGCGGGGTTGCCGGTGGTGCGGGAGCACGGTGTGACGTTGGAGGCTCCGGCGTGGGCGAAGGAGTTGGTTGCTGGGGGTGGCGGGTATCTGTTTCTGGACGAGTTGACGACGAG
>CBDALO010000169.1:0-4301 GCA_965196985.1 Gammaproteobacteria bacterium | reverse complement strand
ATTAATAAATCAGAGGCAAATTACCTGGGCTGGAAAACATCATCGATCATCTGCTAACTCTTAATTTCAGTTAGCGGATGTTAGAATGAGACTGTAATATCTCATTAACTCTATACAATAACAACCTCTAACTTGGAAAATGATTCCTTTTCACTGATTAAAAAGGGCATTGTGGAGTCAAAAAGGAACGTTAGAATGAGATTGAAATATTTTCAATCCAGCCCTTCGATCCATAAGAGGTAGACCTTTTTCATATTTTCATATCATCATGGGCTTCGTTTGGAATACAGTGGGGACTAAGAAGAGTTGGGGGTTTACTTAAAGATTCACGGTACATTAGTGCGGTACAACTGGTTCTACCATAGTAAGGAATCCCAACCAATCATGGGTGGTAGCTACAGAAAAGAAAGATTTTGTGCTTGTGAAAATAAGTCAACCAAGGCGAGAATAACGTGTGTACGAATTGAACAGGGTCTTCAATGATTTGAACTTTTTTTGAGATTAGTCATCAACCTAGAAACCTTTTGTTTCTCTAAAACTATTCTTCACTCCTACTTGACCACTTCCGTTTTCATGTTAAAAATTCCTCTCATTTTTCCAGCCCAGGTAACACGTACAAGGTTCTAAATCCAATAATCTTTTGATTGCGACCCATAAATAAGATTGAAATAAACAAGACTGAAAAGAACAAAAGCTATAAATAGGATGAAGAACTATGTATTCTCAATAGTAATAATAAAACCAACAATTAATTTACGTTTTAAAGCTGAAAGTTTGAACAATCCTGCGGGCAGGCAGAGGTTTATAGCACGTTGCGTTTGCCGCTATAGCGGCATGTCACACTTCGTAGTCAGAAAAGAATCGATGCAAAAGTGAAGCTGACAAGAGTGTAAACGGAGCTGACAGCACCAGTGGTGCGGCGAAGCTTAATTAAGTGAGAAGGGGGTTTGGAGACAAAGCCCTAAAGTAAAACTGTGCTTAGGCATGTATTTGGCTGCTGCTAAGATTTTATCTGCCAGTCTCATGCTGCCTATTGTAACACGGAAATTTTGATGATCTTTAACCACGTTCTCTATAATCAAATTTCAAGGGAGTTTTTTTCAAGGAGAGGCGGATAGGGCATCTCCTTTCACCAACTTCACACCTTTGATGAAGCATAGAAGTATATAATAGAGGAAATAATCATTCCAATGCTACATTCCAATCAGATATTAGTTTTTGTTTCCAAATGTGGAGTCTTGCCAAAAATATGGAGTGAGACGGTGAGGGAGTTTTTTAACAGGGCAGTTTGTAAATCAATTGTATAAGTCGACATCATCTTTTATAAAAATTGCAAATGAAATAAATAAGATGAAAAAATGAAAATGAAGTGAAATGGACGGTCAGTTAGGAATTAAACCATGCACTAAAGCCACGCCTAACTGTCAGCAAATCCAAACTTTGTACCCTGCCCGAAGACTTCATGCTCCTCGTCTGGCTACAAATCAGAAGGTGAACTATCGCTCTCGGTATTTAACAGTGACAAAGGGTATAACGCGTTAGAACGATGCTCACCTATTCTCCTGTTAAATAAGTTGAATGTTTGACGACTGAAAAAATGGGCTGCTAGGTGACATGGAATTCTGGGTGTCCTTTATAGCTTTATATCTAAAATGCGAGCATGGCAAGTTAATGCGGTGGACGGAAAAAAGAATAAAGCAGAAGCCGATTTGACAATCTGCTTAGCTCTAATAGGCCGGCCAAGAATCTGGAAACCGTGTAAGCAGTTGATTCATATTGAAAAGACGTGAAATGACTGTGAGGAAATGAAACTATTGATAAGATTAAAACCTTTGATAAACGTAAAGTATCTCATTAACTCTCTATACAATAACAACCTTGAACTGGAAAGATGGTTCCTTGTCATCGATTTAACAGGACGTTACGGAGGCAAAAAGGTTGGAGGGATGTGCAAAAAAGCCAGCTGTAATTAGGTAGGGAGAGGGCACATAAATTAATAAGACGGTCACAAAAACAGGGTTGTTAAAAAAGGAAATACTTATCAACGGGGGGGGGGGGGGGGGGGGAGGGGAGGAGGAGATCTAACATAAACTATAAAATGCTCATGTAGAGAATGAATATTGGCAAAAATGAGAAAATTCCTATTCAATTAATATCATTAGCTCCTTTACTAAAAGGTAAAGTTTGGGCGTTCACTCTATATTTCATTATTGTGCTTGCTTAAAGGCAATATGCTGCAAAGACTTGAACACCTTCCTAAGACTAGCACTGAAGGAAATGGGATTTTTAATCATCTTGAATAATATGGACCATTCTCAGGTTTGACTTAGAGGGGCATCGCTGAGTAAACGAACCCCTTAAATTTTTCAAAGGTAAAGGAAAAAGGTTGCGTCAAGACTTCAACGCTTCATAACTCTAATTACCACATGCTAAGTGGAAAATGTTATGAGCAGAGAGGCTGGAACCAGGGTTGTGCTAATGTCAAATAAGACTCTTATAGCGTCTTAACATTAATCTCTGGAAATGAACTATGCTAAATTTCGCGATTCTTTTTGCCAAATAGATCGGTTGAAGAAAATAAACTACAAAAAACTAGTCTCACTAATATTAACAAACAACAAATTCCTACACAGATGTAAAAACAGAATCTCTGGCCCCACATGGCCGACAGCTAATGCAAGATTGTCCCATATCAATAAAACATTCGTAACAAAACGTTGCGAAGCAGTCTTCATCACTACAGATAAATGTTCTTCTGAAGGTGCGAGTGTTGCAAATCATGCATCGATAAACGAACATCTTCTCGAGAAAGGTTCTAACAGGCGTTGGCATTGCACGGAATACTCTGTGACCAACTCCAATCTTCCACCTTGTTCTTCTACCTTCGGACATCATCTTTCCACGTTCCTTGCATGCTTGCCAGAATACTTTGCGATCCCGCAATATTTTGTGATACAAAAAGACGCCACGCGCAGACTCTTTCTTTGGGTAAAAGTACGAGCAAATGCGACTTCTAGACCGTAATACGTAACTTTGAAATATCACGGCAACAATCAGCAATGCTAATATTATGCAGAAAGAGTAGACTATGTTTTGATCCAATGTGCTAAATTTCATATCGCAGTTGCTTAAAGAATTGGCTGCAAGGAATGACAAAACTTCATTGACGTATTTGTCTAAAAGTATGCAAAGCAAAACTGCTAATCCGAAAGATATCCACACAATCACCCATCTGAGAACTTCTTTTATTTCTTGCGATGTTTGGAAAAAGGATGAGGGTAATATATAGGTACGGAATTCAAGCTTTCTCAAAGGGAAAAGTCTGTTTTTCATACCACGTTCTTTGCGATCGTGGTCTAGAGCCTTCAGCTTTCCTGTGATGTAAACATTATCGACTTCCTTATTTGATAAGTAATCTCTATTGTACCAATATGCTTCGTGGAAAATAAGCACTAATAGCAATGGAAGAAGCTGCAGTAGTATAAACTTAAATTTAAAACTTGGCCTTGGTACCTTTTGATAGTCCCTTTTCAGCTTATACTTTGCTGGCGGTTGTACTAATCTTGACTCGCTTAGATTTTTGCATAGCTCTCCAAAATGAGGTTGAAAAGTTTTTATAACGCAGGCTGCATCTTTCTCGTCGCAACTGCCGCTAACTGAAGTTTCCAGCGCGTTACGGAGGGTGGATTCACATTGTTGCAGTATAGCCCTGGCTTCATTCAGAGGAGCTGTGGTATTTGGACGGGTTGAAAATATGTTTGGGTCATCCGTTTGGCTTGAAACTTGATTTTCTTGAACAATCAAACGCGTATGCAAGGCACTTTGACTGTCATTATGCACGTAATTTTTACAGTTTAAAACCACTTTGATATTATTTGAAATGTTGCAAATAGGCCCGGCAATGATGAGGACGCAAAGCGTTAGGCAAAGTCCGATCTTCACCTTCTTCGAAAATAAACTTGGTGCTAACAGCGTAGCAATACACAACCATCGCCGTTTTCCCATAGTCAACAAACCTACGAAAATAGCTGCAAAAAGATTGGCAGCGGCAGCAAAGGAAAGCAATGCAGCTGTATTGAGGACGAACAACAACACAAAAAACAAACCAAGGGATATAGCGATGCTCACAGCGAAGAACAGTAAAACTAAGAATCTGTCTTTTCTTGCGCTTTTCTTATCGTCCAAGGAACTTGATACTTTAGGGTCTGTGTCCCACGTCTCGTAAATCGACTCGGAATGTTCACCTATTGAACCGAGGCGAAATTGTCCGTTCAAGGGCAGACTTTCAGAGAACTTCTCAT